>JANPKW010000088.1:0-112683 GCA_031426255.1 Gemmatimonadaceae bacterium | reverse complement strand
GGCGCTTCCGCGGATGAAGCTCTCCGCATCTTCCGTGGGAATGAGATAGCCTGTGAGCGAGTAGCCGCGGCGTGCCTCGGTCTGCATGAATTCTTTCAGCGAGCCTTCGCTCGTGATTCCGCGTGATTCACTCATTTTCTTCAGAATTTCTTCCCAGGTTCCTTCGAACGAGTGGTTCTCGTCGATGGTGATGCAGTGTTCATCCGGCTCAGCCGCCTTTTCCTTAACGAAGTTGTTCAACAACGCGCCGAACAATTCGAGCTGCCCGCGAGCCTCCTTTTCAGCGGCTTCGGCCGCCCTCGCTTCGATTTCCGCGAGCATCTCATCGATGTCGTCGGGCTCGCCAGCCAGCTCCGCAAGCCGATCTTCCCAGGGCTTGAGCTCGGGGTCACTGTCACGCAAACGATAGACCATCTTCTTGAGTTCGATCAGGCGCCAGATGCCCAGCTCGTCCCAGTGATCGTCGGGTGCCGACCTGTCGAGGTGGTAAAGGGCCGCTTCGTAATCGCCCCGATCATAAAAGATGTTTCCGAGATAGATGCGAGCCTCGGTATGATCCTCATCGATTTTCAGGGCCTTGCGGAGCGTGGCTATGGCTGCGTCGTCTTCACCGAGTCTGTGCTGAACGTACCCGATGCACGACACGGCTTCGGCCGAGTCGGGCGACTGGCGCGCCGCGGTGTCGAAGTATTCGCGCGATTCCTCAATCAGCCCTTCGCGAAAAAGCGCGCGCCCGACCTGCAGCATGAGCTCGATGTCATCCTCATACCCGAGCTCGAGCGTGCGCCTGAAGCTTCTGAGCGCAGCGGGCTGCTGTCCAAACTTGAGTAGCGTTTCGCCGAGGCCGGCGAGGGCATCTTCGTGTTCAGGGTCGAGGACCAGTGCCTCTTCGAAGCTCCGGCGCGCCCACGCGAATTCTTCGCGCGCGTGATAGGCATAGCCGACGCCTATATGCAGCTCGACCGAGTTGGGATAGAGTGCCAGGCCCTCGCGGAGAACATCCAGGGCTTCATCATACTGACCTTCATTGTACAGTTGATGGGCTCGTTCATCGTACTCCTCGGAACTCAAGAAAGCCGTCACGAAGACACCCCCATGAAGCGGTCTGCAGTACACACACGGGAATAAAGCTTTACCAACTCTCTCCATTCCTCCCGCACCGTGACAACTAGTGCTACGTAACAATTTTTTTTACACCGAAACGTAAATCTGAGACCTAAGCGCCAATATATAAACAGAGCGCAAGTTCGTATACACAGAAAACAGTCGCGAGTGCCTTCAGCCTAGCTCTCCGCAAAGTGGAGCAGTGAGGAGTAGTCCAGGTTATCAGCGGCCTTCAACGCATCGATGTAAGCTGTTTTCAGCTCACTTTCCCAGCGGACGTCGCGCCCGCCGCCCCATGTAAACGGACGCTGTCCCTTTCTCTTTAGATACAGGTCTGCGAGAAATCGTGTGAGTCTTCCATTTCCATTCGGAAATGGATGGACCTTTACAACTCTGTGATGCAGCTCAATTGCGATCTGGCGTGGATCAATATTCTGGCTTTCGAGATACCTGACGTGGTTAAGAGCTTCGCGAAGTTCCGTCGCAATCAGATGGGCTGGGACACCACCGATGTTCTTGTCAGACTTGCGATACTCCCCGGCCCATTCCCATACCTCACCGAACATGTGCCGGTGTAGCTGCCGAATAAAGTTCTCGTGCAAGATGTCTTTCTTTTTCTGCCTCTGCGCCCAGCGGTGTCCATTCAGGATGTTGCCGGCCTCCCACTCATTCAGCTCCCCCAAGGTGACGATATAGCCAGGGATCAGCCCCAGCTTCTCCTCATCAGATAATGGTGTTTGCCCTGGTTCTACCGGGAAGGTGCCAATTCCCATAGATCCTTCGGAGGCCGATGCATCATTTCGGTAACTAGTTCTTGAATTTCAGATTCGAGATACGCGGGTGTAACGCTTTGATTTTCAAGCGTCATTGTGTGCGCTACACTCTGGACGCGTTGGACGGCGACTTGACGTACACGTTCGAGGAGCAGCTCTTCCAGAGTGCGCCTTGGAACCACCGCGTAGACCAGTTCACAGTCGATCGCGTGTGCCGCTTGACGCAGGGCATTCAGACTGATTTTCCCCTGAGCCTCGCTCTGTTCAACCGCACCGGCGTTTTGGGGCGCCGCCGACCCCATCCGCCCGGCAAATTGACGGAGGGTCATGCCCAGGGCTATCCGGATCTCGTGTAACCACCCGCTGCGAGGTGGTGGCATGTCGACCACCCGCCGGAAGTGGGATAGCTGGTGATCCAGGTGCTTGATCCGAAGCTTCTGATGACGGGCCATAAGTTCTTTTCTCCCATCAGCTTTCTATTCCGTGAAGCCGAGTCCAGTTTGGAAAACAATTCAAACAATTCTTTGAATCTGAGAAGAATTATTCACATAATTCCTTTAAAGGTCAAGAGCTATTTCAAGGATTTATTTGAACGTTTGAAGATGTTTTCAAAGATTTCTTTGAAACATCTTGAAAAATTGCAACCTTACCCACTGCGTAAGGTTCCCGAGAGAGTGGGTAGACGCCGTAGGGGAACTCCTGCGCGGATTACCCCATACTGTCGCCAGTAGCGCTTCTCTGCGCGCTCTTTTTTCGACTCCGTGTCCTCCTTGTTCCTGTTCAGGTCACGACGCTCGTATGGGATCTGAACTTTCTCCATGAATCGGATTCAATCGACTCGTCGATCGCGGCGATGAGTGATTCGATTTCCTCATCAGTGGTAAAGAAAAACGGGGCCGCCCTGATGCCGGCTCCCACGCGATAGTCGACCAGTATCCCCTGCGAGAGCAGCACCTGGGATACCTCGTACCCGTTGGGGACGTCGATCGCCACGGTGCCGCCACGACGCTCGGGATCGCGGGGAGCACTTACTCGATAGCCGCGCTCATCAGCGAGCTCGATCAGTCGCGCCGTCTGGCGTTTGCTCTTTTCCCTGATCGCGGCGATCCCAACTCTACGCAAAATCCTCGGACCCTCAGCCGCCGCATAGAGCGCGGGTATCACTGGTGTCCCATTCAGCCAGCGGAAGGAGCCCTCGGCGTACTCCATCGACTCCTCGAAGGCGAACGGCCTCGCGTGTGCCTGCCAGCCCGTGATCGCCGGAGAGAGTGTGTCTCGGATACCTGGTGAGACATACAGGAAGCAGCCGCCCGGTCCACCGCACAACCACTTGAGCACCCCGCCCGTCAGGAAGTCGACTCCGCTCGCCTGCACGTCAACGGGGATGATCCCCACAGAATGAAATGCGTCGAGCGAAACAAATGCGCCCAGCCGATGTGCATGCGCACAGATAACGCCGGCGTCGTTGATAAACGCCGATTTGAAAAGGACGTGAGAGATTGCAACTAACCTGGTGCGCTCGTCGATCGCTTCGAGCAGCCGCGCCTCGTCGATTGAGATTCCGTCGTCGGACCCGACGACCACTACCCGCGCCCCCAGTCTGTTCGCAAGTGCCTCGACGCCGTAGCGCACTGACGGGAAGTCGAGCTCGGTCATGACGATCGTGTCGCGTGAACCTGAGAAATCGAGAGCGGATACAACGGCCAATTGCGCGATCGTCACATTGGGCTGCATCAGCACGCTGCCAGGGACCGCATTAATCAGGGGAGCAATCTCATTACCGGTATCGACTGGCTTCTCCCACCACCCCCGCGCCCATGCCTTCACACCATATTCACCCCACTCGGCCGCATACTTCGCCAACTCGCTGGGCACGCTTCGGGGCATCGGACCCAGGGAATTCGAGATCAGGTAGTTCGTTTTACCGACAATCGGAAACTCTTCGCGATAAGCGAGTAAGTCGTCTCTCAAGCTTGCTCCTTCGCCTTCCGGTTTTGACTTTGTTGCATTGACTACAGAACATATCCTCCCGACTGCCGGCTTCTAAGGGCAGCGCTCAACGCCACACGCTCATGCAATGCAGAATCTGAAGAATCAGAAAAAGATCGGGCTCGTGCTTGGTGGTGGTGGACTCAAGGGGTTCGCGCACATCGGCGTACTCCAGGCGCTCGAGGAAAGAAGCATTGTGCCCGAGGTGCTGGCGGGCACGAGCATAGGCTCGCTCATCTGCGCCGCAAAGGCTGGCGGCATGGATACGGAAGAGATGGCTGAGCGGGCGCGATCCCTCAAGCGAAAGGATCTGTTCAGGCTGAATCGCATCGCCATGGTGCTGGAGAGGTCGAAAGCGCCTTCAGTATATCAGGCGGCGCCGCTTCGAGAGCTTTGTGAATCAGTGCTGCGCGACGTGACCTTCGATGAGCTGGAGACTCCGCTCCTGGTGAACACCGTGGACCTGCAACGCGGGTCGCCCGTCGTGTGGGGATTACCGGGTCTGCGCAATGTGAGCGTCATCGATGCGGTATACGCATCATGCGCACTTCCCGGGTTCTATCCACCCGGCGAAGTTGGCGGCCGCACCTGCGTGGACGGCGGAGTCGTCGACAATCTTCCAACGAGCGTAGCCTCGCAGGGAATGGACGTCGTCATCGCGGTGGATACGGGGAGCAGCTATCTGGCGCGCCGCGAGAACATAGCTCAGCATGGGTTCACCGCCATCTATATGCGCGCTGCAACGACGATGATGCACGCTCTCCAGCTGCACCCCCTCGAGAGATGGAGCGGCCCCCCCATGCTGCTGATACGTCCGCGAGTATCCCACATCGGCTGGTTCAGCTTCAGCCATGCTGACGAACTCATCGACGCGGGCTACAAGGCGGCGGCTGAGGTGCTCGGCCAGCTCGACACCCTCGGTACGGAGAGTGGGATATTTCCTCGTCGTGAGATCCGGATTTCGGTCGACCAGGAGAAGTGCATCGGGTGTACACTGTGTGTGGCGCTTGCGCCGCAGATCATGGAGATGAACGCGAAGGGAAAGGCGTTTGCGCGACAGCCCGTCGTCAACTGGTCGCCGGCTGATGGTGATTTCGTTCATCACTGCCCGACTTACGCGATCAATGCGGAAGGCGCCGACGACAGGCCGCTGAACGGCGACGACAATCAGATCGAAGCACTCGACGCGAAAACCGAACAGGAAAAAGTCGAGCGGCGGGAGACGGCATAACCGCCGGGTTATTCGCGGATCTTGCCCGGCGATTCAGCGCCCACGATGTCCGAAGCCACCAGCATACAAAGCTCGCCGCGCGACGGCGTGCCGCCAACGAGCCTGTTCGCCTGGGATGTGAGCGATCTCTCGAAGAGGTTACGCACGAGTCTGGCGTTGCCAAAGTTGCCCGTCCGCGCTTCGTATTCCTGCTTAAGCGTGTTCCTGACCTGGTCGAGCGCACCCTCCGCCAGCGTGTAGCCTTCTTCCTCCGACATTCGCACGAAGATGAGTGAGAGCTCATCGGGCTGGTAGTCAGGGAAGTCTATGAACCGGGTGAAACGAGAACGAAGTCCGGGATTGGATTCGAGAAACGATTCCATTCTCTCGCGATATCCGGCCACGATGACGACGAGGTCTTCGCGATGATCCTCCATCAGCTTGAGCAGCGTCTCGATTGCTTCTCGCCCAAAATCCTGATCCGAATTTTCGGGTGAAAGGCTGTAGGCTTCGTCCACGAAAAGGACTCCGCCCAGCGATTGCCTGACGACCTTATCGGTCTTTATCGCCGTTTGTCCTACGTATCCGGCAACCAGCTCGGCGCGGTCGACCTCGGTGAGATGTCCTTTCGAGAGTAGCCCGAGTGAGTGGAAGATGGCGCCGAGCAGCCGGGCGATCGTCGTCTTGCCAGTGCCTGGTGGACCGGAGAACACCATATGGTATCCCGACGGTGGAACCTTGAGCCCCTCCTTGCGGCGCATCTCGTGGACTCGAGCGACGTTGACGAGGGTGCGAATCTCTTGCTTTACCGACTCGAGCCCAACGAGCTTGTCGAGTTTTGCGAGCAGCTCCTCGAGTGTGGGCGGGGGCGTTGGTGGCGACACATGAATGGGAGCCGGAGGTGTCGCGTGCTCCTGCTCTGTCGCGGAGGCTAACCCTTCTGATTTATCGCCGTTGCCGGTAACAACGGGCGAGTCGAGGTACTCTCTGAGCGGTCTGCCACCGCGCCGTGTCCGCTCGATCAGCAGCAGCACAACCTCGAGCCATGCCGGAGAATTGAGCTCGAGATATGGATCGAGTTTGCCGATTCGCTGGAGCAACAGCATGCCGTCGGAGATCGAGACGCCGTCAAGCTCCGGGTACTCGATGCTGAGGTCCGTTGCTACTCCGTCGAGAAGGATGCGCTGGTTCGTGATGTACAGCTGGCCCATCTCGATCACCGCAAACGCACCTGTGACTGCCATCGAGCCCGGATTCGCGCGCAACTCTCTCCATACGGCGCGCTGCACGCGGAGATGCGCGACCTCGTCGCGGCGCAGAATCATCGGCGTGGGAATCCGCGGAAGGTCGGCGTGCTCCATCACGGCCGTACGGAATTCATCTATGTCGAGCATTCGCAGAATTCTAAGTGGGCACGGGGCCGTCCGGTCATCACATCCAGGCGAATATCGAAAACCAGTTAACGAGGGCCCATACAGCTACGCCCGCAAAAACTCCAAGCGCCGTACGCCGCTTCTCTGGCGCCTTTGGCTCTCCTGCGCGGAACTGATAGGTAAGCAGGACGACTACGGCAGTGACAAAGAGGCACAAACTGATTGGAAGTGTGGGGCCCTCAAATGCGTGAGTGACGATTCGCATTTCAATGAATGCAACAATCCCCGCGGCAATACCGTGGATCAGTGACTGGACATCATGGCGCCCCGACCTGAGGTGAATTTCGGGAAGCGGATTCCGGGAATGCCAATTTCTGTAAGCACGCACGCCGAACATAACGACCGCTATCGACCCGAAAAACTGCGGCGCCATCGCAGGTCTGCCTTCAACAATGAACAGCGCGAAAGCGAGCGCGAAAACCGCGAGAACGGGAGCCAACTCGTACACCCAGGGCGCGCTTGGCGGAGCCGAAGTAAGCGTCTTCGATTGCCATGAGGCGTGGAGTCGCTCGCCGAAATCGGCAACGGGATCGATGAATCGGTCGTACCACTTCGGCTGCAGGCGTTTCCTGATACGCTCTGCGGCGACCCCGGCCGCCTCGGACCCGCGAGCCTTTCGCTCCCACACAACAGTCCGCATGGGCCAAATATACATTCGACTGGTTACTGCACCGCGCCTTGTTCAGCGAGGCGTTCGAAGTAGGTCAGTTTGATCTTGACAAATTATCTTGGTCTTTCGGGGAGGATTTCGGGGCGAGGACTTTGCGGACTCAGGACTCACAGCAATCGACGATCGACGACTAAGTGCGGACTGAGGATGGGCCGAAAAGATGACAACACCGCTCACCTTCATTGGGCCAATCCCCTTGCCGCAGTCCGTCCCGTACGTGCCCTCGATCCGCAATTAGTCGCCGATCGTCAATGGCTGTGTGTCCTGAGTCCGCACAAGGCCTCGATCCGCTATCCTCAATCCCAAACGACGCCAGTCATGAACCTGAAACTGACCCACTCCGGAGGCGTCAATGGCTGCTGATATGCTTTAGATTTACGCCAGCCTGCCGATAGTCGCGCGACGACGCGGCAGTGGCTCAGAGCACAACAGGCTGCGACTTCGCGGCCAGTTCAGAGAAAGAAAAAAATGACACATCCGAACTCTTTCGGAAGCCGGTCAACGCTCGAGGCCGGGGGGCGGGAATACACCATCTACCGCCTCGATTCGCTCGATTCAATTTCGGGCGGCAAAGCCTCCTCCCTCCCAGTCAGTCTCAAGATCCTCCTCGAAAACCTCCTCCGTAACGAGGACGGCAAGTTCGTCAAACGCGAGGACATCGAATCGCTCGCCAACTGGGACGTTAAAGGCAAAGTCGAGAAGGAAATCGCGTTTCGTACTGCACGCGTTCTGCTTCAGGATTTCACAGGAGTTCCCGCCGTCGTTGACCTCGCCGCAATGCGCGACGCGCTCGCGCGGCTTGGCGGGGACCCGGCCAAGATCAACCCGCTGCAGCCTGTGGATCTCGTCATCGATCACTCGGTTCAGGTAGACGAGTACGGAAGCGACGCGGCATTCCTGATCAACGCGAATCTCGAGTTCGACCGGAATCAGGAACGCTACGCGTTCCTGCGATGGGGACAGAATTCGTTTGAGAACTTCCGGGTTGTGCCGCCGGACACCGGAATCGTTCACCAGATCAATCTCGAATACCTTGCCCAGGCCGTGTTCACCCGGACCGAAAACGGCGAGACGACAGCATATCCCGATTCACTCGTCGGCACCGATTCACACACGACGATGATCAACGGGCTCGGCGTGTTAGGCTGGGGCGTCGGGGGCATTGAAGCCGAAGCCGCGATGCTGGGACAGCCTGTATCCATGCTGATTCCTGAAGTCGTCGGATTCAAGCTTCACGGAAAGCTTCCGCCTGGCGCGACCGCAACTGACCTCGTGCTGACAGTCACGCAGATGCTGAGGCAGAAAAAAGTCGTAGGGAAGTTCGTTGAGTTCTACGGCGCCGGACTTTCGTCACTGTCGCTTGCGGATCGCGCGACAATCGGCAACATGGCTCCGGAGTATGGAGCGACAATGGGCTTCTTCCCGATCGATGCCGAGACTGTGAAGTATCTGCGGTTTACTGGCCGGGATGAGCAGCAGGTTCAGCTGGTCGAGGCCTATACAAAGGCCCAGGGTCTCTTCCGCACCGACGAAACTCCAGACCCGGTCTTCACCGATACGATCGAGCTCGATCTTGCCTCGATCGAGCCGAGCATTGCCGGCCCAAAACGACCCCAGGATCGCGTTCCGCTCAAGTTGGCAAAGAAGATGTTCCGGGAAGCACTCGAGGGCGATCTCAGCAAGACGGGCACGGTTGCCGGAATCGCCGCAGCGAAACAGGCGATGTCGGTTGCGGCTTCGCCACAGCTTTCGCCAACAGCCGTCGCTACCTCGACCGAAGAGCAGGCAGGACACAACTCTGCCGTTAAGGTGACGATGCAGGGCGAGACATTCGGCTTGCGTCACGGCGCGGTCGTCATCGCGGCAATCACGAGCTGCACGAACACATCGAACCCGAGCGTGATGCTCGCGGCCGGTCTACTGGCGCGCAACGCAGTCGCAAGGGGATTGTCGACAAAGCCCTGGGTCAAGACGAGCCTCGCACCAGGATCGAAGGTCGTCCAGGACTATTTCAACGCGGCGGGAGTACTCGAATCACTCGAGACACTCGGGTTCCACATAGTCGGGTTCGGCTGCACAACCTGCATTGGTAACTCGGGGCCCCTGCCCCAGCCGATTGCCGACGCGATCGAGGCCAACAAGCTCGTCGCAGCTGCTGTGCTCTCTGGCAATCGCAATTTCGAGGGGCGAATCAACCCGCTCACGAGGTTCAACTACCTTGCGTCCCCGCCACTCGTCGTCGCTTATGCACTCGCGGGCAACATGGACATCGACTTCAATACTGAGCCAATCGGGATTGGTAACGACGGGCCGGTGTTTTTAAGGGATATCTGGCCCGCACCGAAGGAAGTCGAAGATGAGATCCTCAGATCGGTGAAGGCGGAAATGTTCAAGAATCAGTACGCGAACGTTTTTGACGGCGACGAAAACTGGAGGGGACTGCCTGTTCCCGAGGGCGATCTTTACGCCTGGGTCCCTGATTCTACTTACGTGAAGAACCCGCCGTTCTTCGACGGGATGACGCTCACACCGCCAGGCGTCAAGCCAATCAGAGAGGCGCGTGCACTCGCGCTGCTTGGCGACTCGATCACTACTGACCACATCTCCCCCGCGGGCTCGATCCCAGCGTCGAGTCCGGCGGGTAAATGGCTCATTGCGCACGGTGTCAATACGAGCGAGTTCAACTCATATGGCGCGAGACGCGGCAATCACGAAGTGATGATGCGCGGAACGTTCGCCAACATCCGCCTTCGCAACGAGCTCGCGCCCGGCACCGAAGGTGGCCTGACTGCGGTTTCTCCAGGCGGTGATGCGCTTCCGATCTACGACGCGTCGATGGAATATCAGCGACAGGGAGTGCCCCTCGTCATCATCGCGGGCAAGGAATACGGTACGGGCTCGTCACGTGACTGGGCTGCGAAAGGAACGTTGCTGCTTGGAGTTCGCGCGGTCATCGCGGAATCATTCGAGAGAATCCACCGCTCGAACCTCGTCGGAATGGGAGTTCTGCCTCTCGAGTTTGTTTCCGGTCAGACGCGCCAGACACTTGGGCTGACGGGCTTCGAGACTTTCGACATCGTCGGCATGTCAGATGAGATGAAGCCGCGTGCGACGGTAACCGTTCGGGCGACCGGCGACGATGGTGCAATCGAGTTCGAGGCTATCTCGCGCGTCGATACGCCTGAGGAGATGAGTTACTACAGGCACGGCGGAATTCTGCCGTATGTTCTGCGGCACCTGGTCTGAAAGCGTTTGGATAGTCACGAGGCGTAACAGGCTAACAACGTAAGAGCCTAACCGCAGATTTTTAACGCGAAGAACGCGAAAGTGTGCGCGAAGATTCGCGAAGGGCCGGGCCTGAGCAACGCAATTGAGAAGGTAGTTTCCTGGGTGTTTTTGTTACACCCACAAAGGAGAACTCTCCCTGCGAAATGGCTAGCCGGGATCAGCGGCGCCAGGCAAACTGTTCGCAAACCCTTCGCGAACCTTCGCGCACCATTCGCGTTCTTCGCGTTAAAGATCCGCTGTTCCGCTGTTCCGCCCTTACGCTTCCTCGGATTGCCGCTTGCCGAACTTGAGTCTCGGGATCGCATCTTCAATCTGCTCGGTGACTTCCCGCTCCATCTGCTGGGGATCGAGGGGCTTCAGCATTTCCTTGAGGTCAGGATCGTTGCCCAGCGTGTGGCCCATTCGCGTGTAGAGACCGGCGACCAGATGGAGGGTCTTGGTGACCTCCTCCTCAATCCGGAGATTGACCTGCAGCGTCAGCTCCTCGCGCAGCTCCCCGATGCGTGACTCGCGGCCCTGCGACATCAGTACGAAGATCGAGAGGAAAATCGCCTCGAGCGAGACGATCATCGTCAGCAACCCGAACGGAAACGGGTCGAACTGAGGCAAACCGAAAAACGGGGAATTCCATAGCAGCCAACTCGCGAATGCCACTACGTGGAATACAAAAAAACCTGTCCCGCTAGCGAGATTCGTGAGCCAGGATGCTGTAACCTGCATCCTCGTCTGCTCGCCTGAATGCTGCGCCTTGATGGCGCGAAAAACGCTATGCGTGCGATGGCTTCGGCGCGTTCCACGCCTGTCGACACCGGTAGGCAGCGGAGTGCCTCCCGATGTCTTCATCATCTCATCCTGATTCGGCGGACCCTTTATGCCTTCGTCAGTCATGGCCACTCGTGGGGATCGGGTTCGTGTGCGGGCTCAACCCACTTCCTGTGTCGCGATAAACGTATCAGCTTTCGGATAACCATGAATACAATCGTAAAGGTCGGATTGATCCAGGAAGCGGTGACTTCCGACTCGAATGCAAATGTAGAACGGGCATCAGAGCGGGTGCGCGAGGCGGCGGGACGCGGCGCGCAGATCGTCTGTCTTCAGGAGCTGTTCAACGCCCCGTACTTCTGCAAAGCACAGAAACCCGAGCGCTTCGACATCGCCGAGCCGATATCGGGGCCCGTTGTGGCGCAAATGCAGAAGCTGGCGCAGGAGCTCGACGTCGTCATGATCGTCCCCGTCTTCGAACGGCAAGCCGCTGGAGTCTATCGCAACTCGGCCGCAATCGTCGACGCCGACGGGACGATGCTCGGGGTGTACAGGAAGATGCACATCCCCGACGACCCGCTCTTTTACGAGAAGTACTATTTCACCCCGGGCGAATCGAACGTATCGCACGCGGGAGAGCATCGGGGCGAAAGCGGATTCCGGGTCTGGAATACCAAATACGCGAAAATCGGAGTCCTGATCTGCTGGGATCAATGGTATCCGGAGGCCGCGCGCATAACTGCGCTGCTCGGCGCCGAGATCCTCTTTTATCCGACGGCGATCGGCTGGCATCCAGCCGAGAAAGATGAATACGGCGCATCACAGCTCGATGCGTGGCAGACTGCGCAGCGCGCCCATGCAATCGCCAACGGTGTATTTGTCGCATCGCCGAACAGGGTGGGGCATGAGGATGAAGAGGGCACCGACGGCATCGAATTTTTCGGGCACTCGTTCGTGTCGGATCCGTTCGGACGAAAACTCGCCGAAGCGGGGACGAACCCTGAGGTGCTCGTGGTGGATTGCGACCGCCGCCTGATTGAGGAGACGCGCCGCAACTGGCCTTTCCTCCGCGACCGCCGGATCGACGCGTATGGGCCCCTGTTAACGCGGTTCATAGAGGGTTAGGGGAATCAACATCGCGGTCACGACTCGAACCTTTCCTGCCGAATGGGAGCGTCATGATGCGACGTGGATCGCGTGGCCGCACCATGAGCCAGACTGGCCCGGTAAGCTCGGCGCGATACCCTGGGTGTACGCAGAGATAGTCCGCGCGCTCCATCGTCATGAGCGAGTGGAGATACTCTGCCACGACGAGTCGGTCCTTGCGTCAGCGCAGCAGGCCCTCGATTCGCACAGCGTTTCGGCCGAGGGCTACCGGCTTCACGTCGTTCCGAACGATCGCGTGTGGCTTCGCGACTCCGCCCCGACTTTCATCTGGAATGAAAACGGCGACGTCGAGCTGATGAACTGGCGGTTCAACGGGTGGGCAAAGTACGACAACTACTCTCGGGACGAGAAAGTCGGCGAGGCCGTGGAACGGGTAACTGATTTACCCCGAATTACACCCGCGAGGGCCGGCGGCTCTCGTTTTGTACTCGAAGGCGGGGGCATCGAGACCGATGGAGCGGGATCGATGCTCGTAACCGAAGAGTGGCTGTTGAGTGACGTGCAGATCCGCAACCTGGGGATGGGTCGCGCCGATTATGAAGCAGCCTTTCGGGAGTACCTCGGCATCACCAATACCATATGGTTAGGTAAAGGCTGCGTTGGCGACGACACCCACGGGCATGTAGACGACATCGCGAGGTACTCGGCCCCGGGTGTCGTACTTCTTGCCTTCGAAGCTGACCCCACTGACGGTAATCATCAGCAGTCGGTCGACAATCTTCGCAGGCTCGAGGCGGCGGGACAGCGGGTCGTGAAGCTTCCATACCCGCGGCCACTTGTCATGGATGGTCAGCGCCTCCCGGCGAGCTATGCGAACTTTTACGTCGCCAACGGGATCGTCATTGTGCCCACCTTCAACGACCCGAACGACCGAGTCGCGCTCGAAATAATCGCCGCGGAATTTCCCGGGCGGGAAGTCGTCGGTATCCATTCGGTTGACCTCGTATGGGGCTTTGGCACCCTGCACTGCCTTACGCAGCAGCAACCTGCAGCCCGGAACGATTCTCGCTAGTCATAGCGAGCATGAAGATCTCATTGATCGCGGAGGATGCCATCAGGCTGGAGCCGATCCCCGGTCCGATGACGATCGAAGCCGCATCCGCGAACCAGCTCTATTCGCCGTTTCACATGCTGGCGAGCGGTTTGGCCTTTTGCACTTATTCAGTCCTGGCATCGTGGGCAAGCAATGCGAAGCTCAATGCCGACGACATAGCGGTCGAGGTACGCTGGGCATTCGTTGAAGATCCGCACAGGCTCGGCAACATCGATACAAAGATCGACTGGCCGTCGCTTCCACCCCAACGACAGAACGCGGCGTGCCGCGTGGCCGAGTTGTGCGCGATCCATGCGACTCTGTCACACTCGCCGACGTTGAAGACGACAGTGACTGCCGCGAGTGCCCAGGCTCCTGTTGCAGCCGGGGTCTGACTGTGACAGTTCCAGTAGTTCGGTTCACCATCGCAGGCCAGGATAGTCCCGAGGATGCACCAACAGTTGGCGGGCCCGGCCGCGCGTATACCGTCGTTTACGACGGCTTCTGCAACGTGTGCAAGCGCCTCGTCGCCATGCTAACAAAGTGGGATAGCGGCAACACACTCGAGATTCTGCCATCGCAGACCCCGGGGCTGCATGCGCGGTTTCCATGGATTCCATCGCGCGCATATCTCGAGTCGGTACAGGTAATCGAGACACGAACAGGCCGGACGTGGCAGGGTGCTGCGGCACTGGAGCAGATCCTCGACATCATGCCGAAAGGCAAGCTGCTATCGTGGGTCTTTTCGATCCCGCTGATGCGGCCGCTTGCAGAAAAACTCTATCGCTGGTTCGCGCGCAACCGCTACAAGCTGGGCTGCGGCGAGCATTGCCAGCTCCGGGAGCCATTACTCGAATTCAAAGAGTAATTCGCGCCAAAGCGGAACTACAGGAAAAGCGTTGACGTCAACGCTTTTCCCGTAGTTCTCTGGCAAGACAAATCAGTCGCGTTTGGTATCAATACCCGATTGCTCGAGTTTCTTCCGTTCGACCACAAGGTCCCTGAGCCACTCCTCGATTCGATCTGTCTGTTGTTCATCGAGATCTTCCTCGTCCTGCTGAATGCCACCGGCCGCAACGCCGCCGCTCTCGTCTATCATTCGCTTTACGACGCTCTCCCACGTTCGCGACTGCATTGAATCGCCGAGGGCTTTCATTGCGAACCAGTCCGCAATGCTTGCCGGGCGATCGTATACCTGAACCTCGAATCGCACCTGATCACCGCGCTGCTCTGAAAGAAATCGCACTGCGCCGGCCAGCGGGTGTCCTTCGAGAGTTACCAGCGTCGCCTTGACTGGGGTGACCTCCTGGGCGCGCACCTGTATGTTGCCGCGAAGCGGCAGGGACATCGTGATCGTCGCTCCTGGCTCGAGATCGCAGCGCGTGCCCGGCTCTACTTCCGCATCGACAATTCCGGGCGTGGCCTCATTGAAGTCCCGACTGAAGCACTGGAACAATTCTTCGGGCGTAAACCTGCTTCCGCTGATGTCCGCCCATACGCGTTTTCGCTTCAGCGATCCAACCCCTGCTTCGTCAGGCAGCTGCTCGGGCTGCGCATCGGCGAGTTTTTTCAATCCCTCCTCCAGCGTTGTAGGTTGGATCCTGAAAACAGCAGTGAGCGCGTTGCCCCCCGGGGTGCGTATCACGTTGCCTTCACGCAGCATCGTGAGCTGGCTTTCGTTGATGGGAAGAGTCATGCCCACCATCCCGCCAACAGCCGCTGCAGCCTGAGCAAGGAATCCGGGGATTTGTACGCGCGCCGGTTCACGTCCAGTCAACGATGTGAGCCGGTCAAGCAGCCCGTTCGTTGAAATTTCTTCTTCACCGGCGAGATCCAGGAAACGCCCGTGCAGGTCAGGGCGTTCAACAGCGCTCGCGATGGCCTTGGCCACATCCTCGACCCAGATCGGCTGAAACATGTCGTTGCCGCCGTCGATTACGGGAAGCGCCGGCAGCGTCCTCACCATCTTCAGAAGAAGCGAGACCACTTCGTCGCCGGGCCCGTAGACGTTGCCTGGGCGAAGAATCATCCACCCGCCCCGAAACTTCTCTACTGCAATTTCGCCGGCCCTCTTTGAGACATGATACGGAGACTTTCCGCGGTCTGCGCCCAAAGACGAGACGTATATGAACCGTCCGACGCCAGCCCGCTCAGCTTCGACGACCATGTTGCGCGTCCCCTGCACGTTGATGCCCTCGAAGGTCACCTCGGGCGGAGACTCCGTGACTATACCCGCGACATGCAGCACGAGATCACAATCATCGGCGCTTCCCGCTAACGCAGCGAGGTCGTCGATGCTCGCGGGCCAAGGCTCGACGCCGTCATCCCACTGAACCGCGTCTTTCTCGGCATTCCGGCTCAGCAACCTGACGTTATGGCCACACCGTACCAGCTCGGTGACGACGGCAGCTCCAACGACTCCAGTTCCACCAGTAACAAGCACTTTCACGCTGACCAACTCTCCTTTGGGCTTACCCTCGACAGGGCAGTTTGAGTGCCAGCCAACAGCCTGTGATTGGTGTAGCGCGTGACCACGGCGCGACAATCTCGTCAAATGGACGGGTAGGCAGCGTAGCCGACCCTCCCGGAGAAGAATTTGAGATCGATTGCGCTGGTAATTTGCCTGGCCCTTCTGTCTGGATGCACCAAGGGTTCGAAGCCGTTTCTCGTCGGTGCCGCCGGTCCCTGGAAGGAGGGATATGGCATCATGACGCGTCGCGGAATCGATCTCGCTGTTGAAGAAATCAACCGCAACGGTGGCATCAATGGCTCGCCGCTGGAGATCCTCGCGCGCGATGATGAAGCAGACGGATCGCGCGCCGCTACCATCGCGCAGGAATTCGTAGCCAACCGCAACATCTCCGCGGTCATCGGCCACGTGAATTCAGGCGCAATGCTCGCAGCGGCGCGGATATATGACGGGCAGCTCACTGCCGTCGCGACTACGGCATCCTCGCCGGATCTAACTGGCGTCTCGAAGTGGACGTTCCGCGTCATCTCGAGTGATTCACTCAATGGAGTGATTCTCGCGCGCTTCGCTTCACGCATTGGCGGGGCATCGGCTCAGTTTCGTCAGGCAGCGATCCTCTATGAGAACGATTCATACGGCCGGGGTCTCGCTGAAGCATTCCGGCGATCGTTCCGCGGGACGATCGTCAGCTTTGACCCAATTTCGGAAAAGCTGGATCCGGAGCCGTATGTGGCATACCTGCGCATGCGGCAGCCCGGCATTGTATTCGTTGCCGGCCGTGAAGAATCCGCCCTTCGCATTCTCCGCGAAGCCCGTCGCCAGGGAATTCAGGCAATTTTCCTCGGCGGCGACGGCTGGCAGAGCATAGTGAGCGACACCAGCGCATCGAATGG
The DNA here is from genome assembly GCA_031426255.1 of Gemmatimonadaceae bacterium. Classification (GTDB taxonomy): domain Bacteria; phylum Gemmatimonadota; class Gemmatimonadetes; order Gemmatimonadales; family Gemmatimonadaceae; genus UBA4720. The sequence continues at coordinate 95,891 of JANPKW010000088.1, read as the reverse complement.
AGTATATGTCGGGACATCGTTCAATGCGGCCGAGCGTAGGCCGGAAGTCCGTGCGTTCGTCAAGGCGTTTGAGTCGAAGTACAAGACGAAGCCAGACGCGTTCGCCGCCCTTGCCTACGACGCAACTCGACTCGTCGCGCAGGCGCTGGTCAAGAAAGGCAACGACCGCCTCGGTATTCGCGACTACCTGGCATCACTCTCGGCATCGGCTGCGTTCCCTGGCGTGACTGGCCCGGTCTATTTCAATTCGAGCGGAGATCCCATAGGGATGGGGTTCCACGTCGCGCAGGTTGTGTCGGGTGATCTGACGTCCGGCGGCGGCTCTGCCGCGAATGCCCCAACGGTGCTCGCAGGCGCGGGTGAACACAGGTGAGAACCAGCATCGGCACGCAGACGATTCGCCGTCTGCTCGCACTTGGCTTCTCGGTCCTCATATTTCTTCTGCTCGTCGCAGGGTTTGTCGGCTGGGTGTCGATTGTGACAATCTCCGATCAGGTCGCCGTCACGCTTACGCACGCGAACGAAGTGACCCGGCAGTCGGCGCGGTTTTCCCATGTGATCACGCAGGAAGTTCAAGCCGCGACGAGTTATCTGAATGATGGAGACCCGATTGCGGAGGCCGAGTTCCGCCGCCTCGGGCTCGAAGCGCACGGCTTGCACACTACATTCACGTCGACACGAAGTGACCTTGCCGGCGAAGTAGCGAATACTGTCGTGGTAGATGGCAGGCTCGCGGAAGTCGAGAATGCATTCACCCTCGCGCATCGGCTGCGCGATCTCGGTCGCGCGGAAGAGTCCCGTGCGCAGGCGCGACGTGCCGGCAAGCTCGTGGAGCAGCTACTGCTCGATCTGCAGCGGGTCGATCAGGCGAACCACATGGCGTTCCAGCGTGCGTCTGAGTCGCTAAGCGAGTACGCGTTTCGGAGATCGGCACTGCTCGTTACGGTGATCGGGTTTGCACTCGTGCTCGCATTGCTGATTGTCATCCGGACTTCGCGTGAAATCGGCAGGCCGTTGCGTTCACTCGTCCGTCATGCCATACAGCTGAGTCGCGGCAACCTTCTCAACCGTACGGCGACTCCAGGAATGCCCGGTGAGTTCAGAACACTTGCTGAGGCGATGAACCACGCGAGCGAGTCACTATCGCGTGTCGTGTCTGGCGCGGCCCACACCGCCGATGACGTGGCCAGATCGGCCGGCGATCTCGCCACCGCTTCCAAGCAAATTTCGGATTCGGCCGGGCAGGTAGCGGATGCCGTCGGAGAAGTGTCGCATGGTGCCGAGACTCAGGTGGTTCAGCTCCGAAAGGTGAACGATGCCCTTGACGGGATCAGGGTCAGGGCGGACAGGATGGTGAATGGAGCGGCTGATGTACATGCGCTCGCGGGAGCGATCGAATCCGAAGCTGAGTCAAAACGTTCGGAGATGGACAGGGCCCTGACAATCCTGCTGGAAGTCAGGGCGATCGTCCAGAACGCTGCCACTGAAGTAAGTGGCCTGACTACTACGGCGGCTGAGATCAACAACTTCGTTACGTCAGTGAGCCGGATCGCTGAGCAGACAAACCTGCTCGCACTCAATGCATCGATCGAGGCGGCGCGAGCTGGTCCGGCAGGTCGCGGGTTCGCTGTCGTCGCCGCTGAAGTCGCGAAGCTTGCGGAGCAGACGCAGACGGCGGCTGATGACGTGGTACGCCTGACTGAAGCTGTTACATCGCGCGTAACGACAACGACGCGCGCGATGGAAGGAAGTTCCGCTCACGTCGCTGAGATTGAGCGAGTGGGTCGTGACCTCAATGGAGCGCTTGCAACGATTGTCGCGGCTGCCGAACGCACGCGTCAGGGCGCGGCTGCGGTTACGTCAGCCGCACAGGAGAACGTGAGAGCCGTGGAAGGTGCCGTGCAGAATCTCGGGTTGATTGCAAAAACGGCGGAGGGCCATGCTGCGGCGGCAATGCAGGTGAGTGCTTCGACGGAAGAGCAGAGCGCGGCGTGTGAGCAGATGAAGAGCGCTTCGAGCCAGCTACTTGTTGGAAGCCGTCAGCTCAAGGGATTGGTGGGCGAGCTTCGTACGGCCGCTGCCTGAAAACCCCATCGAAAACGGATTTGACGGAAGGTACGGATCTGACGGATTAACCACGAAAACACTGCCGCTCTCCGGCTTGGCATCCGTCAAATCCGTTACATCCGTCTAATCCCTTCCCCCTGGGGTTTCTCCCCTCTAACAGATCATTGAACGCATCTAGCCTGCGGATCCCCCACTGGCTTATCGACAACGGGCCGATGATCCAGATTCGCTACACGCACTGCAATGTCCCTCACGAAATCCGCGATGCGAGCCATCTTCGGATAGTCGATATACTGCGGCTCATCGGTGACCTGGTGATAATCAGGATGTAGTCCGGTCGTGAAGAACGTCACCGGGATTCCATACCGTGCATACATATAGTGATCGCTTCGGCAGTAGATCCTCTCCGAATGCCCATCGGCATCGTACTGGTAATCGAACTTGAATGGCTGCGGATTCTGCGCATTCACGTGCTCGACGATATCACCAAGCTCCTTCGACAACCGGCGTGAGCCCACGAGCTGGAGATAGTCCGGCCCGCCCCCAGCGATATCCGCAGCACTCCCCCGCCCCACCATATCCATGTTCAGCTGAGCGACGATCTGGCCGCGAGGTACAGTCGGATTCTCAGTGAACCACTTGGCGCCAAGAAGTCCCTTCTCTTCCGCCGTATGCCAGACGAAAATGACCGATCGCTTCGGCTTCACCGGCATACTTGCCAGCGCCTCGGCGATCTCGAGCACGGTCATCGATCCGGATGCATCATCATCCGCACCGTTGCTGATGGAATCGGGGCGTCCCGGACGAAGCTTACGAAGGCTGTCGATGTTGACACGCAGTGTCTGCTTGATCGAATCACGCATCGCACCCTTTGCTCCGTCCCAGTGCGGTGCACGCAGTCGCGTCAACTCGGTATTGAAAGTCTTCAGCGAATCATGGTCAATCGGGCCGCCGCGTCTAATTCCTACGTGATCGTTGTGCGCCCCGATCGCGACAAACTCGTTTCGCAGCACGGGGTCGCTTCCACGAAGAATCGCGATGACGTTGCGGGCGGTGCCCGGAGCCCCACCGGTAAATCGCCCTGACGTCGCGCGGATATCCTGGTAATAGGTGCCACTGTCGCCCGCAGGCTCGAGGCCTAGCCTGGCGGCCTCGGCCGCGAGGTAAGCAGCTCCCTTGGCATTGCCGATGGTACCTGCCTCACGCCCCATCATCGAATCGTCGGCAAAGATGTACAGCCGCTTCCTCAGATCTTCGATGTTTATCGCTGCCGATGTTCCACCAGTTCGCGCCAACGTGTCGAGTGCGCCGCGGGCGCAGGAGAGGGCCGCGACCGAGGCGACTATTGATGCGACGAGGCGGAATGTTTGAACAGCTTTCACGTCGGCAGTCTCCGGGAGTTGCTTATCTTGTATGAATGGACAGGAAAACAGCCGTCCTTCTACTGAGCGGCGGGCTCGATTCGACCACCCTCCTCGCGTTGGCGTCAAGCGAGGGTCGTGCCGTCCACGCGCTTAGCTTCAGTTACGGCCAGCGCCACTCGGCCGAGGTTCTGGCCGCGCGTAAGATCGCGAAGCTGTATGGCGTAGTCCAGCACGTCGTCACAGACATCGACCTGCGGGCGTTTGGAGGATCGGCTCTGACGTCGGAAATCGAAGTCCCGAAAGATGAGGACGTCGGGGGAAGATCGGGGATTCCGCTGACCTACGTGCCAGCGCGGAACACAATCTTCCTTTCGTTCGCGCTGGCGTGGGCCGAAGTACTCGATGCGCCTGACATCTATATAGGTGTAAACGCGCTGGACTACAGTGGATACCCCGATTGTCGGCCCGAGTTCATAGATGCGTTCGAGAAAATGGCGCGCCTGGCAACAAGAGCGGGGGTCGAAGCTACCGAGCCGGCGGTTCGTATCCGGACTCCGCTCATCGATCTCACCAAGCGCGAGATCATCGAGTTGGGACTATCGCTTGGAGTAGACTATTCGTTGACGACCAGTTGCTACGACCCTGTCCCCGAGGGCAATGCCTGCGGGCACTGCGACGCGTGTCAGCTGCGGTTGACAGGATTTGCTGAAGCTGGTGCAACAGACCCCGCGCGATACTCGACCCGATGACGTACACGGTAAAAGAGATCTTCTATACGCTTCAGGGAGAGGGAGCTAACACCGGAAGGGCGGCGGTGTTCTGTCGCTTCAGCGGATGTAACCTGTGGACTGGCCGTGAGGAGGATCGCCATCGTGCCGTGTGCCAGTTCTGCGATACTGACTTCGTCGGGACAGGTCCTGACGGGGGAAAGTTCTCGACGCCGGATGAACTCGCGATTGCTGTCGATGCTGCCTGGCGCGGGGGTGACAACGAAAAACTCGTCGTATGCACCGGGGGTGAACCGTTGCTGCAAGTCGATGATGGTCTCGTCTCCGCCCTGCACGCGCGAGGATTCACCGTCGCAGTCGAAACCAATGGTACGAGGATCGCGCCTGAGACAATCGACTGGATCTGCGTGAGCCCGAAAGCCGGCGCTCCCCTTGTGCAGAATCGGGGTAGTGAGCTCAAGCTCGTTTTTCCGCAGGCGGACGCAATGCCCGAAGCTTACGCGTCGCTTCAGTTCGATCATTTTTTTCTGCAGCCAATGGATGGTCCTCTCGTCCGGGAAAATACGCAGGCGGCGATCGACTATTGCATGCAGCATCCGCCTTGGCGATTAAGCGTACAGACTCACAAGATTCTCGGCCTGAGGTAGCACCGGTGCGCCAACTGTTCATCGTGGGCTTTCTTGCAACTCATGTAGCGTCCGTTGAGATCGCGCGCGCACAACAGGATACTGTTGCCAGACTCGACACCGTCGTCGTCACCGTGACGCGCGGACCTGGTCGCACGGTGTTGGGATCGCCCTTTGCGCTCACCGTCGTGCGGCCCGACAGCTCACGACCAGGCCAACGTCACACTGCCGTCGATGAGTCACTCGCCTTGATTCCGGGATTGTCTGCAACCAACCGGAACAATCCTTCCCAGGATCCCCGGTTATCGATTCGGGGTTTTGGGGCGCGTTCCGCCTTCGGAGTTCGCGGCGTGCGCGTGCTACGTGACGGGATCCCACTCACCCTTCCCGACGGACAGACCCCGCTCGATTATTTGAGTCTCGAATCTGTCGGCTCAATCGAGGTGCTGAGAGGGTCTGCTTCAGCACTCTATGGGAACGCCAGTGGTGGCGTGATTGACATCAGGTCGATCGACCCGCGCGAAGAGCTCACCGGAGTTGATGCTCGGCAATGGATTGGAAGCAACGCTTTCTACCGTAGCGTCCTGGCTGCATCCGGATCTTCGCCGAGTCTCGGCTGGGTCGCAGACGTTGCCAACACCCGTACTGACGGGTCGCGCGATCACTCGCGCCAGCGAACGACCGTGGGATTCGCACGCACGACATTTACGACCCGTTCGCTTCGGTTTGGCGGGAGCGTCATGGCACTGGACAATCCGCTCTCTCAGAATCCCGGAGCGCTGACAATCGAAGAGATGCAGCGCGACGCTGGGGCTGCGGACCCGGGTTCAGTCCGGAGAAACGCGAGGAAGGTCGCGCGGCAGGTACAGGTGGGCGGCGGCGTCGATACCGATGTGGGCGGGGGTGAATTTTCGTTTTCCGCATATGGTGGTGCCCGCGCGCTCGACAATCCGCTTAGCTTCGCGGTCATCGACATCGGCCGCCGCACCTGGGGCGCGAGCGCTGCGTTCCGCAAAGATCTCTACGCGGGCAAGATGCGCAACCGTTTCATCAGCGGCCTCGACTTTCAATCTCAGAACGACAAACGCCGCAACTTTATCGCGTGCGCCGATACAGTAGCGAATCGCATCGCGACGACAACGTGTCCCGATGTGATGAGCGATCGCGGATCATTGACGCTTGATCAGCGCGAAATCGTCTCCAGTATCGGCGGTTATGTATCGAACGACATTCAACTTTCCCCGAGGCTCGTCGCGACTGTTGGTGTACGAGCAGACAATGTCGCATTCAGGGTCGACGATCACTTCATTGCGGCTGGCAACCCGAATGACTCGGGTAAGAGAAACCTGAACGCCGTAAGTCCGATGGTTGGAGTGGTCGCCAGGGTGACACCGCTCATTTCCCTCTACAGCAATATCGCGTCTGCATTTGAAACGCCGACCGCGACCGAACTCGGCAATCAACCGGACGGGACTGCCGGCATCAACAACGATCTCGATCCGCAGCGCTCGATAACCATAGAGGCTGGGTCGAAAGGGTACGCCGGGGCGGGCCTTACGTACGACGTTGCGATTTACAACACACGCGTTGCCGACGAGCTCGTCCCTTTCGAGATCCCGGGCAGCAATGGAAGACGCTATTTCCGGAACGCTGGGCAAACCAGCAGACGCGGAGTGGAGGCGGGAGGAACTCTGCAGCGAGCATTCATTTCGATGATGGCCTCGTATGCCTACTCGAGGTTCCGATTTGAGGATTTCGCAGTGGGTGACAATGATTTCGCCGGGAATACGATCCCCGGAATTCCGCGCCATCGCGGGCAGTTCGCTGTCGCTGTCAAGTCTCAGGCGTGGTTCGGTCTGGTCGAGGCGGAGATTGCCGGCTCGAGCTTCGCCGATGACGCGAACTCGCGCACTGCTCCCGGGTATTCAGTGTTTCACAGCCGTGGCGGCGTGGCACCATTTCGAGCGAACCGACGTATCAGCCTGACTGTGGGAATCCAGAATCTGCTGGATAAGACCTACGCTTCTTCTCTGGCGGTTAACGCGGCGCGGGAACGCTATTTCGAACCCGCGACGAAACGCTCGCTGTCGCTCGGCCTATCGCTGGGAACATCAAGGACAGACCGCGCGATGCCTCGCTAGCTGCAAGATTCGGCGTCGAGGGCCTCCAGGTATTTGATGCCTGAGCCTGTGTTGAAAAGCACTACTACGTCCGCGGACGTAACAGCGTCAGTTGCGAGAAGTCGTCGAAGGGCCGGGATACAGGCTCCCCCTTCCGGTGCGGCAAGTACACCCTCGAGCCTGCCAATCTCGGTGACACCACCGATGAGATCACTATCGCTTACCGAGATCGCCGTTCCGCCTGAGGCGCGAATCGCATCGAGAATCAGAAAGTCGCCAATCGCCTTCGGGACACGCAGACCGGACGCAACGGTCTCGGCATCGGGAAACATCTCTGCATGCCTGGACCCGGATTCAAAGGCCCGTACAATCGGCGCACATCCCGATGATTGCACTGAGACCATTCGCGGGCGCTTAGGACCTATCCAGCCCATCTGCTCCATCTCGTCGAACGCCTTCCACATTCCTATGAGGCCCGTGCCCCCACCAGTCGGATACACGATCACATCCGGGAGTGTCCAAGCGAAAAATTCAGCAAGCTCGTATCCGAGAGTTTTTTTTCCCTCGACCCTGTACGGCTCCTTGAGCGTCGAGACATCGAACCATCCCTCTTCGTCTTTCCTTCTTGCCACCTCTGCACCGCAGTCAGTGATCAACCCGTTTATCAGCGTCACGTGTGCGCCCAGCCTTCGACACTCGACGATGTTGGCGCGCGGGGTATCTCGCGGCATGAAAATGTGCGCTTCGATGCCCGCTCGCGCAGCGTAAGCTGCGAGTGCGCCGCCAGCATTCCCCGCAGACGGCACTGCGAGTTTCGAGACTCCAAGCTCTTTCGCCATGGACACAGCCGTCGACATACCGCGAGCCTTGAAGCTTTGAGTCGGATTGACCGACTCTTCTTTTATGAAAAGGTTGGGCAATCCCAGCCCAGCCCCGAGCCGTGGCGCAGGCAGAGTTGGCGTCCAGCCTTCACCGAGCGATACGATGTTTTTGTCTTCCACAACCGGGAGTAGCTCGCGATACCGCCACATCCCGGAGCGTCGGGAGCCAAGCGCGCTGCGCTCGACCGCGGCGGCCGCTTTTTCAAGGTCGTAGCGCACGAGCAACGGCTTGCCGCAATCCGTACAGAGGTTCCAGAGAAGGCCCGCGCCAAACTGTTTGGAGCAGGCAGAGCACTCCAGGTGAGTCACGTATGACAGTCGATTCTCCGGTAAAGACATTCCAGGCGATGACGCTCAGGTCGTTGAGCGCTAAGTTAACGCGCCTCATGCTTCCTGCAGCCCGAGCGTCCAACGCGACCATACACAAGGCGGGGTCCTGTTCGCATCCCTGAGACTGGTGCTGGCCATGAGTGCGATTGCGCTTTTTACCCTCTGGCTGGATTCACGCGCACGCAAGTGAGGCCACGATCCCGGTTTCCCACCGCGGCTGAGTTCCCATGCTGACTGGCCACGTGGCTGTCGCCTTGGGAGCCCGTGGTCTTCGCACCACCATCCCGTTGTGGCTGCTCCTGCTCGCAAGCCAGCTTCCCGATTGGGCAGATGCCGCGCTGTGTACCGCAGGAATCCGGTCCGCGGTGCCCGGCTTGTACTCACACGGCTTCATGCCAGTTGCAGGACTCGCCGCAGCCGCCGGAGCAGCCTGGTTCGTCCGATCGCGGAATGGTGAAGCAAGTCTGATCCTTGCCGCCGTGGTCGTGACTCACGCAGTTGGCGACTACGTCACCGGCACCAAGCCAACGTGGACGGGCGGGCCGATGATCGGTTTGCAGCTCTACTCGAGACCGATGCTCGACTTTGTATTTGAAGGCATCGTGATCGTTGCGGGCTGGCTTCTCTATCGGCAATCGTTTACCACAGAAAAGCGCAACTCACGTTACGTGTTGGCACTTCTGTTCGCGCTGCTTTTGATTCAGGGAGTAGCCGACGTCATACTTTCACTGTCGCCGGGCATCAGGAAATGCTGATAGACGGGCGCTGCTCATTGGCGAAAGCCATCAAATTGTGAGACCATGACAGACAACACAAAACTTCCGTCACGACATGATGCACTCGCGATCATGCAGGAATACACAGCGAGCGACTCACTCAGGAAGCACATGCTTTCGGTTGAAGCAGCGATGCGAGCGTACGCTGAGCGCTTTGGTGAGGATGTCGAGCGTTGGGGCATCGCTGGACTCGTCCACGACTTTGACTACGAAAGATTCCCAAATGCGGGTCATTCTCCAACGGAGGAGCATCCGGCAGAAGGCGTGAGGATCCTTCGTGGGCGAGGTTATCCGGACGATGTCCTCGAGGCAATACTGGGACACGCAAACTACAGCGGGGTCCCGCGCGAATCGAAAATGGCGAAGACGTTATTTGCAGTCGACGAGCTTACCGGCCTGATCACCGCGACAGCTCTGGTCCGCCCCACTCGCAACCTTCATGAGGTCGAAACCAAATCGGTCCGCAAGAAGATGAAGGACAAGGCGTTCGCGCGGGGCGTCAATCGTGACGATGTAACCAATGGCGCCGCAGACCTCGGTGTCGACCTCGACGAGCACATCACTTTCGTCATAACTGCGATGCAGGGTATTGCTGACGACCTTGGTCTGGCGGGCTCATGACGGGGAGGTTCTTCCCCCGTTCACTCCATCACGAACTCGCGACGGAATGCGACGTCGAAGGAAAACGATTTCGGTTTCGTCTTCGCTTCCATGACGCCTGCGATCCGCTCGAGGCGTGAAGGGATGCCCATGATCTTTTCCTGCGCCTTGCGGCCTGCATCATTGAGCCCGTCGAGCTTGTCGATAGCCCAGAAGCGGATCTGTTCCTCGACAATCTTGAGGTAGTCCCGCGGCCCGTATATCCCAGCGCGGCGCACCACATCTGCAAGCTCCCGGAAATGCGGCATGCTCACACCAGGCATGTCGATCGCCGGCATTACTTTCGCCGCTGACTCGAGTGCCTGGTTAGGATCACGCTGCAGCACTTCCTTGAAGACCTGGCGATAAAACGTATAATGCCGCGCCTCTTCCTTGGCCACGTTTGCCAGCACCTCTCCAATCAACGGCTCGTGTTCGGACGCCAGCTTGCCGGTATTGGCGTGCGAGATCTGCGTCGCGCGCTCCTGCAATGACGTGTAGACGAAAACGCGATACGGGTCACGGTCCCAGTCGGGAGCGAAGCCAGAGCGCAGGTAGTCGAACTGCATCTTTTCAACGACGAGGCGATCGAAGACCTGGGCATCACGCGTATAGTCGTGAAGAATCAACCCGTGCCTGTCCTCCTCGGCCGTCCAGAGGTTCGTCCAGTGCTGCCAGTGGCTTTCATTTCCCAGGTAGACCGCGAGGATACGGTGAAAGTGGGGCAGCCCTTCTTCTGTCAGCAGGTTCAGAGCAAGCGCCACGCGAGCGGGCGCCGAAATTCCTTCGGCACGTTTGCGAAGGTCGCGGATGTGGTGATCCGGGTCGGTGTCGCGGGGAGGGTCGAGTATTTCGCTCGGAAACCAGAGCACTCGCTTCGCCTCGTGCGCTTGCATGAGGTCGGCGACAACGTTCTCGAGGTCTGCCAGCACCTCGATCTTCGAAAGCATTTCTTCGTCCGCGGTATTTACTGTCACGTCCTGTCAGTGCTTGAGTTAATCGGTCGTGCTCACGGTGTCTGGCCGCGCACTTAAGATACCCTTCGAGCCGGAAATTGCATTAACCGCGCCGGGAAACGTTCTGTCAGGCAACTCCAGTGTGCGCCAGCACTTACACAATTGGCGCGCACTCCGCTGCACGACCCGTCACTTCTTCCATCGTGCGGTCAATCTGGCGGCGATGGCGCTCCTCATGATGCGCCACGAAGAGTGCCCACTGGTACATGTCGAGCTCACCGATTGCCTGGTGAGACCGCTTCACGAGACTCAAGTCAATGTCGTTAGAGCCCGCAAGAGCGGCGTGAATGCGATCCCGCGACAGCCGTAGTGCCTCGAGAGAAGCCTCAATGGGGACGTCGTCGCCAGGTGCTAGCATCTCGGGAGAAATTCGTTTTGTATCGGACTCGATCACGCGGTATTTGTCGAGGCTAGCAGTCAGCGACTCGTCGGAGCCTGGGGGGCCAATGCCCTGGGTTCGTGCCCATTTAACGGATTTCTCGATCATCCCAGCGATGCCGGTCTCGACCTTTACAAGATGTGATAAGGTCTCCGCCGCAGACCACGCGTCATCCCGTGGCTTGATCGAAGCGAAAGCCGGGTTCACCTGAGCAGCGGTCTCGAGTAGACGATCCCGCATGTCATCCATATAGGCGAGCAGCTCAGCGAGCCGCGGTCGTATCTCAGTCATCGAGGCGCTCCATGATCGCCAGCAGCTCGGACACCACGGTCTCTCCGCGGTCACGCGCATACCAGCCTCTTATATGACGATACCTGTCGGGCTTGGGGAGTGCGAGTCCCTCTGTCGTTACCCATCCCTGCAGCGGCCCGGGCCTTGGTCCCCACCAGCCGCGCTCTACGAAATCAGTGTCGTAGACAATGACGATCGGAATCGAACGCGACGCCCCGGTCAGATGTGAATCCATGAGATCCCGGTTGCTCTCCCTGCCGAGAATCCGCATGTCGATAGTCGGGCAACATTCCTCCAGCCTCGCGATGTGAGGCAGCAGATTCACCGAATCCCCGCACCAGTCCTCATTGAGAACGAGGAGGTGCCAGTGACCGGTCAACTTCGCTGCGCGTTCGTGCGTGGCCGCACTCAGTTTTGCGCGTTTGTAGATGGCATCCCACAGCTCACTGTTCTCCTTGGAGCGCGCGAGCAGCTCAGCGAACGTTGATCCGGCGAAAAACCGCTCCCGAATGTCTGCAGTAGTGTCGCCGAGCACGCCGACGGCATGGGAGTCATCCACGAAGCATATCCACGTGCCAGATGTCGTCTTCCGTGTACGGTTCCGTGACGCGCCTGAATCCGTAACCTTCGTAAAATCGCTCGAGGTACATTTGCGCAGCGATCCTTATCTCGCCGCCCCACCCTGCCTGCTTCACCTGCTCGATGGCCTTGTTCATGAGCTCACGACCGATGCCCGAACCACGCACGTCAGGGTGTGTAATCACGCGCCCAACTGACGGTTCTGCATAGCGCGCGCGCGGCGGAAGCAGTCTGGCATACGCAACGAGCGACCGCCGTCCCTCGACTGCTTTCCAGCCAAGCAAATGCACTGCGATCCGGTCGATCCCATCAGCATCGAGATATGCGCATTTCTGCTCGACTACGAACACGATCTGTCTCAGCTGCATTGCTGCGTAGAGATCAGCAGGTGTCAGCTCGTCGAATGGAGTGCACTGCCAGTCAACTACCGGCTCGGCACTAGTCGTCTCTCGCGTCATTGATGTCGTCATCCAGTATGCCGCAATATACGGAGCCGCGACCCGCTGGCGCCTGCCCTTGGTCGGGGAGTAAGATTGCCTGATGAACCTTCGCCGATGCACGACTCTTTTTGCCGGCCTGACGATGGCCTGCGCCCCGACAACGGGAGTCCGCGTGTCGACCTCCGTTTCCGGGGGACCGATGGTGCATGAAGCGATCGATCCGAGCATCGGGCTGCGTCGCGACCCGACGCTTGACGCGACGCTCAACGACATCTCGGTCACGCGCATCCGCAGTATCGATTCGGTGCTCGTATCGTTTGGTACCCGGCATACGATGTCCGATACGTCAAGCCAGACGCGGGGCATTGGTGCAGCACGCCGGTTTCTGCATGAGCGCCTGACGGAATATGCGCGAGCATGCAACGGCTGCCTGAGAGTGGAATTCGACGCGGCGGAGGTCGAGGTCGCGCGACATCCGGAAAAACCGAAAGTGAATGTCGTGAATGTGCTGGCCTGGCTTCCCGGCCGCGACACATCGAGCGTCATCGTCATTGGCGGCCACTACGATTCGTGTGTCTGCAATGTGGACCGCTGGGACTTTACATCGGATGCTCCCGGAGCCGATGACGACGGCTCCGGCACGGCCGCGGTCGTTGAAATGGCGCGAGTGTTTTCACTGCGCCATCCGCGTGGCCTCGAATCGACAATCATTTTTGCGTTGTACTCCGGCGAGGAACAAGGACTGCTCGGCTCAACTCTCCTTGCGGCGCGGCTGCATGCGGCCGGGTATCGGGTTGCAGCCGCAGCGACCAACGACATTGTTGGCAACGTCGTGGCTGACGATGGCCGGGTTGATTCAACGAGCGTGCGGGTGTTTGCAGCAGATCCGGACAATGGGCCCAGTCGCGAACTGGCCAGGTATGTATGGGGAACGAGCCTGCTGTACATGCCGGACTTCGCTGTCGTTCCTGTATTCAGGCTCGATCGGATTTCCCGTGGTGGTGACCATGCGCCGTTCCACGCTTTGAGGGATCCAGCCGTCCGCTTTACCGAGCGACTCGAGAACTACAAGCGCCAGCATCTTGCTGCAGATCTCCTTGGCGACGTCAACTTCAACTACGTCGCTAAGGTTGCGAGACTCAACACCGCGGTATTCGGCTCTCTTGCTTCCGCTCCAGCGCGTCCGGACAGCGTGACAGCGCGGCGCGATCTGTCATCCGGGGGGCAGAAATGGAGCCTCTCGTGGAAGCCTGTCGCAGGCGCAGTTTCGTACGAGATTCTCCTGCGTCGCACAACGTCTCCGACATACGAACGACTTATTCGCGTTACGTCGGGAACTTCCTACCTGCTAAGCGAGCAGCTCGATGACCTGTGGGCGGGCGTACGGTCCGTCGGCGCAAATGGTCACCGCTCGATTACTGTTGCGGCTCCTCCTGCATCTTTTGTTACTCGCTGAGCCAGTTCAACTCGACACTGGGTATCTAACTCAAGACTGGTAGGCAAACTCAAAACTCGAGACTACAACTCGCCACTCGGAGCTGATCTGCGCAGATGAGTTGCCAGTTGCGAGATAAAGTCCTGAGTTTTGAGTCCACTACAAGTTCCGAGCTTGCATACCAGTGTCGAGTAAGAGCACCTAGCGGTTGGCCCTGGATGCCCGCGCCTGAGAGACCATTGTCTTCACATCAGCCAGCATCTGCACAGCGTCATACGGGATTCCATCCTTGATCGTCCACTTCACGCCGCCGCCTTGCGCGGCCTTGCCGTCGACGATCTGCTCGACACCGGTTGGATAGAGAACCTTCAGATTCTCGAGCGGGTTGCCGTCTACGACGATCAGATCCGCTGTGTAGCCAACCTTTACACGACCCAGCCTAGACTCTTCGCCCAGTATCCTGGCGTTGTTCGAGGTGGCATGCTGAATGACTTTGATGGGGCTGAAGCCAGCTTCCTGATGCAGCTCCATCTCGCGTATCAGTCCGAAGCCGTACATCTGATAGATGAACCCCGCGTCGTCACCTACTCCGATTACCCCACCGCGACGGCCAAAGCCGCGAAGCGCGTTCATCCAGATCCGGTAGTTCTCCTTCCAGAATGCCTCATCGGTTGAAGTCCACCCCAGAAAGTACGAGCCGTGATTCTTTGGATTTGGGCGAAAGTATTCTTCAAGCGTTGGATGGAGATAATCGTCAAACCATGGTTGTCCCTGCGCTCGCTGCAGGTCGCGACTCGCCTCGTAGATGTCCAATGTCGGAACCCACGCAACCTTGGCGGCAACGAGGCTGTCCAGAACCATCTCGAGTTTGTCTGGATCAGCTTCACGCCAGAGCCGGCCGGCGTAACGGAAACGGTCGACTTCATTGTTGTAGTTGTAGCCGGCTGGAAATCCCTGCACGCCATCTTGGAGCGCGGCATCCGGGACGCCATACCAGTGTTCGATGCTGGTGGTGCCAAGCCGGATGTCATCCCAGGCATTGGTTTCTTCGACTCCCGCGTGATGCGCGACACGCAGTCCGGATTTTCGCGCTTCGTCGAGCAGGGCCGTCATGACGTCGCGGTCGATTCCAACACTTTTGATTCCATCCACACCCATGCGCTTGAGCTCACGAACGCGCTCGCGCGCTGCGTCGGGTGTCAGCGGTTCAGGCGACGCGCCGAATCTGGCGTAGACGAACACCCGAGGCGAGGCGACTTCGCCGCGCGCGCTCGCTCCCCGCAAGTCCAGAATCTTCTGCGTATCCGGTGCCCCGACTTCGCGGATTGTCGTGATACCCGAGGCAAGCCACAACTTGAGCGTGTAGTCGACCGGCTGCGGAACACCGCCCCGCTCGTCCTGGACGTGCGCATGGGCGTTGATCAGTCCGGGCAGGACGTACTTCCCGGCGGCGTCGATGATCGTTGCCGCAGTCGGGCGCTTTGCGCGTCCCTCAGCAATCGCGACGGGATCCAGCCATGCTATCTCGGCGATCTTGTTGCCACGGACCAGAATATCTGCTGGCCCGGAAGCAGGTGTGCCTGCTCCGTCGACGATCATTGCATTGCGAATGACCAGCGACTCGGACCGGGTTCCCGACTGCGGCGCCTGAGCACCAGCGATCGACGCGAAGAGTAGTGACAGTGCTGCCGCTCGGGTCAAACAAAACTCCGGAAGTGGGTGATCGAAAACTATCATTTCCCTTTGCGTTCTGACTCGCGCCTGTCGAGACAAGGGCAGCAAACGACTTGCGCCAGCTTTTGGCTGGCGCAAGTAAAGAGCAGGCAGTGGTGCTTCGCCTATCTGTTCAATTTGAACACGAAGGCCTGCTGCACGACCTGCGAGACGTTCGTTCTGCCGATCTGCGCCGGACGGAACCGCATCTTCGAAAGCGCCGACTTTACCGCCGCCGTAAAAGCCGAGTTTGATGATTCCAGGACCTTGAACGACGAGACCTCGACACGACCGTTCTCGTTCACGACGAACTCCGCCAGCACCTGGCCCTCGGCGCCTGACGAGCGCATCCCTTCAGGATACTGAACGCTGGTACCGGAAATCGGGCTCACTGTCCGCTCGACTTCGAACTCCGCGTAGTTTTTGTCAGTATCGATTGCTGAACCCGCAGCCCCGCCTTCCTTCGTGCCGTTCGATCCGGCAACGCCGGTGGAGCTTCCACCGCGCTCACCCGTGCCGGAGAAATCGTCCTCATTGGTGATCTTTGCCGAGAGGTCGATAGTCGGGATCGTGGTCGGAATGTTCACAGGCGCCTCTAGCACCTTGAAGCCTTTCGGCGGTGCGATTTCCGCCTTCGGTGCGACCGGCAGGGCGCGCGGGGGCTTCGGTGCAGCCTTGGGCTTTGGCTGCTCCTTCGGCGGGGCGGGCTCTTCCTTCTTCACAACCGGCGCCGGCTCGACCTTCTTCGTCTTGACGAACGTGACTTTCTCGGCACGATCTTCTTTCACCTCGGGAACTCCTGCCCTCGCCGTTGCGTAGACTGCAAAGAAGACAATCATCGAGTGAAGCGCGATGCTGAAAAGCGTGCCCCCCGACTTGCGTTCCTTACGGGGTTTCGATTCGAGTAGGATGTTCATCATTTGAGGCTGCTCCGGTTGATTGCAACACCCTTCTACAAGGCAAACACCCTGCCAGAAGTCCTGCTGATCCACTGGAGTATTACACGCAGTTGTGACTGAGAATACGGGGTTAATCGTCTCTTAATGAGGACATCATTCTCACGTTACGGACGATTGCGAAGCATGGGAAATTCACGAACGTGTGGCGCGCTTCTTCCTGTGTTGGAAAGCCTGGGAATTCATTTCAGATAAAGGGTCGACAATGGTCGCTACAAGACGCTCTTTCGCTCTTGCTCTCATGGTTGTCACCGCCTCAGCCTGCTCCGATGTGTCGTCGCCGGGAAGCGACGTATTGACGGGCTGCGAGACGGCGGGTGCAACGAACGCCGCGGTCACCAACGATCCGATTCTTTTCGTTCATGGGTACGCCGGCAACGGCGGTAACTGGCAGGACATGAAAGCAAAGTTTCTGGCTGATGGGTGGAAGGCAAACGAGCTCTATGCCTGCAACTACAGTTTCACTGCATCGAACAGCGTGAGCGCAGGCGAGATCGCGACGCAAGTGGACGAGATCATCAGGCAAACCGGCGCCGCCAAAGTCGACATCATCAGCTTCTCAATGGGTAGTGTTTCTTCCCGTTACTACCTGAAGAACCTGGGCGGCTCGACAAAGGTCGACGCCTGGGTTTCGCTTGCCGGCGCGAACCACGGTACCGATGCTGTCGAGATCAACAACTGCGCTTTCACTCCGTGCCGCGAGATTGCGCCGGGATCGCCGTTCATCACCGACCTGAATTCGGGTGATGAGAGCCCCGGACTCGTGCGCTACGCTACGTGGCGGTCACCGTGTGACGCGACTATCAATCCCGACGAAAGCGTGGCGCTGCTGGGCGCGACAAACAACACAACTGCGTGTATCCCCCACCTGGCGATGCTGACAGATGCGGTGGTGTACTCGCAGGTGCGATCATTTGTGGACTGAGGCCTGAGGTACCGGCATCGATACTGCATAGGCGAGGGTTGCACGCTTCACCTCGCCTACAAGCAACCAATGATTTCGGATCACCAGCGACGACTCTCCAGTCACCCGGCTTCGCGTCAGCTTCCCGCTGTCGACGTCACGCTGCTCGACCGGATGGCGAAGGGCGATGGTCAGGCAGCGGGCGTGCTGGTCGACAGGTGGGCTTCGTCACTCTATTCGCTGACCGACGGTCTTCGAATGGACAGGACCTCCGGCGACGCAGTAGTTGCGGAAGTATTTCGCCGGATGCTCTTCGAAGCGCCAAGGTTCGTTGCGCGGCCGGAGAAGTTTTTCGATTGGTTGAAGAACACCGCGCGTGATTGCGCTTCAGCGGTACTTCTCCGAAGGTCCGCGCCTACTCGCCCCGCACGGAAAAGTGACCTGCCCAACGCAGGTGCGCATGTGGCAGAGTCCTGCTCGGCGATGCTTCGCGAAGCCCGCCTTCCCGACGCCCTCCAATATCTGAATTCGCTGACGCCCTACCGGTTTACAGCGATTTACCGGTTCGATGGATTGCGCATCCGGAACGTGCACATGTTCGACCGGATTGCCGGATGGGGCAGCGATGGATCGGTGTCCGCTACCTCAGATACCTACTGTCTCTGGATTCAGGAATCTCTTACGGTCGTCCAGATGGGCGATTCCCTCTCCGACTCGCGCGCCATCGGCCACCCCAAGCGGGAGATAGTTCGCTCCTACTGCGGCGGTCCAATCTGCGATACTGCAGGTAGCCTCCTTGGTACTATCTGCCACTTCGATTACGAGACTCGCTCGACTACTCCGGATGTGCTCGCAGCACTCCAGGCCGTGAGTCCGTTGCTTGTGGCCGCTGTCGCTATCGATTGACGCTGTGGCCTGATTAAATGCCGAACGAGAAACCCAGCGACGCATAAGTTCGTGACTTGTCCGGCTGGTCGTTTTCAGGGAAGAGATTATATGTCTCGATGGTGCCACCACTCACGCGACCAAGCTCGCCGACAATTCGCAGTACACCTGAGGTGATCCACACCGATCCAAACAGGTTGCGACGGGTAAGCTTCTGGTTCAGGTCGATCGGCCCTCCTGTTCCACCCTGCGTTGCAGAGCGTGGAGCTACCGTGACCGTGATCGTTGCATTCGAGTTGTACGTGTCGCGCCCGTAGCCGACTCCGAGGCCCAGGAAACCGACGCTCTTTCCGGCGACTGCGCGCCAGGATTTCGATCTCACGCGAACGCCTTCAAGCATCAGTCTGTCCTCTCCCGAAGTCCCCGTGATATTCACGCGTGGCAGCTCGCGTGTCAGATAGCTCACGGAAACGCCGGGAGACTTCGCGGACTCGCCGATGATCCCAAGCTTCGCGCCATATCCGAACTTGAATGAGCCCGACGGCAGACTTACGTCGATCGACTCATTGTTGTACTCGGGTATGTACGCCGCGCTGAGAAGCAGGTCGATCGCTCCGAAACCAGCAGGAGTACCTGGATAAACTCCGAGCGCCACGTCCCCGGTGACAAAGCCGAGTGGCTTGGTGTCGATCGAGTAGGTGCTCTTCTGCGCGCCGCGCGTAAAAGGAACCACCTTGTCAACTTCCGGCAGCGATCCGTTGAGCGCATTCGCGCGGAGTCCGATTGAGAAACGCCCGATCTTCCCGAACGCCCCGCTGATACCCTGCGTTGGGTTACCCCCAGCGAGCACCGCACCAAGCTGCGGCGCCATGTACTTGAACAGATCTATCGCTTTCTGGCAGGCGTCCTGCGCAATCATCGTGTTGTTGGGATCGCCGCTGGCATCGAGCGCACCGGCTGGGCACTGCGGGTCAATTTCCTGGGCGGCAATCGGATCAGCCGCCGCCAGAAGGCCCACGGCAAGGAGGTATCGAATTTTCATAAGAGGGCTGCGGTTTGGCGTGTACTGATTCGACGCACAAGGGGCGTGTTCGTCACCCGAAAGCAACACGATGTACCGCGCGTCCGGTACCTCGGACGCATGCCCTCATTGCGGCCTCGAGTCAAAGCGTAAAATCTTCGGGATGTTTTGCAACAGCTCCACGGAAGTTTTCCTTGATGCAAACGAAGTCCGACTCTATGTCACCAGTCGTTCGGAAAAGAGGGCGGATTTCGACCACCTTTCGCCCGAAGTCGAATACAATCGGGACGATCGGAACGGAAGCTCCGTGGGCCGTGTGATAAAATCCGGTCTTCCACCGCGGAACACGCTTGCGCGTTCCCTCTGGTGCAAGCGCCAGAATGAGCTTCTCTACACGGTTGAAAGCCGCCACGGATTCCGCGACGCGATCCCGGCTGATCGAGCGCTCAACTGGAATCCCGCCAAGCCAGCGCATGAGGATTCCCCACGGCCACCTGAATATCGTGTGCTTCCCGAGAAACGAAACACGAAAGCCAAGCGCAAAGAGCGCGATGACGCCTAGTGGAAAATCCCAGTTCGATGTGTGCGGGGCTACGATGATGACAAACTTCGGTTCGTCGGGCAGCGCGCCCTCAAACCTCCATCCGGTGACGACCATAGCTGTGCGCCCGATTAAACGCGACACCGCGTTCCCCCGCCTGGGAACCGAAGGACCCAGCGGGGGAACATACACTTAGCGTCGTCGATCCCGCCGGTTCAACAGCGAGCAGGCGGCGTTGAACGCCTTGGAGGCGTCGGTGCCGGTTTTCACGCGATCCCACGTCATGTACTGAATGTCGCGCGGGTTCGGAGCAGACCCCTCTCGTACCACTGCGCCGTTGGCCGAATAAAACGATTCGGTCAACCGCTTCACCCTCACTGGCGTGCATCGAAGCAAAGCGGATTGGGTCATGGACATGTATGGCCGCCGGCTCTCGAGCGCATGAAGCTTTGCATAATCCCAGCGCGTGCGCGTCATGTATGAACCGTCAGCGTTGCGCTTGGCATTGGCCGTGTCGAGTGCGACTGCTACCGTCGCATCGCGAAACACGGTTGGCCACGGCGCCTGTGCCCCGGCAACCGGAGCACCGAACGCGAGCACGCCTGCCGTCAGGAATAAAACAGCCTTCATTAGATAGTCTCCGTCAGTTCTTCCGGTCTCAGCCAACCGGGAGCGTAAAGTTGAACTGGGCACCACTGCCGGGCGGACTCTCAACCCAGATGCGGCCCCCGTGTGCTTCAACGATTCCCTTTGCAATCGACAGTCCAAGGCCAGCTCCAAGCTTGGCGGTGGATTTCGCCTGCCAGTACCTGTCAAATACATGCTCCAGGTGTTCAGCCGGGATACCCGGACCCGAGTCGGCAACGGTGAAACGCACCTCGTCGTTCGTATCGTGGCACGCCAAGAGCCTGATCTGTCCGCCCTTCGGCGTGAACTTGATTGCGTTGCCAATGAGATTCGCGAAAACCTGCAGCACACGCTCGCGGTCGGATGCAACCGTGAGCGCCGTCTCAGGCATCTCGCACAGGACAGCGAGCTGAGATGCCGATGCAAGCGGGGTAGCCGATTCGGCTGCCTCACCCATGAGCGACTTTACGTCAACGGGCACCGGTTCAACAGCCAATCCACCCGCTTGAATTCGAGCCACGTCCAACAGATCCTGAATGAGACGGTTCGCGCGGGTGGCTGATCGCTGAATCACCTCGAGTTGCCGCCTTGCCTGCGTGCGCCTGTCGTTCGCGGGCGCAACATCGAGGAGGAAAGATGCGGCCATGTGTATCGTGTGAATCGGATTGCGAAGGTCGTGCGATACAATTGCGACAAGATCATCTCTCGCGCGGGTTGCATCCTGTGCCGCCCGGAAGAGCCGCGCATTCTCTAGCGCGACCGACGCAAGCTGGGCAAGCTGCGTCAGCACCGCTTCGTCTGCCTCGTCAAATTCAGCACCGTCCTTCTTATCCCATAGCTGCAGAATACCAAGCTTATGACCATCGCGGCCGTTCAGGTCGGCCATGATGGTATTCGGGACTTTAAAGCCGGGTATCGGGGGCAGCTGTGCATCTGGATTCGCAGCAAGCAGCGCGAGGATCTCCGGCGTTATCCCCGGCATTTCATCGCGGGTTGCGTCCGCCCATGATGTAAGCTCCTGCTCTTCCTGCGGAGCCGATGCGCGCCACATCGCCTGCTGTCCATCAAGACCGCCAGACCCGGGCTGCGCGTCGACTGTCAGCCGCGTTTCTGCATAACGTGCCGATAGAATCCGGCGTGCATTCTCGGTGGTGGACTGAAGCATGGCATCGACCGCGAGCGTCGCGTTGATCTCGAGAGCCGCCTGCGCAACAGAGCGAAGCTGCATCGCGTACCGGCGAAGCTCCACGTCTGCCTTTCCAGCTTCGATTTCCGCCTGATGCACCCGAAGCACACCGCGAAGACTTAGTGACAGCCGTTCAGCCGTGAGCGAGCTTTTTGGTATATAGTCCGCCGCGCCGGCTTTCATCAGCTCGACAGCAGTCTGCTCGTCGCCAAATCCGGTGAGCATGATGAACGGAACAAGCAGGCCTTTTTCACGTGCACGGCGGACGACTTCAAGGCCGTCATTGCCCGGCATTCTATAGTCCAGAAGCGCGCAGTCGAACGCCTGCTTCTCGAGCATCGCGAGCGCGGCTTCGGCGTTCTCTGCTTCAGTTACGGTCACGTCGAAGCCGGTTGATTTCAACGCGCGCTTGACCGCCATGCGGTCCACGTCGTCGTCGTCGACGACCAGAATGTTCAAACTTTGCTCAGCCATTTGCTCAGGGCATCTCCACCAGCGACCAGTACTTGTTGAGCGCCGTCATGCGCTCGCAGAAATTGCTGAACGTCACCGGTTTCAGCAGGTACCCCGCAACATTCAGGTTGTACGCATCGATCTTGTCCTGGTCGTCATTGGAAGTCGTGAGAACGACCACCGGAGTTGCAGCTAGATCCGCATCCGCTCGCAATGCCTGGAGAAATTCGATCCCGTTCATCTTCGGCATATTGAGATCGAGAAGGATCAACCGGCGCTCGCTGGGCACCGTTCCGTTTCGCAGCATCGAGAGCGCCTCCAGACCGTTGCCTGCAACGAAAAGCGGATTCGAGACGTTGTTGCGCTCGAACGCCCGGCGAACGTTCATGACGTCCACCTCGTCGTCCTCCACCAGCAGCAGGTTCAACACTCTTTCGGACATTTCGTCATACCCCCGCAATCTCCGTCTTTGGCCACAGGAATTTGAAGCGCGCGCCCTCACCGACGTCAGACTCTACCCACACCCGGCCACCCCTCGCCTCGACGATCTTCTGCACCACCGACAGCCCGATGCCCGTTCCCTCAACTTTGTCCCGCGCTTCGAGTGTCTGGAATATGCCAAATATGCGCTCGTGATACTGCGGGGCGATGCCCCGGCCGTTATCCCGCACCATAAACTCGAAAAATTCCCCTGCATCGGAGCACGTAATCTCTATCAGCGGGTTCTCCTCCCCCGCGTGCTTGATTGCATTGCCAAGCAGGTTCATGAACACCTGCTGAAGAGGGATTTTTTCGCTACGTAAGACCGGCATCGTATCGGGAATTCTTATCGTCGTCAGCGCCGGCGGCGCGATGAGGTCGAGGACCTCCCTTACCAGCATGCCGGTGTCGATTTCTTCGGGCTTCGCCTTCGCGCGACCTGCCCGTGAATACTGAAGAATTCCGTCGATGAGCGCTTCCATCCGGTGAACGCGCCCTCGCATCATCTCCATCTGACTCCTGTTCTCACCGCCAAGTGTCTCGCCGAGATCCTCTTCGATCCATTGCGAGAGGTTCGCGATTCCACGCAGCGGCGCCTTCAAATCATGCGATGCGACGTACGCAAACTGGTCGAGCTCCTGATTACTGCGCGCCAGCGCCTTGATCAGCTGCTCGCGCTCAGCTTCTGCCTGCTTGCGCGCCGTGATGTCGCGCAGCACTCCGGTAAATATCGGCGTTCCATCGACGTCGCTCCGGGTAATCGTCAATTCGGACAAGAATTCGCTACCGTCTTTCCTGATGGCGGGGAGCTCGAGCCGCTTTCCGATAACGTGTGCCTCTCCCGTTTCGACGTAGCGGCGGAGTCCGGCAATGTGCGCCTCCCGAAATCGTTCGGGTACTATCAGCTCTGCAAGCATGCAGCCGATTGCTTCCTCGCGCGTATACTGAAAGGCCTCTACCGCCGCGGGGTTGAACTCCGAGACGCGGCCAACATGATCCATCGTTATGATCGAATCTAGGGTCGAGCGAAGTACCGCAGCTTTCCTCTCTTCACTCTCCGCAAGAGCGCGTTGCGCACGCTGACGCACCGTGATATCGGCGAAAGCGACAACTGCTCCCTTGAGGTCGCTCCCCTCGGCAATCGGTGACGTTGAATATTCGACGGCGAGCGGAGTGCCGTCTTTCCGCCAGAATACTTCATTCTCCGAAGCACTGACCCCACCCTCGCGACAAGCCTTGGAGATCGGACAGTCATCGAGGTGATAGGGCGACCCGTCCGCGCGCTGATAATGAACCTGCGCATGCATCTCTTTGCCGATCAGCTCCTCGACTTCGTAGCCGAGCATGCGCGCGCCCGCCCGGTTGACGAACGTGCAGGCACCTGCGGCATCCATTCCATAGAAACCTGCTTCAGTCGAATCGAGCAGCGCGCTCATTTGCCGCGCCAGGCGGGACTGTTCCTTTTCCGCTGACTGGGTCTTGCGAAGAGCATCCTCGAGAACGTTTGCCTGCTTTTTCAGCTGCCGCGTCTGCTTTTCGATCATCTCCCGCTGGTGCTCGCGCTCGATGACGTCGCGGCGGATCGACCTGTTGATCAGCAGTGAGAGCAGGAATGCAAGCGAGGCCCCGACAAGAATGACCAGCGATGCGCCGCGTTGATCACGCCTCTGTCGAGCCGAGCGAGCCTTCAGAATCTGGCTTCCTTCCACCTCCATCGCGGCAGTCAGCGCCCGTGCATGATCCATGACCATCCGGCCCTGGCCCGTCTTGATCATGTCGCTCGCCAGCTGAAACCCGACACTGTCGCGAAACTTTATTATCTGCTGGTTCAACTCGATCTGCTGTCGCGCGACGCTCTCGAGAGTGTCGAGCCGTTTCCACTGTGACTCATGATCGTTCATCAGGAACCTGAGTCGCGCGACAGACGCGGGCACGGCCCTGCGGGCCTGCTCGAACGGGCGGAGAAAACTCGAATCTCCGGTTAACGCATAACCACGAGCCGCAGTCTCGGTGTCAGCAAGTCCGCCGAGCAGCTTGTGTTGCTCGAGAAGAACCTCGTTGGTGTGGGAGACTTCCTCTGACGACTTCGTCGCGCGCTGAACAGCCCAATAGGAAATCGCACCGACCGCAAGAACCAGGACCGCCGTCATGAGGCCGGCGGCAATCTTGGAGCGGAGATTCAGTATCAGGGGATCCGGCATCGGGACAGACAATTTACCGCTGCAACGCAGTCGCGGCTGCGCAGGGACGTTATGTCGTCAGCTTCCTGATGGCCGGACGGGCCTGCGCGCCGCAACGTATGAGAAGGGCTTGACCTTCGAGGTTTTCTCCACTGTCTTCCTCGCGTGGCCGAAAACCTTGGTTGGGTAGCGCCAACAGTCCGGGGTATTCGTGCCCCTCACGCAACCATTGTATCCCAGCAGGGCCTGGGGAAGCGTCCTGGATCTCCCCAGGTTATCCGCCAGAACAGCGACACCGTGGCAGATGTTCGACTCGATGTCGAAAAGATCGTTGGAGCCGCAACCCCATTTCCCGGCGTGAAACGGCATTACCTGCATGAGGCCGCGAGCCCCGACAAAACTTGTGGCACGAGGATCGAGCCATGGATTCTCGGTCAGCAGCACTCCAACCAGAAGTGAAGAGCCAACTCTCCGGCGCCGCCCCTCCTTTACAATTGCAGCGGCGATGCGTTCAGCGCGCTCGGGCTCCGATGTGTATTTACCGAGTACCGAGGCGACGTGAGCCTCGTCACTACCATTGGGGAAGCGACCTACGCGTTTTTCGCTCGCGAGTTCGGCCGCAGTTGGACGCTCGCGCAGAACCAGATCGAGGATCTGCGAAATCGATGGCCGCCGGGCAACGACAACGACTGCAGGCAGCGAATCGCGGAGCACCATTGCACGCAAATCCGACGAGGCGGCACCGCGCCCGGGTTCCGGGTTGTCGCAGGCCACCAGTACCACGCCCAAGGCGCAGACGATCGCGCCCTTCAGGGCAGACATCGCTGACTTCATCTCTTCCTTATACTAATCAGGCCGGCACATGTTCATAATCGCAGGAAACTCGATCCCATTGAAATGACAAACGCCAGACACACCCTGATGGTTCTCGCAACCGGCATCGGTCTCGCTTGCCCAGCCGCGATGGCAGCCCAGCTGGTCCAGGTTCGCGATTACCGTGCTAAAAACGAGCACCGCATCCTCGGAGAATTTATCGAGCTGCTGTCGATCCCGAACCTGGCGAGCGACAGTGCCGGAATTGCGCGGAATGCCGCGCTCATCTCGAGCATGATGGAGAAGCGAGGGCTATCGCCCAGGCTCCTCACCAGCGCCAATGGAAAAGCCCCACCCTTGATCTACGGGGAGTGGAAGTCACCTGGCGCCACCCGGACGATCGTCATGTATGCCCATTACGATGGGCAACCCACCAATCCGGCGAGGTGGACCGGGTCACAGCCCTGGACCCCCGTTCTCCGCACCGAGGCACTCGAGAAGGGCGGATCGATTATCCCCGTCCCCTCGGCGGGCGGCCGGCTCGATCCTGCCTACCGCATCTATGCCCGTTCGGCCTCCGACGACAAAGCCGGGGTGATGGTCATGCTTGCGGCCGTGGACGCGATGAAGGCGCTCCGAATGACGCCGTCGGTGAACATCAAGTTCATCTTTGACGGTGAAGAGGAGGCCGGATCGCCCCATCTCGAGGAGATCCTTGGAAATAACGCTGACCTTTTGAAGTCCGACGCATGGATCATCTGCGATGGTCCCGTTCACCAGTCGGGCGCGAAGCAGGTGATTTACGGCGTGCGCGGCGACATGAACGTCGACGTGACTGTTTACGGCGCAAACCGCCCGCTTCACAGCGGGCATTACGGCAACTGGGCGCCCAACCCGGCCTTTTTGCTGACGCGACTGCTGGCAACGATGAAGAACGACTCCGGGCGTGTGCTCATCCGCGGCTGGTACGATGATGTCACGCCGTTGACGCCGCTCGAGAAGAAGGCGATCGCCGACCTTCCGCCCTTCGACGACTCGTTGAGATCTCAGCTTGGGTTCGTTCTCCCGGAGGGCGGCGGACGCTCGCTTGCCGAGCTCATCAATCTTCCGTCGCTGAACATCAACGGTATAGCGAGCGCAGAAGTTGGAGACGCTGCACGCAATATCATTCCCGTCAGCGCTTCCACCACGCTCGACCTTCGCCTGGTAAAGGGCAACGATCATCGCCGTCAATACCAGAGACTCGTCGATCATATCGCCAGCCAGGGGTACGCGGTCCTCGACCATGTGCCGACGGCTGAAGAACGTCTGCGATATTCCCGCATCGCGACAGTCAGGCGCCGATCAGGGGGCTACAATGCCGAGCGAACGGAGATGGACTTGCCGGTTTCCAAGTGGGTACTCGACGCAGTACGGACAGCGTTCCCCGGCAGAACGCTTGCGCTCCCAACCGCTGGCGGGAGTCTCCCGCTTTCAGTGATCAGCGAAACGCTCAACACGACGACGATCACTGTTCCTATCGCGAACTACGACAACAACCAGCATGCCGAGGATGAGAGCATCAGGCTTCAGAATCTCTGGGATGGTATTGAGACGATGGTCGCAGTAATGACAATGAAACAAGGGGCCACTAATGCCAGGCGATGAAAACGCTGCTTTGAAGGAGATTGGGCAGATCGCGATGAACGTGAAAGATCTCCCCCGCGCGACAACGTTCTATCGTGACGTGTTGGGCCTGAAGATGTTGTTCGAGTTCCCCGGACTCGCGTTCTTCGATGCCGCTGGCGTGCGGCTGATGCTATCGAAGGCTGAAGACCCGCAATTCGACCATCCGGCCTCGATTCTTTATTACAAAGTTCCCGACATCGGGAAAACGCATAGGGTATTGGAGGAGAAGGGTGTTCGTATAAAGGAAATGCCGCACCTGATTGCCCAGATGCCGGATCACGACCTGTGGATTGGGTCGTATCTCGATTCCGAGGACAATCATTTCGCCCTGATGAGCGAGGTAAAGCGGTGAGGGTGGCTGTACGGAATATGTAAAAACGGGGAAAATCGACACAAACAGACAAACCTTCCGTAGTGACTGCATGTCCAACGAGCAGAAGGGAAAATTGCTCGTTTTAAATCAGTGAGGCGTTATGCAGGCACTATGGAACGAAGGCGATCATTCATCTACGAATTGCGCGGTCTGCAGGAAGCTGGTCAGGGCGCATTACGAGACACGCGACATCCGCATGAGCAGATCAGCCGTGACGTTTTCAAATATTCTGGTGAGCGTTTGCAGTGAGTGCGATTCGATGATTTCACTGCCGAGGCAGTCGGTGGCCCAGATTCGGGAGCTTAGCTCCTGGAAGTAGGGACTCCGTGAAGTAAGTCTGGCGCTGTGGGGGCGGCCAGACCTGGCCCGCGATGCGAGAACAACCGTGTCGCGGGTCTTTTTTTGTCTTTCGGTGGTGGGTATGGCTGGTTCTGTCTGGTTCCTCACGGGGAGCACGAAAGGCACGGCAGCACAAAATTCACGGGAGAAACAGCCTTCGTGCTCGAGGAAGTTCGCGTGAGTAACCCCCTCTGCTCGGGCGTTTGGATGCGCCGTGTGTTTTTGTTCAAATACGCACTGCGCACCTGTCCGACCTGAAAGCCGCCGTTGTCCCTACGGCATGCCGACGCGTATAGGTTCGGGTTTGAATTCCGTGACCTTCCGTGAGCTTCCGTGGGTTTCGTGTCTCCTTAAGGGACCAGACAGTGCGAGCCGGCCAATCACACATATTGGAACCGCCCCGCCAACCGGGAACGGGCATCTTGAACGCCAAACCTGAGCCGCCCATTCTCTCTAGATGGACCCCGGCAAACCAATCGGAAGAAACATGCGACTCACCGGTATGAGCAGCCCCATGTCCATTTCCGGGCAGGTACCCACTCCCCACGTGACAACAGCCCCAATGAGCGCCGAGTCATCGGTGACGAAAAGCGATGCCGCGCTCATCGCTGCTGCAGTTGCGGGAGCGGAGGCCGCTTTCAGGGAGCTCTTCCGGCGACACACACCCCACCTGCTTCAGTTTGTTACGCGCGTACTCGGCCCATCTGCCGCTGACGCTGAGGATGTTGTCCAGGACACCTGGCTGCGGGCATACCCTGCACTGGTGACGTTCCGGAGCGAGTCCAGCTTCTCGACGTGGCTCTGCTCGGTAGGCCTGCGCGCCGCGCTCGACTCAATGCGGCGCGGCAAGCGTCACATCGCCGACGAATTGTTCGAGGAGGATTCGGCGCAGGATCCGCCGCACCAGGAAGACCGGATGGATATCGAAACCGCAATAGCGAGACTGGCGCCGGGGTACCGGATGGTTTTGCTGCTGCACGATGTCGAGGGATTTACGCACGAGGAAATCGGCGTCCAGCTCGGCATCGCCCCCGGTACGTCAAAGGCACAATTATTCAAGGCACGACGCGTGATGCGCGTGCTGCTAACTGGAAGGGAGAAGAACGCATGAATTACAATGACGAGAACGAGCTGAGTGCCGCTGAGCGGGAGCTTCTTGCCGCGCTTCCGCGGGAAAAGGCGACGAGCGACCTGCTCGAGGAACGCGTTGTTCGCGCGCTCCGAAGGGAAGGTCACCTGGGCACAGCGGGTGTCACGCGAATACGCAGGCTTGATTCCGCATGGAAGGTTGCGGCGGCAATCGCGCTGTTCGCCGGAGGAGTAGCGACGGGACGCTTCGTAATGACGCCCGATGCCCCAAAGTCTGCCGCGGTTGCTGCTCCAGCGAGCATCAAGACGCGCGACACCGTCCCCACGAATGTCAGGTCAACGCCCGTCAAGGGAGAATTATTCGTGGCTGAAACCGAGTTATGGCTGTAACCGGGACAAGCCACATGCAGCTAAGCCCACAGAGGAAACGATGAGATCAGGAAAATTTCTAAATAGAGCGGGACTGATTGCCGCGACGCTCGTCGTCGTGGCCGCAATTGTCCCTGAAAGAGCCCGCGCGCAAGCGTCCGGCGGAAACACGACGATCAACAGCACGAGCGCAGGGTACCTCGGCATTCTTCAGCTCAAGTGTGACTGCACGCTGAAAGTCGACTCCGATGAGAGGTTCAGGTTTTTTGTTTTCCGATCGGATCCGGTAGTTGTTGCAATCGAGCCCGGAAGCCCGGCGGCGAATTTACTTCGCAATGGTGACTACATCATGCGTATCGATGGGGCTGCATTGCGGTCTGCCGAGGGCGCAAGGAAGTTTGCGAGCGTCGAGCCTGGACAGAAAGTGAATCTCACGATCTGGCGTGATGGTCGAACATCCACTGTCTCGCTAACTGCATCGGGACTCGATTGGAGCGACAGAAGGATACTCGGCACTCTAGCGCCTGAAGCGATGCGTAATGCGGAAGCGATGGTGTGGGAGATGAGTCCACCTCCGCGCGATCCCGTTACACCAAGAGCGCCGCGCGCTCCTGCGGCCGGAGCGGCCCCGCGTGAAGGGGTGCCGGCGCGGGTGTGGGTAATGGAAACACCACCCGGTGCGCCTTCGACAGCCCCCACGCCACCTGTTGGACGACCTGGTGTTGCCGGAACGTGGAGCTTTGTGGTGCCTGACAGTCCCGCTTCACCAGAGGGCTGGTTCGGGTTTTCATTCAGATGCACGAACTGCGGATGGGCACGCAGTCGCGGAAGCAGTTCGCCCGTCTGGGAATCTGACAGCAACCCTGAGCTTTCCATGATCGCCGCGCGAGGGCCTGCTGCGCGCGCTGGTCTGCGCGTCGGCGATGAGCTCACTCATATAGACGGGCTGCCCATCTCGCGTCCCGATGGCGCGCGCCGACTTGGCGCAGTTGAGCCTGGCGATAAGGTCAAGCTCACCGTGCGTCGAGATGGGAAGTCGCTGACGCGGGAGCTAACGCTTGGACGGCGACCCGAGGCCCCCGGGGCTCCGGTGGTCGCAGCCTCGAGAGTGCGGCCGACTGCACGGGCTGCGCGTGCCGCGATTGCTGCCGGACGCAGAAGCGAGCTTCGCTACACTGGAAAAATCGAAGACGTAAGTGTGGAAGTCTGGAGCACAGCTGGCTCGACAGTCGAGCGGATCGGCGACACAATGGTCATCACCGTCGGCGGAACCGTGATCCGGCTCAAAGCTGATCCTAAGAAGTAGCAACTACTGCTCAACAGCTGGCAGGATGTGCGAGTAGAAAAAGTCAACGGGGTCGATGTATCCGGCAAACCCGGCTGCGTTCGATGTGACTGCAACCACAAGATCATGCCGGGGCACTATGAACAACCATTGGCCCTTTGCTCCTGACGCCGTGATGACATCAGTGGTCCAGTCGCCGCCTGCAACATTGTTCAGGGGAAGCAGCCACCACAGGTAACCGTAGTCGGTGGGATGGCTTCCAAAGGTCCTGGGATTCGTGACGTGATGTGCCGTCGACTCACGTATCCACCTTTCGCTGACAATCTGACGGTCGCCCCATTTTCCGTTGCGCAATACCAGGTAGCCGATACGCGCGAGATCGTTCGTGCGCAGTCCCAGCCCACCTCCCATGTGGGCTAGGCCGTTCGGATTCCCCTTGAACCAGAACGTGCTTCGAATGCCAAGCGGCTCGAAGAGATGGCGCCGCGCAAACTCGTCAGCCGCGATTCCTGACCTGTTGTAGATGATGCCGCCGAGTGATATGACGCCACCGCTGTTGTACTGCCACAGCTGCCCCGGCGTCGCATTCATCGGCTGATCGAAAATGATTCGAAGCCAGTCGCCGCCCGAATCATTCAACCGCTGAAGCGGCGAGCCGTTGTAAGGGTTCTCATGAAAATTGAGACCCGATGTCATCGACAGCAGCTGGCCGATTGTCATTGCCCGCTTGCGGTCATCCATGTTCTGCAAGTCGGTGTACTCGGGGAAAAAGTCGAGCGCCCTGCTTTGAGCTCCCGGTATCACTCCCTGATCGACAGCAATCCCGACCAGAAGCGATGCAACGCTCTTGGTGACAGACTGCATCTCGTGCACCTGGTTGGCCGACGAGCCGTTTGAGTACTGCTCCATGACCACGTAGCCGCGCCGGACTATTACTAGCCCGTCTATCTCGGCGATCTGTCTATCGCGAATGCGCGATGCGAGATCGTCGAGCCGCGATGCGCTCATCCCCACATCGCGAGCGCGTGCAGTCCGCCACGCCTCACCGGGGTAATACGTGGACCCATCGTCGGTGACGACGGGATCTTCCCCTGGCCCGCTGACACCCGGCGAGCACGCTGAAGCAGTGCTCGCGCACATGAGTGTGAGCGCGAGTACCGCGTTTCCTACAGTCAGCGGCACACCGGCCGGCTTAGAAGGCGAGCCAGTAGCTTGCCTTAATCAGGAAGATGTTATCGGGGCGAGCGTCGAACAGTGCCTCGCGATCCCGGCTGAAGCGGAAGTTGCCGATCGGGTCGGTGTCGCTCCGATTCTGCTGCCACACGAAGAACACCGTCGAGCCGGGGCGATACTCCCACCGCATGACAGCACTTCCGCGCAGCGAGCGAAAGTTGAAATTCGGATCATTGAAGCTGATCGTTTGCGCGCGGGTTCCGGCGCCGTCGGCATCGATCGTGTATCGCGTGCGGCCATTCGAGTTGTCACTCAGGAGCTCGATGCCCGGACGGAAGTCGTTGAATGTCGGCTCACGGGGATTGGTGAACTCCCTGAACGTCCGATAGTTGCCGCTTGCAATGAGTGGCTGGGCAAACGCTTCGAGAGTAAGTGTCGGGCTGAAGACGATGTTCGCGCGGGTCGTCATCGACAGCTGGCGCTGGTCGAGCTCCGCAAAGATGTAGCGGCGTCCGTAGAAGTTTGTGGCTGTGCTGTCGGCTCCCGACGTGACGAACTGCGCGAGAGTGGGCGACTTGCTGAAGCTGGGGCCGGCGGAAAGCTGCACACTCGAAGTCGGCTTGTAGGTAACGCTCGCATTGAGATTGAACTGCGATGGGCCCTTGTTCCTGAACAGATAATTCGGGTTGGTCGACAACGAGACCTTCTTGCGGGCGTCGGTGCTGACGAACATCTGGTTGAAGCTGTAGCCTCTTCGCTTGACCACCGGGCCACCGCGGGTCGCGCCGTCGTCCTGCGTATCAGGCACCAGAATCGTGAAAACGTTGAACTGCCAGAAATTCTTGAGCTGGGTGAACAAACCAGTCGCAAATTGCCGGTCGGTTCGATCGCCACTGTAGTTGTACTGCTGCTGAGCGCTGATGACGGCGAAGTAGTTTCGAAAGACCGGACCCGGCTTCGTTACTGATCTGGCCAGATTCGCATTCATCCACACGTAGTCCGTGCGCGTGATGAAGGAGATGTCGTTCGTTTCGAAGCCGGGGCTGCGATAGTTGACCATGCTTTCCCATAGCCACGTTCCTGACTCTTTCGCCACGCGGGCATATCCACCGTACCCCGACAAACTCGTTGCTTCAGTGTCCAGCTCGTTCGAGAAGAGACCGTTGCCGCCGTTGTCCCTGTCAGGACGCTGGAAGTATCTCGCGCTCGACCTTTGCAGGCGCTCGATCGCCGTGGTCGATCCACGCACATCGGAAAGTGCATGCTGTCCGAAGAACGTGTACTGTCTATCCTTCGTCGCCGCGTACCAGTCAAATCCGAGGCCGCGTGCGCCTTTCGCGAGGCGACTCTCAGCGAGCTCGTCATCGGTGAACCTGTCCACCGATGTGCCGATCGAGCCAACGCGGAACTGCCCACCCTTGAAATCCTTGCTCGTTCGGGCGACGAAGTAGTTGGTGAGGGGTTCCGCTTCGGCGACACTCGACGTACGCAGGCCGGTTTCATCATCGACGGTAATCACGTCAGCGTCCATTCGTCGCGTTACGGCGTTGATGATACCGATGCGATAGTTGTTCGCCGTGCGCCCGGTGATCTTTCCGGCGGCGAGGATCGTTGCGTTCTCCGGCTGATCGACGTACGTGCCTGCCGGAAAGAGCTGTGGCGAACGTCCGATCCGACGCGAGTAGAACATCTGAAGGTTTGAAACGTTGCTGCAGAAGAAGCAGCTGAAGTTTCCATAGCTGAACGCGCTCTGATTCTCGATGAAGAACGGACGCCGTTCAGGGAAAAACGTCTCGAATGCCGAAAGGTTTACAACCGCGGGATCCACCTCGACCTGACCGAAGTCGGGGTTGAAGGCGGCATTGAGGGTAAGATTGGACGTCAGCCTATACTTGAGATCACCACCAACCCGATAGTCGAGGTCGTTGCTCTTGGTGAACGGGTTGCTGCGGTCAGCGGGTCGTACATATCGCGCCCGTGCCACTGAAAATGGCAGGATCTCGAGCCCTCGCGGCCGCTCGGTGATGCGAATGTTCTCGAGATGGCCGTAGCGCTGTGGCCCCCCTGACTCATTGTTCGGCCACCATGAAAAATGGGAACGCTCGTTGAGCCGGTTGGCGAAGCGGATCAGCTGCACACCCCAGGTCTGCTCGCTCGAGCGCGAGAAGTTGAGCTGGTTAAGGGGGATTCTTAGTTCCGCGGTCCAGCCGAGCGAGTCGATTCGGGTCTGGACTTCCCATACAGGGTCCCACGTTGCGTCACCTGAGCCGTCACGCTTCGCACCCGACGGATTGACCCAGAAGAACACAGTCGACTGATGGTCATGGTATGAATCGAGAATGATCTGAATGATGTCGCTGTCACTTTCAGTCATGGCGTCCCTGCGCACCAGACGGGTACGCACTCCAGCCGCGCCTTCACTGTCGAACATGCGAGCGCCAACATAGAGGGCTGACTCGTCGTACGTGAATCTCACTTCGGTTTTCTGCGTCGCTGCTTTTCCTTCGTCCGGCTGAGACTGGCGGAAATCAGTCGCAGGCGTTGCGGTGCGCCATACTTCTTCATCGAGACGTCCGTCAAGCGTGATCGTTCCCGTAAGCTTTACTGCACCGACAGTTGGCGGGACATCACGGTGCGGGCCTGCACTGGTGGAAGCAGGAGTCTGCGCCGCAGCGCGCTCGACTGGAACAATCGACGCGACAATGACGAGCGCGAGCGCCCGGAGGCCGGAGAAGCGTTTGGAAAAGCGCATTGATGCCGGTATGTGTGAGATACTTCGGTGCACGAATAACCGATTAGACGGGCAGCTCGCATAAAAGGTTTGGTGTTATCTCGCGCGCTGCACGATTGATAACTCGCGGTTAAGTAAAAGAGTGTTCGGGTTTGCGAAGGAACATGTCGGAGTTTTGTAAGCGGTACGCTGGCTACATGAATGAGCGCATCACATCCATGGACCGGTCGACGTCGCGACGGACAACTGCTGCCTGAGGTGCTCGCCGTAGCTCCACGCGGCAAAACTCGAAAACTCCTGGATCGCGCGGGTCACAACCTCGTTCTGCCCACGAAGACTCCGCTGCGCATCGAACGCAGCGAATGCAGTGAGGCCGATGCTCACCATCAGGACCAGCAAAGGCCATCTCAGGCGAAACGAGGACGAGGAAGGCATTGTCAGGGCGTATGGCGGAATCTTCCTCATTCATCATACGCCATACAACCGTCGCGGATGTGCGAGATGTGTAATTAGTTGAGAAGCGCTACCTGCCGTCCCGCTCCAGCGCCGCCAGCTCCCGGCGCGCAGAATCTGCATGAGGCTTTTTCGAAGGCTCAGCGAACGCACGCATCCCCAGGTATTGCCGATACGACCTGATCGCACGTTTGCGATCACCCGCACGAGCTGCGATGCGGGCAGTTTCCCGAGCCTGCACCCCGAGGTAAGGCATCACTTCGGTATTCCACGTCGAGTAGCGCATCACCGCCGAAAGCGCACGCTTCTGGTCTCCAAGCTTCTCCCACGCGCGTGACAAAGCCAGTGCATGCTGAGTATTGCGCCCCGAGTGCGCGCCGCCGAACTCCTGATTGAAGTGGAGCGAGTCCAGTCGCAGCGCGGTTGCTCGCAGCGTCGGTGAGTTTGTCACCATGGCATGCAGCATCTCCACGTATGCGATCTCCACCTGCGCACCATAGGGGTCATTACCTGCGCCGATGCGCGCATAGTTCCTGAGACGAGCAAGTGAGGCGCGTGTGCGCGTCGTGTCGCCGTTGGTGAGACGCCATGGTTCGAGGACTCGTACAACCGCCCTGGCGACCGCACGTTGCGTCGAATCCGCAGATTCGGGCCGCGCCTCCAGCGGCGCGAGCGCCCTGGCAGCCTCGCGTCCAGCCTCGAGGTCCCCCTCGCCGAGTATCGCGTCGCGCACCTTGATGATGTTGATGTTGAAATCGCCGGCGCTGTCGCGCGACATCTCCAGGTAGCGGATTGCCTCTGCCGGCCTGCCCATGTTCAGCATCACATCGTGAGCGTAACGCGCGCGGCCGCGACGCAACGCTTCGGTTGGAGCAATGCGAATGAGCTCGGGAATCGCCTTTACTACTTCAGACGCACCCGTGCCATCGAACTGCATGTGTCGCACTGTGCCTTGCAGAAGTCCCTCGCGAGACGGCCCGCTGACGTTTATTGCGTTTGCCGCTGCGGCTGCATCCCCGGCACGCGCCAGCAGATACCATTCATGCTGCCTCCGCCAGAAGCTCGTCGTATCCGCCCTCGTCCGGAGGCGGAATGCACGATCATTGAACTCCATATCGCCCATCGACGCTGCCAGCGGCATCGCGTGGTTGTATCCGGGCAGATACAGGGAATCCAGCTCCATCGCCTTCTTGAATCCCGCGAGTGCTCTTTCCTCCCAGTCGGCCATGCCCATCGCCGCGCCAAGGTGGAAGATATGATCGGCTCTCAAGTACCAGGCCTCGGCGTTGTCAGGCGCGAAAGCGAGAAACTCCTCACGCGCGTTGTAGAGCTCCTGATTCGTCGAAGCGTTTGGATATCTGGGGCCTGCCACCGCAGTCAGAAGCGTCTGGTCCCGGAGGCTCAAGCGCTGACGCTCGCGCAATGCTATCTGAAGCCCGCGGTTGCCGAGCTCGGCATCGCCATACCATGAGGTAGCGAGTCGGAGTCCGAGACCCGCAAGCGCAAAGGTTGAATCCTCGCTCACCGCGCGTCCGAAATCTTTTGCAGCGTTGAAAGCGTCACCGCGGCGGAGCTTGGCCTGCCCGTCCAGGTAGGCACGAAGCGCGGGTAGTGACGTACTCGAAAGCGTGTTGAGGCGTGCGGGCGCTTCGCCTGATGTCTGTGTCATCAACTGTGTCGCCAGCTGGTTTACCAGCGAGCCAAGACTGTCCGGCGGACCTTCAACACTGATTCTCGAAAGTTGATTCCCCTCTGGCACTCCAAGCAGCGAGACCGTGAGAACGAGTCTGTCGGGAGTTCCCACGACATCGCCAAGCAGTGCTTTTCCGGCTTGAAGCCGCTCTGCGAGCTCGAGGGTTTCGTCTCGCGAAAGATCGCGTGTATCGGTCCCGCCAGCGTTGCGCCATGCGTCAAGCATCGTTCGCGGCTCGAGCGCGCGCAGCTCTTCGCCCGAAAGCTTGGCCGCGATGAGATCGAGCATTCCTTCACGCAGGTAGTGATGCGACGGATCTGCTGACGCTATGCGGAATGGCACCACAGCCATGGCATGCTGGTCGAGCGCCGCAACTTGACCGCCTCCAAGTATCCTGCTTGCGGCAAATGCACCAACCGCAACGAAGACAGCTGCGGCGGCCGCGATTAGGGACAGCTTCCGGGTGCGCTGCTTCTTCGCGGGGTCCACTGCCGCTTCGATCAGGACAGTGCCATCCGAATATGCATGAGGCACGGTATCGACGTGGCCGGCAACGGATTGAGCAGTTTTCCCAGCACCCTGCGGACCCGACCTCACACGTTGCCCGGAGAGATCGACGTCATCGAGATCCTCCAGGATTTCGCGCGCCGATTGCGGGCGGTCTGCGGGATTCTTCGAAAGGCACCTCATCACCAGGTGCGCGAGCGGTGATGGAACTGACGGAACCAGACGTTCGATCGGCTCAGGCGGCTCGGCGATGTGCGCCATTATCAGCGCATGCGTGGCGCGATCATGGAATGGAGTCTTGCCGGCGATCATCTCGTACCCCATCACGCCGAACGAATAGAAATCAGATCGGGCGTCCGCATTCGGATCACCTGCAGCCTGCTCGGGGGACATGTACGCCGGCGTCCCGAGCGAGGTGCCGACCTGCGTCAATGTTCCGCCTGGTGCATCTGCCATCGCAGCGGATGAGATAGCCTTCGCGATTCCGAAATCAGTTACGACCGCGGACCCTCCCGCGAGCAGAACGTTGTCGGGTTTGATGTCACGATGAACGACGCCCTGTGTGTGAGCGAAACTCAGCGCCTTTGCAACATCACGCAGCACTCCGACAATTTCGACGGATGGAAGCCCTGTTTCATCAAGGAGCCGGTTGCGAAGCGACTCGCCGACGACAAACGGCATGACGAAATACGGCAGGTCGTCAGCGACACCCGCGCTTAGCACGGGAACGATGTGCGGATGCTGCAGCTGCGCTGCGAGCATGATCTCACGCTTGAATCGCTCGGCATTGAGTCCGGCGGCAAGCTCGGGTGCGAGGACTTTGATGACAACAGCTCGACCGAGGGACGCGTCATCCGCGAGGAAAACGCGTGACATGCCGCCGCCCAAAAGCTCACGGCCTAGCGTATAGGAACCGCTAAGCCGTGCCTGAAGCCGCTCCCGGAGCTCACTCATGTCCGGGCCAGATACGCGTTTTCGGAGACATCACCTTCAGATAGTGCATCAGGGGTTTGACAACTACAGTCGGCGAAAGGTTTTATGGGCCGCCTGCCTTGACCTCAGTCACCCCCGACCATCAATCCGAGCCTCCGGATCTTGTGCGGTGGCGTGGATTCGATATCCACTGTCAGGGTCGCATTCCCCTCGATGGCCGACCGCAGTTGAACCTGCAAAGCCCCGTCATCGCCCACAGTCACACCAAGAATCTCCAGCTTGCCGAGATTGGCGTTCATACCGGAAATCCTGCCAAAGCGATCTTCCACCGGGACGTCACCTACGAACCTGTCGCGGATGAAAGTGCGAAGGGCTTCAGCATTCCCCGAATTGATGACGGCGATCAGGTCGCGCGCAATTTGGTCCTGTACCGGTGTCGCCGGCTTGCCTGTCCTCTGGGCAAGCGGCGGCCCGCCGCTCGTTTCACGCACGACGCCACCCCGTACCAGTCCAAGCGCCGCAGTCACGGCGGGCATGATGGTCGGGACCTTTACCTCTGAGTTGTTCGAGGCGATCATGATCTCGACCTTTGCCCTCGGATCCCGTTCGTAGAGGAAAAAGTTGACGAGGTCAGAGCCAGCGAGCGCAACGGGTTCATTGCGTGGGAAATCCTCTCTTCTTGCAGCCGGCCCAACCAGCTTGTCAGTCTCGAAAAGCGCGCGATAGAACGCGCTCATGTCGGACAGGGTAGAGAGCATTCCACCATTGCCGCGCAGGTTCCAGTATGGTCCATCGGGGAGTCGGGGCCGGGACAGCAGTGTCCCTTCGTGCTTGCCACCTGCGCTATAACCATGCGCAAGTCGCGTCGTTTCAAACGCTGGAAGGTGGAAGCCAGTATCCCTGAGTCCGAGAGGTGAAAGAATGTTGTCGCGGACATACTCATCGTAACTCTTTCCACTGACCTGCTCGATGATCACGGCCAAAAGAGCGTAGCCCGTGTTCGAGTAATTGGTTCGGTCACCCGGATTGAACAGCAGCTTGAAATTCATCGCTGCTTCGACGAGCTGCTGCCGGTTCACCTGCGCGAAGTCCGCACCCAGGCCGATCGGAAACCCGGCGCGGTGATTCATCAGCTGGCGGATGGTGATGTCGCGCTTGTCAGCTGGCGCTGACGGAAAATGTTTGCTGAGTGGATCGCTCAGCTGAAGGAGGCCCTTCTCCATCAACTGGAGAATCGCAACCTTGGTGAAGTCCTTGGTATTCGAGCCAATCTGCACGACAGTGCTGGGCGAGAATGGAATCCGCTGGGCGCGATTTGCCATTCCATAACCTTTTTCGAGGACCAGCGCGCCATCCTTCTGGATTCGCACCACACCGCTGAATCCTCGCGACTCCGCCTCACGCATCACTGAGTCGACACGCGCACTCAGATCCTGACTCTTTGCGGGCGCCGGGACTACAAGAGCGGCAGCTGCCGCAACAACCAGAAAACGCATACGAAACTCCGTTGCAGGGTTAGTCCAACAACTGTTGGACACGCGCCCTACCTG
The DNA here is from genome assembly GCA_031426255.1 of Gemmatimonadaceae bacterium. Lineage (GTDB taxonomy): Bacteria > Gemmatimonadota > Gemmatimonadetes > Gemmatimonadales > Gemmatimonadaceae > UBA4720. The sequence continues at coordinate 56,298 of JANPKW010000088.1, read as the reverse complement.
GGTGGTTGCCCCGCCCTCAGGAACTCGATTTTTCTCACGTTGAGATGGGTGGCCCCCGCGCCGGTTGGCGGCGCCAGAGCTGGGGCAGCGGGCGTCGCCACGGGCAGTGCGAGAAGCAGCGCAAAGGCAGCCGCGACGGCCAGCCCCGCGACAAATCCATGCACGCGCGAGAGCGTTTCTACTGGTGCGAGTATCCGCCGCGCCCGGCGAACCAGCGACGAGTCGCTGCGAAGAAGCGGCACCCCGGCTGGCACCGGTCCAGGCTGCAGCCGGGAAGCAAACCACGCGAGTCCGGCGACAAGCGCATCCGGTCGTGCGCCGAGTTTAACTGCGTGTTCGTCTGCAGCAAGCTCAGCGTCACGCTCGAGTGCGCCGAGAATTCTGAAGTTCAATGGCTGCCAACGCGTCAAAGCACAAATGACTCTCGCTGCTCCGATCCATTCAGGATCGCGCCGCTCCACATGTGCTACCTCATGCAGGAGAACCGCTGCGCGTTCGCCCGCGCCGAGGGAGCCGAAGTCGTCTGCGGGGACGCAGATGCGTCTGCCCGTAAGAGCAAGTGGTATCCGGGTTCCCTGCGAAATCGATACGACGATGTCGCGTCCGATTATCTCGTCGAGGCCGGCCTGCGCAGTATGATCGAGCTGAAGGAAGCGGCGTGCGACATACCCTCTGCGGACCATCACAGCGCCTCCCAGAAGCGCAAGAATGAAAACCAATCCGGTGAGAAATGCCGCTGCCATGGTCGCGAGCGGATCGATCAGCTTTTCCGCCCGGACCGGCCTGCCGCCATTGACTACGCGAACATCGACAAGCGACTCGACCCTTCCCCATCGCGGTGGGAGAACGCGGCGAATGGGCTCAACCACCCCTAAGGGACGCGCGCCGCTAACAGGCGCTCGCGAGACGACGGCGAAGGATGTCGTCAGAAGGGGTGCGAATATCGCTGCCCGCCACAACATGCAACGCATAGCCGGTGATATTCTTGCGCGAGGCAGCACAATCAGCGCGATGGCGCCCAGTACCATCGAATGCAGCGCGTACGTAAGAATCCATGTAGCAGCCGCCTCGAGCATCACTTCCTCCTGACGTCGCGCTCTGCGCGCTTGAGCAGGTCGATCAATCGGTCCGCGTCATCCGCATCGACTTCCTTGCGACTTACCGCCGCCGTCCCGGGAACCCCATCATCGACGGCAAACACGGATGCCAACGTTGCGCCAACGCGCGAGACCAGGACCTTTCGCCGGGTTACCAACGGACGATAGACGTTCTCGCGTCCCACTACCCTGCGCGCAACGAGGCCCCGCTTTTCCATTCTGCCGAGGATTGTTGCGACGGTTTTGGTTGACGTCCGGGTGCGCTCACCGATTGCACCACTGATGTCGCCGATTGTCGCTTCGAGCGACTTCCACAACACTCCGAGTATCAGGAGCTGCAGGTCTGTGAGGTCCGACAAGTCGGGTTTCGGCACGGTCATGGAAATGAAAATACGCTTTTTATCACGCTCATAAGGCACCACCGGGGCCTGTGCGGTTGCAAGAGCAGCCCTCGACAATGGCCCATTTCTCGCCTTGATGCTTCGGGGCCCGGTGAGGTCCATAACACACCAGAGAGGTATCGAATCGCATGAATATCCGACTAACCGCGTTGATTTTTGTCGCAGGAACCGTTGTCGCCGCCTGCTCACGTGACGAGCCGGGTGGCGCCGCGAACTCGGGTGGCGATGCACCCTGGGCACCCGCGCAGCTGACGAGCGTGAAGGGCGTACCGGCAGCAGAGGTTCAAGCCGCGCTTACTTCAGCCCTCGAGGGTACTCGCCCGGAAAAGATCGACGAGGAGCAATGGCACCACGCGAGAAATGTATATAAGGCCTACGGCGACAAACCGCTCTGGCTTTCAAGCGATGGTCTTCACCAGGACCGCGCGTTCGCTCTCGCCAATTCGATCTTAATGGTAGAGCAGGACGGCATGCGAATGGATGCATACCCCGTTGGCGCGCTCGCCAGAACGATGGCAGCGATTCAGCAGACAGCAGCGCCGACTGCTCAGCAGCTGGCTGAGGCCGACGTGATCCTGACGGCGTCATTCGCGGCGCTCGGAGAAGATTATCTGACCGGCCAGGTCGATCCCAAGACAGTTGCCCAGAGCTGGCACATCGACCCTCAGGAAGAGAATGTCGATTCGGCGCTGGTGCGCTCACTGCGCACCGCTGCTCTCGAAAAATCATTAGCGGCAATGCGTCCGCAGGGACCTGACTACGCGGCTCTGCAAAAGGAGCTCGACAGGTATCAGAAGATCACCCTCAGCGGCGGATGGAAGGCTGTGCCGCGCGTGGACAAGGCCGCCAGACCCGGCGAGTCCATGAGCTCGACGGTGGTTGCAGCATTGCGGCAACGGCTTGCGGCGGAGGGAGTCGTCGCATCCGAAACCGCAACGCCTGCCGCACAGACGACCTCTGCGGTTTACGATCGCTCGCTCGCAGCCGCCGTAGCCCAATTTCAGTCGCGTCACGGTATTGCAGTCGACAGCATGATCGGCAAGGAGACGTTCGATGCGCTCAACAAGCCGGCAGCATACCGCGCTGCGCAGATTGCGGCGAACCTCGAGCGCATGCGCTGGCTGCCGCGCACGATGGGACAACGCTACATCGCTGTAAACGTCTCCGCATTTAACCTCGAGGCCTATGACAATGGCCAGAAGACGCTCGAGATGCGCGTCATTGTCGGCGAGGACTACGAGGACAAGGCGACGCCGGTGTTCTCTGATTCGATGGAGACGGTCGTGTTCCGTCCGTACTGGAACGTCACCGATGATATCGCGGAGAAGGAAGTTTTCCCGAAGATCGCCGCTGATCCGAGCTATCTCTCGGCCAACAACTACGAGATTTATCAGGAAGCCGGCAAGCGACGCGTGCGCCAGAAGCCGGGCGACGAAAATTCACTGGGCCTCGTGAAGTTCCTGTTCCCGAACGACTTCAACATCTACCTGCACGATACGCCGAATCGTGAGTTGTTCGCGAAGGACGTGCGGGCGTTCAGTCACGGATGCATTCGCGTCGAGAAGCCGAACGACCTCGCACAATGGGCGCTAGGCTGGGATGCCGCTCGTGTCGATCAGGCAATGAAGGGGTCGGACAACCAGACGTTCAAGGTGTCCAAGAAGATCCCGGTATTCATTACATACAGCACCGCGTACATGCGTGACGGTCAGCTCTTTTTCGGTAACGACTTGTATAGTCGGGACGCGAAAATGGTCGAGCAGCTGTTTCGGGCTGCTATTCCTGCGCCTGAGACTGTCCAGGCCGTTCAGGCGCTGCGTAGGATCGCGGCAAGATCGTAGTTCTTATTGATTGTGATCGAGGCGTGTGCCGCGGTGGCTCCGGTGACGGTTTGAGATCGGATTGGATATCAGCCATCCGGTGAGGTACACCAAGAAAGTTTGGTGGTGATATCCAATCCGATCTCAAACCGTAACCAGACACACCAGAGCATACCCCTCACTCAACAACCGAGAAAAAAAAAGAGGGGCAAGGATAAAAAACCCCTGACCCTCTCGACAAGACCGAAGCGAGATCAGTCCGTCTTCAACGCCTTTTCGATCGTGAACAGAACGTTGCGCGTGTGCGCGACAGTCTCGGCATTACCACTCTTACCGGCCAGTTTCGCCTGGATCGAGCGCAGACTCGCAAGAGCCGCCGACTGCGACATGTAATCGTACGGCGCGTTCGCCGGCGCAGTGATCATCCCGGCGAGACGGTTCACGTAGTCCAGCTGGAGGTTTTGCCGGAACGTGTTGACGTTCGTACGAGCATCAGCGTCGAAGATTGCCGACGTAAGATCCGACATCATCTCCGTCAGCGCATACTCGTTGCCGTAGGTGCGTGAATCGGTGATACGAGTCTGAACCCGCGGGCTCAGGAGGTGATTCATCACGTTGCGCTGGATCGTCAGCACTCGCTCGTGAATCCGCGGATCTTCGGGCTGCCCGAAGAAGCCAAATCCGCGACGCTGCATCTGGAGGTAGTTGTACAGCCCATCTGGCGACGCGTATGCATTCGGTGCGAACACATTCTTTGCCAGCGAGGCCATTGCGCGCTTCTGGTCAGCGCGGCTGACCGGAGTGAAGGGCTTGGTTGCGCCGGGCTGCCCCGCGAATGCGCGGTCGACGTAAACGCCACCGACATAACGTGCGATGACCGTCGATGCAGTATTGAGCTGGCCAGTCAACACGAGGTACGCATTGCGCATTTCATGGTATGACTCGCCGTCGTTCGAGTAGCGACCTTTCAAGCCCTGCATCAGGTCGTTGATGACCTCGAAGCGCTCGCTCATGTAGCCGATCGCATCGCTCGTCATGTCGTTCACGTTCACGCGCGGGTCAATGCCGCTGTTCGCGTTCGTGATGTCGGCGTCATTGCCGAAGATGAGATCAGGCTCGGTGGAGCGCGCGAGCAACGCGTTCATGCGGCGTGACTCGGCAGCTGCGTCGGCGAGTGGTGGGGTGTAGCCGAACTGAACGGCCCAGATGTCGTACGGGCCAACGCGGTTCGAGAAGTAGTCGCCCTGCGTCTGCCCGTTCTTTGCAAGGTTGACGATCTCGTAATCCATGACTGAGCCCATAACACCCTTGGCGCTGGTAATGGACCTGTCGTTGATCTGCTTCGGCGAAAGCATCTGGCTGGCCTTCATGTTGTGATTGAGGCCGAGCGTGTGTCCGACTTCATGGAGAATCAGGCCGGTGATCGCCTGGTTGATGTAGTCCCGCATCTCGACCTGCGTGGCGCCACGTGCAACCAGCGCCTGCCGGCCGGCCATGATGTTCAGCTGAAGCTGATCGCCGAACGAGCACATCTTGCCGGTGTGATCGAGAACCTCTTCGAGCTCCATTCCAAGCGCCGCTGTACCGAATGCTTTCTCCTGGCGCACACGGTTCGTTACGAAGACGTACTCGAGCATGATATCCGCGCCAAGGATCTGTCCAGTGCGGGGATTCACGAAGCTCGGCCCGTATCCCCCAAACGGCGGATTGGGTGAGGATGTCCAGCGAAGGACGTTGTAACGAATGTCGCCTGCATCCCATTCTGCGTTGTCAGGCTGAACCTTGACTACCATCGCGTTCCGGAAGCCCGCCGCCTCGAATGCAGGATTCCACGCAAGCACTGCACGGGCGATCACATCGCGGAACTCGACGGGCGTCGTGTTCTCGATCCACCACGTGATCGGCTCCACCGGCTCCGAGATAGCTGCGGCTGGGTCCTTCTTGATGAGGCTCCAGCGATTGATGAGATCGCGATAAGGCGCCGACTTCACTGATACCATGTCGGTGATTTCCTGCGTGAAGTATCCGACACGCGGATCATCGAGGCGGGGAGAATACGCGGTCTTCGGCAACTCGATAAGACTGTGCTGGACCGAGACGGTGACAAAGCGAGCGTCGGTAATGTCGGTGCCGCCACGATTCATCGGCGCTGGATTCTCATACACGTAGTCGACAGTGACATCGGTGTTCGCCGGATAATTCTTGAGCGCGGTGACACGCGTCTTTGCCTTGCTAAGTCCGCCGAGTGTGAAGTTCTGTCCGGGGCGGGCATTCGGGTTGGGCGTTGGTTTGACCTGCGTGAAAGCCTCGGTCATGAACAGGTCATCAGCCTTGATGAGGTAGGTCGCGCTGTCCTCGGCAAGAATGTCCTGTACCGCGACTACGGCCGGCGAGATGTTCGCTGATGCGGCGCGGGCGAGGGCGTGGCCTTCCTCGAAATAGTGATTCGCGTTCTGCGTCACGAACTCGAGGCGATTGAAATGCCGGCGTACGGAGAACGTGTTGTTCGTACCGAAGGCGCCGCGGAAGAATCCGGCAGCGACGGGTGCGTCGACAATGTGCGTGAAGTAGATGAACTCCTTCCCAAGCTTGTCCTTCGACACCGCCATCATGAGCGAGCCGTTGGCTGTGTCCTGGTAAACCGTAAACAATCCGTCAACTTTCTTCGACGTTTTGACGAGCGAAGCAATCGACTTTTTGTCTCCGGATGCCGGCGCCGCAGCGGTCTGCGTACCTGCAGGACGGGGAGCTCCGGCTGCGGTCGCGGGAGTTGGCGCCTGCGCTGGCTTCGCAGAAGCCTTGGCGCACCCCGTTCCGATAAGAACGGCGGCAATGGCCAACGTGGTCGTAGGTCTCATTTGGTGTTTGTCCTGAGGGAATAGGCTAGTGGCCCGCGCGGGGGGGGGCTCCGGGGGGCACGACCCCACAATATCAGGCCTGGGCTACGGCCGCGCTACAGACCTTACAATCACCGAACAATCGGCTACGCGCTCTTGGTCTCGGTTCCACTCGGAGCACGTCCTCTGCCCCGTCGGGAAATTGTCAGCATCTCGATCGCCGTATCTACTGACTCCTGACTGCCGGCAAGGGCGAGGACGTCGCCGACGCGCAGCATTTCCTTTCCGGATGGAATGACCACCCTGCTACCCGCTTCCCCCATGCGTGTGATCGCGAGGATAGTAGCGCCGGTTTTTCCGCGGATATTGAGTTCGGCAAGCGTTCTGTCGACCCCGGGGCTATGCGCCTCGATTCTCACCGGGATCGGCTCTCCCAGACCCGGCAGCATTATGGCGATGTGTTCCATCGTCTTCAGCATGTTTTCCGAGTCGTCCTGATCAGAAAGCTGCGGCGTAAGCGCAGCAACGATCACCTCGGCACCCGCGCGTGCGTGCTCCTGGAGGTTGAGCGCGCTGCGCCAGAATGCGAATCCCAGCAGTACTATGAGAATCGCGAGCAGAGTAAAACCGGGGAACTGCGGCGCGAACGGCTGCGTGATCGCCACTACGGGGAGCCCTACCATTAGTAAGGTTCCGAGCTGAAGCATTGTCACGAGCGCGCGCCTGGGCGCGGCTGCGAAATCGGCCTTCCGCCGCCCGGCGGTTGGGAGCGCCTGCATCGCCAGCACGAAACCGAGCATTCGTGCACTGCGCACGATTCCCCATATGAGAGGTGCAGCTGCTACCGCGGCGCCAATCAGCACTACAACGAGAGACATTCGCGGCGTCGCACCCGTCCAGTTGCTGAACATCGTCGTGAAACGGCCCCTTTCCGCGGCGGCGCCAATGATCACGATGATGAGAATCAATGCGTCGATCAGAATCACGCGCACGAGGCGGCGAGTCTTACTCTTTCCTGATACCCCTGGGGCATTGCGGATGCGATCGACCCACGAGGCGTATAGTGCCACCGAGGTCTGGATCGGGCGGGGGAGCTTTCGGTCTACGAACATTGCCGCTGGCTCAGACCCTCGAATGAGCCAGGGGGTCACGAGGGTTGTGATGGCAGAAACTGCGACTGCTATGGGATAGATGAACGGCCGTACGACACCTGACGCGAGCCCGACTCCCGCGATGATGAACGAGAACTCACCGATCTGAGCCAGGCTCATTCCACTCTGGATTGAGTGCCTCAGCCCGTTGCCGGTGATGAAAGACCCGGCCGTCACTGCTACAACCTTCCCGATTATCACGAGAATGCTGAGTGTGACCACCGCAACCCAGTGGTCGGCGATCACGCTGGGATCGATGAGCGACCCTACCGATACGAAAAAAATGGCGACGAACATGTCGCGCACCGGATGAACGAGCCGCTCTATCCTGATTGCTTCACCGGACTCCGCAACCAGGGAACCCATGATGAACGCGCCAAGTGCCACGGAATATCCGAAGGTATAAGCCAGGTAGGCCGCCGCGAAACAGAGCCCGATGACACCAACGAGCATCGTGTCGGTGCGCTCACTTTTTACGATTGCCCGCACGAACCGTGGGACGAAGATCACGCCGACGAGAATGAGGCCGGTCAGGAAAGTCGTAAGCCGTACGAGTGTGATACCGAGGCTCATCGCCGACAGTCCTGCCCCGCTTGCAATAGCTGTGAGCAGCGCGAGAAGGATGATCGCGATGAGGTCTTCTACGATCAGCATGCCAAAAACGATCTCGCGGAGGCGTCCGTGAACCGAGTTCTCCTCGAACGCCTTGGCTATGATCGTCGTGCTCGAAATCGCGACGATGGCACCCGTGAAGATCGATTCGATCTGACTGAAACCGAGGAGATAGCCGGCGAAATAACCGAGGCCCAGCATGGTGCTGGTCTCGAGAATTGCGGCTAATCCCGAGGTGGCAGCGATCTGTGCCACCCGTTTGAGGCGGAATTCCAGCCCGAGGGAGAACATCAGCAGAATCACGCCCAGCTCGGAGAGAGTCCGAAGCACCCGCTCGTCTGCCATCAGCGGGATTGGCAGGTAGGGTCCGACTATCATGCCGGCCAGCAGGTAGCCGAAGATGACGGGCTGCCTCAGCCTCTGGAACAGGAACGACGTCACTGCCGCGGTGCACAGGACGAGCGCGAGATTTTCCAGAAAGGTGTGCGCGTTTTCCATTAGGGGGATGATAATAGTTGCCCGGACGCGGCAGACAGGGACAACCGGCCAAAAACCGCTATTGCACGGTTTATGCGCTTAGGGGGACACCATTTTCCGAGAAGACACCCCTTTTGCCACGATCAAGGGTACAGAAATGCCTCAATTGATGGACGCTCAGTCCGTTCATGATCGGAACGGGACTCACGAACAGCCTCGCGCGGCCACGGGTGTTTCCGGTCTCGACGAAATCTTGAATGGCGGCCTTCCCTGCAACCACCTTTACCTTCTGGACGGCTCACCAGGTACAGGAAAGACGACGCTCGCGCTTCAGTTCCTGCTCGAAGGCGTGAAGCGGGGGGACCAGGGGCTTTATGTCACATTGTCGGAAAGTCGGGAGGAGCTCGAGGGAGTAGCTGCGTCGCACGGATGGACGCTCGAGGGCATCGAGGTCTTCGAACTCGCGAGTCAGTCGCCGGCCGGGTACGATGAGGACTACACGATCTTTCATCCCGCCGAGGTGGAGCTTCAACAGACGATCGACGCAGTGCTGGAGACAATCACTACCTTGAAGCCAAAGCGCGTTGTCTTCGACTCGCTGTCCGAGATGCGATTGCTCGCGCGCGAGCCGCTCCGCTTCCGGCGTCAGATACTCGCAATCAAGCAGTTCTTTCTTGCACGATCGGGCACCGTCCTCCTGCTCGATGACAAGACGTCTCCAGAGGGCGACCTTCAGCTCCACAGCCTGGCACACGGCGTCATCGTACTCGAGCATGTCGCCCTCGATTACGGAGCGGAGCGCCGGCGCCTCCAGGTCACGAAAGTGCGGGGCTCGCGGTTTCGAGGTGGCTTTCATGACTTCCGCATCAGCACTGGCGGACTGGTCGTATTCCCGCGAATCCGCCACGAGGAAGCTCGCATAGACTCTGTCACTGAGATCCTTTCAAGCGGCGACAGCAAGATCGACCAGATGCTCGGCGGCGGCCTTACCCGCGGGACGAGCTTGTTAATCACGGGTGCAGCAGGCGTTGGTAAGTCGGTGCTTTGCACTCAATACGCCCATGCAGCCGTTGAGCGCGGAGAGAAAGTGCTGTTTTACCTCTTTGACGAGCGAATGAGCACTTTTCGCCTGCGAACCGAGGCGCTGCACATGGACGTCAGCGACGCCATCGAAAGCGGCCAAATCCGCCTTCAGCAGGTCGAGCCCACCTCGCTGTCGCCCGGCGAGTTCGCGAGCCAGCTGGTGGATGCGGTTGAAACCGGAGACGTCTCGCTCGTAGTTGTCGACTCGATCAATGGCTACATGCAGTCCATGCCCGAAGAGCGGCTGCTGCCCATCCAGGTGCACGAGCTATTGAGCTTTCTTTCGAACAACGGTGTGACCTGCATCATGACACTCGTTCAGCACGGCATTTTTGGTCACCCTGTCGACGAGGCAGCCGAAGTCAGCTACCTCGCGGATGCTGTCGTGCTGATGCGTTTTTTCGAGTTCAAGGGATCGGTGCGCCAGGCGATATCAGTGGTCAAACGGCGGAGCGGAAATCACGAGCGGACCATCAGGGAGTTCATGGTTGCCGAGGGCGGGCTCAAGGTCGGTGATCCGCTTCGCGACTTTCAGGGCGTCCTGACTGGTGTGCCAAACTACACCGGCACTATGACACCTCTCATGCAGGAGTCAAATCCGGAGATTGAGCAAGGGTGACAGCGCTGTCGTGGATGGAGCCGCGGGAACAGTCTGAAAAATTGCTTTCAGATCCGACCAGGCAGCTTCCAATCGCGCTGCTCACTCCCACTGGAAGGGACAGGGCTGTGGCGGAGCGCGTGCTTACTAAAGCGGGTGTCGTGGTACTCCCATGCGCGACGATGAAAGACATCTGCAGGTCGATTGCCAATGACGAAGCAGCCGTGCTTGTGATTGCTGAAGAGGCGCTTGACTCCCAATCGCGTGACATGCTGTTCGATTCACTGAACAGTCAGCCTTCATGGTCTGACATTCCAATCGTGGTGCTTACGGGTGAGGGCGAGCTGTCTGATGCGCTTCCTCGAGCCCTTAGCGGTGTGGCAGTAAAAGGCAATGTGACACTGCTCGAGCGTCCAGTCCGCGTGGCTACGCTAACCACTGTGATTCGATCGGCACAGCGCGCGCGCCAGCGACAGCTCGACGTCAGAGACCTCGTAGCGAGCGAAAGAGCCGCGCGGCGTCAAGCTGAGGAAGCAAACGCGGCGAAGAACCAGTTTCTGGCAACGATGTCGCATGAGCTGCGCACACCACTCAACGCGATCGCAGGATACACGCAGCTGCTGACACTTGGAATCCGGGGGGCTATCACCGATCCGCAGCTCGCCGACCTCGAACGGATCGACAAAAGCCAGCGGCACCTTCTTTCGCTGATCAACGACATCCTCAATTTCGCGAAAATTGAGGCTGGCCATGTCGACGTTGCGCATGATCCCGTAAACATCGAAGAGGTGCTGGACGGCCTGGAAGCATTGGTCGAGCCCCAGATGCGCGAGAAGCAACTTCGCTTCTCGATAGCGAACGAAGCAGGATCTGCAGTTGCGGTGGGGGATTCAGAGAAGATCACTCAGATCCTTCTCAACCTCCTCTCGAACGCGATCAAGTTCACCGAGCCGAACGGCCATGTCGATGTGGTCTGCACCTCCTCAAACAACAAGGTCTTCATAACCGTCACCGACGATGGATCCGGAATACCCCCTGACAAACTGCAGGCCGTCTTCGAGCCGTTCGTTCAGGTGGGCCGCGACTTCACCACCGCACACGGCGGGACGGGACTGGGCCTGTCGATAAGCCGCGACCTCGCACGCAGAATGGGTGGTGAGCTCGAGGCTGCTAGCACGTACGGAGAAAGCTCTGCCTTTACCCTGAGCCTGCCGTGTTTGAATGACTCACCAGGGAACGATACTGTCAGCGAGCCTCCCTGACACGATCAGCTCGCGTAATTCATCTCCGAGTTCTTCACTCCGCTGGCGCACGACCTGCCACCGCTTCATCCTCTCACTTTCGGACATCGAGAAAAAATCGCGGCGATCGGGGATTTTTGCTCCCGGTAGCGACTCCACGAACGACGGAGACGGTGCTATCAGCAGGGCGCGCTGAAAATTCACGGCTTTGCCTCGTCTCCACCTGAGCGCCTTGTCGAACCACCCCGGCACGATGTGATCGTAGAAGTGCGGATAAAGAACGATTCCATCGCCGGGGCCGAAATCGAGATCGAGATGATAATCGATCACGCCTCCATCCCAATGAAGCTCGTTTTCGCGTCCGGGAATGCGCACCCCTTCCAGTACCAGTGGAATAGCGCATGACGCGAGGAGCACTGCGCGGAGATTATCGCGCGTGAGTGGAAGATGAACCGTCGGAAGATCCGAAAGATTGAGAAACGGTGTGTCGCTGCCTGCTGAGTGAAATACATGCCGCTTCATCTGCAGTGAGAGCGACCGTCTGCTCACTGCGTTAGCGAGTGCCGCAATTGCAATGGACACACTGAGCGTCCGTCCCCGCTCCCGCCCCGCGAGGCCCACGCCCAGCGCAGTAATGACGTGAAGCCTCGCCCACGGATGAGTGAGGATCTCCTCAATCCCATTCGCTCCAAGCATCGAGTCGAGTATCGACGTGAGTACACGGGTCACCTCAGGCGGCCGGGGCCGGCCAGAGTATCTCTGCTGATAGATGTAACCGTCGTGACCCCGGTCAAGCGCCGCTATCGGGTCGCGTTGCGCAAGGCACGCGATCCGCCAGCTTCCGATCGATGATCCGATGAGATGCAGCGGCCGCTCGCGATGGCCCTGAAGAAACTCACCGAATAGGAAACGGTCGAGCCCTGCAATCGAAAGCCATTTGGCACCCCCTGACGCGCCGGGAAAGACGTCTACATCTTCGAGTCGCAAGCCGCGCTCGCGTATTATCGCCAGCGCCCTTGGACCAGCTCGCATCGAGAGAGAAGAGGCCATGCACTCATTTAGCCGTACTACTTTCGCATCGCAATGGCAGACGTACTGATACTTGGTGGCACCCGAAACCTCGGCCATTTCACCGCGCTCGAGCTCATCAGTGCGGGTCACAATGTGGCGGTCCTGAATCGGGGGCAGACGCCAGATAACCTCCCGCCCCAAGTGGAGCGGCTGCGCGCGGACCGGCGAGATACGTCACAGATGCGGGCGGCGCTTCACGCGCGGTCGTTCGATCTGGTTTTCGATACCACTACTTACACCGGTGCCGAAGCCCGTCAGGCGGTCGAGCTTTTTAGCGGGATGACAGACAGGTTTGTTTTTGTCAGCAGCGGCCAGGTGTACCTGGTTCGCGAGAACGTCGAGCGCCCTTTTCGCGAAGAAGATTACGAAGGCCCGGTGATGCCTTCACCGGCCGCTGATAGCGAAGACTACGACGATTGGAAATACGGCGTCGACAAGCGCGAGGCAGAAGGGGTCTTTTCCGCCGCCGCATCAGCTTCCGGATTTCCCGTGACCACATTGCGGCTGCCGATGGTTGCATCCGAGCGTGATCACCGGGGTCGCATCCAGTGCTACATCGCACGCATACTCGACCGCGGTCCCTTCCTGGTGCCCGATGAACCCGGACTTCCTTTGCGCCACGTGTATGCGAAAGATGTCGCTACGCTCGTGGCCTCAATCGTCTCGAACGACAAGGGGATCGGCCGCGCCTACAATATTTCCGGCGGCCACTCGATGTCACTCGATGAATTGATAGTGACCCTCTCGAAGATTACGGGCGTCGGTCTCCACGTGATGAGGAGGGCACGCGCCGAACTCGAGGCCGACAAGCTCCTCCCCCACTGCTCGCCTTTCAGCGGAAAGTGGATGTCCGAGCTCGACAACACCCGCAGCATCGATGAGCTGGGTGCGAGATACACAGCCCCCGAAGACTATCTCCGGGCGCTGGTCGAGGACTATCGGACGCGGTGGGCTCGCGAGGATCTCATCCCTACCGGGTTGGAGCAGCGCCAGAAGGAGGTGCTGGCGGCTTATCCGAATAAGTGACGGGATTCCCGAACTGCCATTGACTGTTCTTCCTCTCGTCCTGAGGTATTCCGAGGATCCGTTCAAACATCGGCATCAGTTGTCGCTGCGTCGCATTGACGATGGCAGCGGCCATCTCAGGCTGCTCCCAGAAGATTCTCCAATATTCCTTTTGCGTCGTCTTCACACTGTCGAGCTCTGTTTTGCCAGCGCCGCCACTGCCTTGCGCGAGATATTGTCCCAGCGGAATGAAGATCGCCCTCACGCGCTCTGAATAGGTCGAATCAGCAGTCTTTAGTGCCGCGACCTGAGCCTTGCTCAGGAACAACGAATCAGTCTCGCGAATCAGGAGCTTGTGAATACTGGACGTCTGTCCCAGGTAGAACGCGGCAAGTGAATCTGCCGAGCGCCGCTGCCATCCAACCGGACTCTTCACTGGCTCGACTGCGCGGCGCAACGTTTGAAGATCGAAGTTTGTCGAGAGGTTGACTGAGAAGTCGATGACGATGCGAAACGGATCGCGTCCGATGCTTCGACCGCCTCGCGTTTGTCCGAAGCGCGGGTTGACGTCATAACGGAACCTGTCTGCTGCCCCATCGAATCCCTTTGGAATCAGCAGCACAGGATCTGGCGCCGCCTGAGAGCCCCAGCCTTTCAACGAGCCGCTCCCATGAACGGCTTGGTCGACACCTGCCAGGACGTTCTGAAGGTAGACGTTCGGCCGAACGCGTCCACCCCACTTGCCTGGCATCGGCGGCCGCCACTGAAGGTTCAGCGACTGAGTCCACGGCCCGCGGCAAGCGTTCCGTCCCGCAGCTTTCCCAAGGTTGGACGTGAGGCAACCGCGCACAGTTGGTTCTCCACCATCGAGCAAACTACGGATTGCCGATGCAACGGCCGCGTCAGGCTCTGATGCCGGATCAGGAATGAATGCGCGGTCGCCGCTCCTTCCGTCGCCGTTTACATCTCCCTGCACGATCGGCGTGAAAGGCAGTCCTGACTGGCCGCGAGCGAAAAGCGTTATCGTGCCGAGCTTTGGTGTGTTCACGCCGCCGGTAACCACGAGGACGTGACGAGCGTCAGTGCCAGCCGGCGCCCACTCGCGCTCGCGCGGATCGCCAAATCCGCCGCCATCGAATCCGCGAAACTGCCGGTGTGTCCATTGAAGCGTGTACGACGCGGATGTGTAGAAGTTCAACCGCGGACGGTACTTGAACACGTCCGGCGAGACGCCAAATGTGAGCTGGCCTCCATATCCCTTGAGGTCGCTGACGCGTGTTGCGACCCTGCCGAACTGATCAGAGATACGTGACTGGGAGGCAGAGACAGAACCGCTCGCAGGGTCGATCCCGGACTGAGATACGTAAACAGGCCGGCCACCTTCAGCAGCGAGATTGAATCTCGAGACACCTGCAAAGTTCGCGTCAACCAGTCCTGGTTGAGAAAGGTCGTATGAGAAAAGCCCGCCAACGCGCACAAGAAGCGAGTTCTTGACGTTCGATGACCAGTCGAGCGAGGCTCTCCAGCTTCGTGGAACATCATACGCAGGATCTATGAGCGTCACGGCAGGCGCGCGCTCAGCGAGTGCTGACGATCCGTCTGCGCATTGCGTTGGAATTGACGAAGGATTCTCGGAGAAACTGTCCCAATCGACCATGGGAACTGCCGAGCCGACGCACGTGAGGTTTGAGGTTCCGCCTGCAAGGCCCGTTGCCGCCGACGCGTCAGCCAGAATCCCCGGACGCAGCAGGTCACGGAATTCGCCAATGCCCCCGCGTATCACCCCCGTCGTCGTGCGATAGAAGCGACCAACAGGAGTCTGATTTGTGCCGCTGCCGTTATCGCGGCTCTTGTTGTAGGTCCAGGAGAATCCGGCACGCGGACTTACGTGAAAGCGCGACGGAGCACTGCCGGTCGTAACTCCAAGTGCCTGTTCGAGCGCGGTATTACGTGCTGGCTTGTCGAGGAAACCATCAGCCTCGAGACGTAGACCATACAGCACGCTGAAGAACCGGGAGTATGAATAGTTATGCGCGAGTGCGGCGGCGCCATTCCATACAGACCCCGATCGTCCCGACTGCGACAGCGTGCGCGAGAAGCTCGCCGGCCGATTGGACTCGAAATCGTCGATGGAGTTGAAACTGAAAGTGCCGGAATTATTCGACACACCCTGCTGGTCGAGTCCGTCCGCGCGACCCCACAACAGTCCCTTGAAGCGATGAGTGCGGCCTCGCGCGTTCCACGCGGTTTCATTTGCGACTTCAGCCGTCCATCGGGAGTCGTCAGTCGCGAAGAATGATCCCCCGCCGAGCGATAGCGAGGTGATGTCGCTCGCGGCTTCCCCTGTAGACCTGACGAGGATGTTCGCGGCAGGTTGCAGCTGGTATGGCTCTGCCTCAGTTCGAATTGTGCTCGCAGCCAGCCTTGTTTCAGTGAGAATTCGCCGGCCGGCCCCAACATATTCGCCGAGCGTTACCTGGCCGCCGAAAGTGCGCTCCTTTCTCTCGCCGGCCGATGACGGCGCTGCAAGAGGCCCGAAGCCGAGTGCACTTTCCCTGGTGTAGCCGAGGAATGTCGTGAGTGCTCTCGTCTTCATTGTGTCGCGGGTGTCGTCAATGCGCCCGAGCCACGTCACTCCGTCGCGTGCCCGGCTCGACGGTATTCTGCTCGACGTAACCGGAAGGCCAAGGGGTGATGCAATTGCGATGAGGCGTGCGACAGAGTCAGGTGATACACCAGCAACCCGCAGTGCGTCTGCCCCCGCGGTGAGGAGTGTTGCGGGATCGCTCGAGCTGCGCGCAACATCGACGGCGACGTTGTATGTGAGCGCCCGACGAATCAGCTCGCCGTCCGCGCCAAAGCTCGCCCTGAATCCACCGCTCGGTGCACCGAGCGAGCGTCCGATCGCGTCGGAAAACTGGAGCGCGGGGGGATCGAGTGTGACGAATGCATTGCGCCGCTGAAAGTTGCGGTCGCCTGGTCCAAGCCTGACATCGATGTTGGCTCCCGCAAATCCACCGCGTGTCGGGTCGAAGGTTGCACCTGTTACGCGGGTTTCAGTTCGTGCAGCGCGCGGCAGCGAGCCGCCCGGCAAGCCCATACCATTGAGAGTATTGAGATTGGATTCAGCGCCCGACCCGAGGATCGAGGCCCCGCCCGCGGTCATAGTGACGTTCGACATCGTGCCCGCGACAGCGTTCAAATCTCCAACAGTCGTTGGCGATATCGCACCGACCACTCCGTCACTCCACTTCTCCGAGCTTCCCGGATCGAGTTGTGTGGGGTTCACGGTATTGGATGCGCGTACGGGCCTTCGCGCAGAAACGCGAACTGCATCGAGCTCGGCGACATCGCGTGTGAGAGTAAAGTCTGCAACAAGCTCTGTCTCAGTCGTCTGCCGCTGCACTCGGCGACGCGCCGACTTGAACCCGGTTGCATTGACGTAGACGAGATAGTCGCCTGTTCCTTGCTCGAACCGGACACTGTACGAGCCGCTGGCGTCGGTCGTGTCCTGAAGCGTGAGCCGGTCGGGGCCGCGCGTGATCATCACAGTTGCGCCGATCAGGGACCTGGCGGAGTCGTCGACGACTCGACCACGTACGACATCCACAGTCCCTTGTGCCGATGAGGTTGCGGCGGAAAGCGCGAGCATAAGCGCGATCACTAACAGTTGTAGCGAATTCGGTTTCATTTGCTGGTTCGACAGTGAGAGCAGAGAAAGCGTTCAGTACTGCACTGCTCCACTTCTGACGTGAACCGGCAAGATCTGGTTTGCTCGCTCGGGAAAATTCGAGCGAACTACGGAACTGCAACAAAAGGGGGGAGTTGGGGGAGTTGCAAACGAGTTGCTTGAGGTATCGCGCGCCGTAAGGTCGAGTTTCCGGGGCTGATCGCATCGTCACTTTTTTTGTAACAACGCAACTGCGGGCTGGTACGTGCAGTGACCGTCGTTACCCCAATTGAATCACCCCGCTACGCGGAACAATCTCAATGAGCGGACGAACCCTCACCCCTCTCGGTAGTTCTCACCCCACTCCCCCTTTTTGTTTCCGTCGTTAGTCGTTAGTCCTCGTTAACGACCGAGCCAGTACGTCGCCTTGACCTGGAACACGTTCGTCGCTTTGTCCCGGAAGAGTGCCGACCGATCGCGATTGAAGTCGAAATCACCGAACGCATCGAAGCCCTCGCGCTGTTGCGTCCACACGAAGAAGAGCGTGGAGCCGGGACGGTACTCCCAGCGCATCACTGCAGTGCCGCGCAATGACCTGACGTTGAAGTCCGGATTGGAGAACGTAAACGCTGCGGCCTGCCCGGTGCCGTCAGGATCAACGCGATAGCGTGTCTGCGCTTCCGTATCGACATAGGTCGCGATCGTGCTGCCGTTGTCCCTGCCATAGCGGTTCATTTCACCGGACTTCGGCTGAACGAACTCCTTGAAGTTCGAGTACCGGCCGCTCGCAAGGAACGGCTGCGCAAAAAGCTGAAGGGTGAGTGTCGGCGTGAAGGTGGCGTTGATTCTCGTATTGACTGCGAACGTCTTCTGTTCGATCCGCGCGAACACGTAGCGCACGCCGCCAAAACCTGCGGGAGCGGATGCATCAGTCACCGACGTCACGAACTGCTGCGCCGTGAAATCGTGGTCCCATGACGGGGACACGCTGACAGTCGTGGACGCTGACGGCTTCATTGTCAGCGACGGATACACCGCAAAGCGCCCTCCTTCGTCGTTATCTACTGGAGTTGAGTAGTCGACTCCCACGCCCCAGACCAGCCGCTTGCGGCTGTCGCCGTTGATGTTGCCACCAATGAAGTTGTGCCCGTACCGTGTCACGGTTGGTCCACCGCGGGTAAGGCGCTCATCCTGGCTGCTCGGACGATTGATCGCAGTGAGCCCGAAGTTTATGTAGTTCTTGAGGGTCGCCGAAAAGTGCCCGTGATAGTCGAGGTCTGTCCGGTCACCTTCATAGTTGTATTGCTGCTGCGCGCCAACGTTCGACCAGATACTCCGGTACCAGCTTCCCGGAGTCGTCCACTGACGAACCACGTTCACCAGCATGTACTTGTAGTCAGCGCGGCTCAGCGAACCGAGGTCGTTCGTCTCGAAGCCCGGGCTGCGCCAGTTCTGCGTGGTCTCGAACAGCCAGTTCCCTGTTTCCTTTGCGAGCCGGGCGTAGAAGCCATATCCGTTGAGGCTCGTGCGGGTCGGGTCGTATTCGGTAGAGAAAAGTCCGTCGCCAGTCGCATCGCGACCGACGCGCTGGTAATAGCGGGCACTCGACGTTTGTGCGCGCCGTATCGCTGCCGTGTCGCCTGCGATTCCGGAAAGCGCGGTCTGGATGTTCAGCGAGTATGTGCGGTTTGACCACCGGTGATCGAGATCGAGTCCGACAACGGATGCACGATCGCGCAAACGCTCGACCTGGTCGGTGTTGTCGAGTCGTCTGTTGACCATCGTGCCAATCGTGCCGACGCGAGTCGCCCCTCCGCGGAAATCCTGTCGCAGCCTTCCTATGAAGTAGTTCGAGAGCGGCTCGATTTCCTGAACCTGGTCGCCCTCGATGCCATCGAGCCGGAATCTCGCGTTCTCACTGTTCGTTACCGCGTTCATGAGCCCGACCGTAAGCCCTTTCTTCGTCCGTCCTGTGATTTTCGCGGCGCCAAGTATTGTCGTCGCTTCGGTTGCATCCATATAGACGGCGCGGGACCCAACGAGCCCGGCGAGCTGCGGTGACCGGCCGATACGGCGTGTGTAGAGAACGTTGAGGCTCGACACGTTGTTGCAGAAATAGCAGCTGAACCCACCGCTCGAAAAATATTGCGAGTTCGAGATGAAGAATGGGCGCTTTTCCGAGAACGTCGTCTCGAACACCGAAAGATTCACTACGGCCGGATCGACTTCGACTTGCCCGAAGTCAGGGTTTACAGTTGCATCGAGCGTGAGGTTCGATGTCAGATTCACCTTGAGGTCTGCGCCGGCGCGATAATCAGCCTCGCGATTGGAGCGGTACGGATTTCCGGCGGGTGCGTCCCGCAGTACCGCTCGCGATGTCACGTACGGTACAAGCTCCATCTGCCGCGGCTGGGACGCTACTTGAATTCCCTCGAGAGTCCCGAAATACGCGGCGCCGCCGGATTCATTGTTCCGCCAGAAAGCCCACATGTCCTGTTCGTTGAGGCGGTCGATCGAGCGCCACACCTGCATTCCCCACAGCTGGACGGAATCGCGCGAAAAGCGGAGCTGCGAGAGCGGGATGCGGAACTCAGCCACCCATCCGAGTGAGTCAATACTCGTCGCGCCCTCCCACACAGGATCAAACGAGTTGTCACCGTTCGCATGATCTCCCTTCACCCCTAGCGGGTTCAGCTCGAACCAGATGCGCGTGTTCTTGTCGTGGAACGGGTCGAAGACGAGAGAGATTTTGTCGGAAGTCAGCGAGCCGTCGGTGAGGAGCTGATCGCGCCGGGTGAGCACCGCCTTTACTCCCTTGGGACCCATCGAATCGAACATTCGCGCGCCGATGTAGACTGCGGATTCATCGTAGAGAATCCGGAGTTCCGTTTTTTCACTTGGTGCCTGCCCTTCGTTGGGACTCGATTGAATCAACTCCCCAATGGGAGTCGCGGCCGCCCATGCGGTTTCGTCGAGTCTGCCGTCGATTGCCACGATGCCTGACCTCGCGGCGGCGGTCGCCTTCGGCCGCGGATCACTGTTCGACCGGGTAGTCTGTTGTGCAGAGAGGGAGCTGGTGCCGGCGAGCAGCATCAATGAAAGGGAGGCCAATAGTGAACTTGACAGGCGCATGGGATCATCCAATTGGGGGACGCTGCTTACGGAACCGTGACAGCGTATTAGACGTCGCCGGCCGGGTTTTGGATTCGTCGTTAACAAAACCCTTTCAACTGCCGGGGCTGCCCCTGTTGGCCGGGTCCATAAGGGACTGTAAACGCGCCCGGGCGCCACGAGCGAGGCGCACCCTAGTCCCATCGGTTAGCACATCGACCGCTTCACGCCCCGGGGCCGACCTGATCTCGCGCACGCTTTTCACGTTCAGGATCGCCGACCTGTGGACGCGGATGAATTGCGCGGGATCGAGCCGGGCGGCCAGCGACGTCAGAGATTCACGCACCAGATGCTGTCTTCCGTCGGCATGGACATTGGCGTAATAGTCCGCCCCTTCTATCCACTCGATATCGGCAATTGAAACGAAATAAGTTTTCCCTGTTCCACGCGCTGAGGCACGGTGTAGCAGCACGCCAGACCGGGGGGATAGTCTCAGTGCGCGCGGTCGAGCGTGGCCGGTCGCTCGTGTTGGAGGTCGAGGACAATGGCCCTGGAATAAGTCAGGGGGCTGCGCCTGGTATCGGGCTCAGTAATACCCGGGAGCGACTGGCGCAGATATTCGGCCCTGCGGCTCGGCTCGACGTGAATAGCGCAGAATCCGGCGGCACGCTCGCGCGTATCTCAATGCCCCTTTAACGCTTCATCAACGCACGGTCCTAACGCTCGGCGAATGCCCGCATCATCTCGGCACTGGCTTCGTGCTGAATCTCGATACCGACGATGTCACGCACGAAGAGGTGAAGCTCCTTGTTCCCGACGAGATACGCAGTGACTATGTGACCGTCGTTCTCGGCCATATGCTTCTTCAGGTCCTCGACGCGATCGCGATCGAGATCGACCGAGTGCCCGCCTCTGAGAAGAAGTCGCGCTGAAAGAACAGGTGTGCCAGCCATCCAAAGCTCCATTGGTAAGGCGGTCGCGCCACTTCAACGCGCGGTACCGCACATGGAAGATGGCGACATTTGCCCATGGATCCAAACCGGCGGGCCAGACAATAGCCATTCGCGCCCTCACGAGGCAGCGTGCTCGCGGAGATTTACTGCCTGCAGGTGCCTCGCGGATCCGGTTTGGGTTTGTCGACCGTCACCCTGTTCGGGGCGTCCGCCAAGGTCTTCGCAGTCTCGTAGACCAGCCGGGCCACGCTGGTGATTCGACCGAAGTCGAGGTATTGCGGCTCATCGGTCACCTGATGGTAGTCAGCGTGACCGCCCGTCGTGAAGAACGCGATGGGAATTCCGAATTTTGCATATTCGTAGTGATCGCTGCGGCAGTAGATGTTCTGGGGATGTCCGTTCGCGTCGAGACTATAGTCGAACCTGAAGCCGAGCTGCTTCTCGGTGTTTACGCGCTCGATGATGTCCCCGAGCTCAGTCGACAATCTCCGGCTTCCGATTAGCTGGAGATAACCGGGCCCGCCCCTGATCAGGGCACCTTCCTTGGTTTGCCCCGGCACATCTGTCGCCTGGCCTCTTCCAACCATGTCCATGTTGAGCTGCGCGGTGATCGAGTCGCGGGGCACCGTTGGATTTTTAGTGAAGTATTCAGCACCAAGCAATCCCGATTCTTCCGCGACGTGCCACACGAACAGGATCGAGCGCTTCGGCTTTACTGGAGACGTTGCGAACGCCTCGGCAATTTCCAGCACCGACATCGAGCCAGATGCATCGTCATCAGCGCCGTTGTTAATCGAGTCGAGGCGGGTTGGATTCAGCTTTCGTAGCGAGTCAATGGTGACTCTGATTGCTCCCCATTCGGCTTCGGTCGGAACCGGCGAGGGATCATCGGCTCCCTGCGGAGCCGCGTGCATCATGACCGCCTTGAGAGAGTCGTGTGCGATTGGTCTTCCTCTCAGGCCGATATGATCTGTATGCGCGCCTATGGCGACATACTGGCCTCGCAACGCCGGGTCTGAACCCCGCAGAATCGCAATCACGTTCCGGCCCATGGCGGGCCGAGGCGAATATCGAATGTGTCCATGCAGCGTCCCGCCGGCGAAGCCTGATCTCAAGGAATCGGGCGACGCGCCAAGGAGTGAGCGCGCGACGGCGGGTGTCACATACATATATGATGGAAGGGTGCCGAAATTATCGTTTGCACCGCGCGGGCGAACGCCCGTCTGCGTCTGTTCCGCAGCGCTGAGCGTCGGTGGCAGGATCAGGACGATCGCCGCCGCGCGAACAAACCTGTTGGTTACCGCGGCTCGGCTGACGCTTAAGGGACCTGTCGCACTGATGCGAACGACAACGACTTTGCCCGCCTCGCTGCCGCGTGGAATCAGCGAGGTCGAATCCTCGATTGTCCCGCCAAACACCGATTGAACTCCATCGAAGCTGCGCGCTCCGCTGCCCTGATCACGCGGGGCATAATCGCGCCACGCCACGTATTGAGTGTTGCCAACGCGCACTGTGGATGCGGGATCGAGCTCGCGACTTACCAGGGCGTCCTGGAAGTACGTTCCGTTCTCGCCTGCCGGCTCCAGCCCGAGGCGTGCGACTTCGGCGGCAATGTAGTCGGTGCCTGTGTTGCTCCACCGGGTTCCTGCTTCGCGGCCCATCATCGAATCGTCAGCGAACTTGTATATGCGCGTCATCAGGTCCCCGGCTGTGATTGCACCGACTGATGGCGGCCCCGAGTACTTGAGGGGCAGCGGACCAATCGGTAACGGAGATGCGGCATCCGATGGCGTTGGCGCCGACGATGTCCGAGGTGCCTGTGAACACGCTGAAAAAACCAGACAGCCGGCCGCCAATGCGGTTGCGCGACGGGCTGTAGTAATGGAAAGGCTCATCTGCGAATTCTAGCTGACGCAGGCATGGAGCAGTGTACGAAATTGCTCAGGTTGGGGAGGCGAGTGTAAGCGAAGTGTCTGCGCTTGCCCCAACGAGGCGCGGGTTCCATCATCCTGTATGAGCAATTTTTCCAGCGACGTCAACAAAAGGCTGACTCTCGTCGCCTGCCTTCACTTCGCGACAGCGTGCGCGTATCACTCCCCTGTTCTCGACACCAGGACGTCGTCGTCGGCTTCGACATCCCGGCAGCCTCAGCAGCAGTTCTGGTCAGCGCTGCAGTCTCTTTGCGGAAAGGCATTCGCCGGCCGGCTCGTCGAAAGCAATGCCAGTGATTCGATGTTCGCGCGATCGGCCGTTGTGATGCATGTGAGGGAGTGCTCATCATCTGAGATCCGCATTCCGCTGCATGTCGGCGAGGATCGCTCTCGAACATGGGTCATCACGCCAACGTCGACGGGCCTTCGCCTGAAGCACGATCACCGTCATGCCGACGGCAGTGAGGATGCCGTGACTCAGTACGGCGGCGACACGCGGGATGCAGGCAGCGCGTCGCGGCAGGAATTCCGGGCGGATTCCCTGACGGCATCACTAATTCCTGCAGCGCGCACGAATGTGTGGACCGTGGAGATCAATCCTGGCGCGACATTCTTCTATGGACTCAGGCGTGAGGGGACTGAGCGTCGCTTCGGGGTCGAATTCGATCTGACGAAGCCAGTCGATATGCCGCCGCCGCCGTGGGCCTCAAGCCTGTAACTCGCGTCGCCCTTGCTCCCCACGACACACCCTTCAGGGGCGGATAGCAAAATGGGACGTAAGTCTCTACGTCCCATAAAGTTGCCCCTCCTGGGATCGAACCAGGACTCTTCTGCTCCAGAGGCAGACGTGTTGCCAGTTACACCAAGGGGCAAAAACCGCCCAAATCCTGCGAGGGCGGTCCTGAATAGTAACCACCGACGAACCCGCTTTCAATTCCCGCCAACTCAGACCGCTGTTCGCGTAGCCGTATTCAACACGTTCACCATCGTCCCTGCGAGCTCCGCAGCGGAAAACGGTTTCTGAAGAAACGCGTGCCGCGATCCGTCCAGACCATCCCGGATCTTTGCATCGTCCGAGTACCCGGAGATGAAGATCACCGGCCCGGGCGTCTGACGCTTCTCGAGGCTGCGGATGAACTCACGCCCGTTCATTACCGGCATCATGATGTCGGTGATCACCAGGTCGATGAGTCCCTCGTTGGCCAATGCCAGGTCGAGCCCAGCCTGCCCGTGCTGCGCCTCGAGCACCCTGTGCCCCAGCCGTTCAAGTCCGCGCCTGATCACGGTGCGCACTGTTGGCTCATCTTCAACCAACAGAATCGTCAACGGGTCTACCTTGGTTGCCGCGGCCGCGACGGCTGACTCCGGGTTTTCAACGACCTCACTGCTCGCTTGCAGATATACCCGGAATGAAGATCCGAGCCCCGGCTTGCTCGAAACCTTTATGTGGCCGCCAATACGTGATATTACCGCGAAGGAAGTGGCGAGTCCGAGGCCCGTTCCCATCCCCAATTCCTTCGTCGTGAAAAACGGCTCGAAGATCTTCTCGAGCGTGGCCTCGTCCATTCCGCAGCCATCATCGCTAACGGTCATCTGAGCGTAGCGGCCTGGAGGCACTTCAGCCGTAGTGTTCGGCGGGATGGTCACATCGGACGTTGCCACCGTGATCGTGCCTCCACGCGACAGCGCATCGCAAGCGTTCACTACCAGATTCATGAGAACCTGCTCGAGCTGCCCCGGGTCGATCATCGCCACCGGCGCATCCGCGAGCCTGAAGTCGAACTTCACGTTGTCGAGCACGACCCGCCGAAGCATCGGTTCCATCTTGCGTACCACATCACCAGGCTTCACAAGACGCGGTTGCTCGATCTGCTGCCGGCTGAACGTCAGAAGTTGCCGCGTTAGACGAGATGCACGATGAGCAGCAGTCGAGATTTGCACTGCCTCCTCACGATCTACATCTGCAAGCGGCGCTGACTCCAGCGCAGTCGCGCAGCCGAGAATTACCGTGAGAATGTTGTTGAAGTCGTGCGCTACGCCTCCGGCCAGCCGACCAATCGCTTCCATTTTCTGCGCATGAAGCAGCTGGTTCTCCAGCGACTTCCTCTCCCTCATGTCAATTGCGAAGACGAGATAGCCTGCCGGTGCCTTCGTGATGTCGTGAATCACTCCCATCGCAAGCAGCACAGGAACACGCGTGCCGTCTTTGCACACGTACATCGCCTCCGTCGATCGCGGTGCTTCACCGCTTTCGAGACCCTGCTTGCGTGCGATGAACTGCGCGAGCTGATCGTCGGGAATCACAGGAACCGGACCGCCCAGAACCTCCTGCGACGTCCAGCCAAACAGCTCCTCGGCGGCACGATTCCACCACGTCACACTCCAGTCGAGATCGACCGCAATGATTGGCTGAGGTGCAAGATCGATGAGGGATCGCATCATCTCGCTCGTCGCCCGGGCTTTGCTCTCGCTTGCGGCCAGTGCGTGGCGCGCCTTCCGCTGTGTCCGGAACGCTTCGCGGAGCTTCACCGTTCTTCTATCGACGAGCGCTTCGAGTTCCTGATTGTTTCTCGACAAGGCCGCTTGTGCAGCAGCAAGATTGCCAACCATGCCATTGAATGCCCGAACCAGCTGTGCAATCTCCACATCGCGTGGAACTTCAGCGCGCAGGCTCATTTCCCCCGCCGCAATTCTCTCGACTGTCTTCGAAATTGCGATCAGTGGCCGCGTGACGAGAGAGCTGATCGCAAAAACCAGCAGAAGCCCGACAGCGAAGATGACAGTACCCACTGACCACACGAGGTTTCTCGTTGCCACAACCTCCTCTCTCAGCTCCGACAGGGACACGCCGATACTCAACGTGCCCAATGTCGAACCCGGCCGGCTGATGGTCGCAGTCGTAACGAAAATGTGTCCATCGGGACTGATTCCGTTCAGTCTCCCGCCTAGTGAGCTCCAAACACGATCGCTAAGGCCGATCGCTGAAACACGCCCCCCGGTTTCGTCGCTTACGAGCGCGAACTCGAGGTGCTGCCTCCGCACAACCTCGGTGATTACAGCCCGCACCGACGCCGTATCACGGAAAAGCAGCGCCGCCTCGATACTGTAGGCAGTCATGTCGCTCACAGACTCCGCTCTGGCAACTGCGGCGCGCATTGCCTGTTGCTCGAAGCGAGCCGGGAAGAACGTCACGAAAAACACGGCAACACTCATCACAAGAATCGAGAACGAGGCGACCAGCTTGTCGTGAATTCCCCTCAGCCTGGGCATGTGCATCAAACGAGCTGAGCCAGCTTGAGCAGCTCCGACGTGAAGTCGCAGCGTTGAAGCCTTGCGGCATTGAGATTGATCATGATGCGGGGCTTGTCTCGTTCGAGCCTGACGCCGACAGCGATTCCATGCGACATGTAGTCGGCAACTCCAGTCCACGTCGATGCGCCAGCTGCCTGCGCCGCGGAAGCGATCTCACCGATGTCAGCCGAGCGAAGAGGAGTTACATAAACGACGTCTGCGGATTGATGCCTGATGCGCGCTTCGAGGTTTCCCCCGGCATCGAGGTCGATTGCCACGCCACGCCGAACAACTCCGAAAGCTCGCGGGGCCGCTGCGATCGCTTGCAGAGCTTCATCCTTCGCAATCGTCGATGCGCGATTGCCGCGTTGATACACGACAGCGATGACGAGCGACGATCCCGCACGGCCTGCAAACCTGCGGTCGAAACTCATCACTTTCAGGAACAACGGGATTTGAAGCGCAACGGGTACTGCTACGTCCTGCGCGTAGGTCGGGGGAGGCGCTACGGTCACGAGTAGGGTGATCGACATGAGGACGCCAGTGAGTGCCTTCTTCATGGCACCCGTCGGTCGTTAGCGATGGTCATCGGTCAGAACCGCCACTCGATTCGGAATGACGCAACGCGTCCGCTTTGAACAAGAGACGGCTGCGGATGTTCGATCCCGGCGGGAAGTGAGTAATGCGCCGCCAGTAAGTTGTTGATACCAAGAGATAGGCGCGGCCCCCTTGACCCGGATGCGGGACCTCCGGACATCGGCGATAGCGCAAAGTGAAAATCCATTCGCGTGAACGCTCGAGTCATCGTCCCGACATGAGTAAGCCGGCCCGACTCGCTTCTCACACGGAGCGACGAACGCAGTCCGCGCCGTCCGCTCGCAACAACTTCAGCTGTGGCTATATGTGCGGGAGCGTTCGCCAGGCGTTCGCCCGTGCGCAAGTGATCGTCGCGCTGAAACGCGTAGCCGGCCCGGGCGCTCAGCGGACCGTTCAGTCCGACATCGACCTGCACCTCCGCACCCATCGCTCCCGCATTGTCCATGTTCTCGAAGCGAATCGAACTGCCCCCGTCAGTGTCTACAGGGTTGATGAGCCCACTCATGTGGTAGTGGTAGACGGATGCCTCGACGATCGCGTTCTTCCGTATGCGCTCGCGAACCTCGAGCTCGAACGTTTCAATCCACTCCGGAGTCAGCGTTGCATTCGAGGAGTAGAAATCAGTGTCGATCTCAGCCTCCGCTGAGCTTGGCGCACGGAAAGCTCTCCCATAGAGAAGCTTTACAGTGGTCGCCTCACGAGGCTGAGCGACGACCGCGAGCCGCGGAGCCAACGAAGGCTCAAAACGTTGCCTGACTTCCACTCGCCCGCCTGCAACGAGCTTGATGCCACGCTTGAGCTGCAGCTCATTCTCAGCGAAAACTGCAACGTTTGAGAACGGGGCCTTGTCGGAAGCCAGGATATCGCCGCCGAGGAGCTCGGTGTACTCAACACGAAACGCGCGGCTCATTTCGAGACCCGTCGTAAGGCGGTAGCGTGAGGACGGCTCAATCGTCAAGAGCGCTTCCCCGCCAACGGCCGCGCTTGCGCCTTCATCCGAAAACGCAGCGCCCGCACCTTGTGCATAGAAACCTGAGTAGCGGTAGCGATCGGCGTAGGCTCGACTCGCGAATTGAACCTGCGACGACAACTGTGTTCGAAACGCAGCCTCCACCCACAGGTTGCTGTCGATCGTCCTGTTTCGCGAGTCGGAGGGGTCGGTGCCGTAGGCTCCGGTCACCACAGCGGTCTCACTGCTACGGAATCCCCCGCGAAACGAAGCGCCGCCCCAGAGGAGCGACGTAATAAGTCCGCCGCGCCGCTCAAAATCGGGGGCGCTGAAAACTTCGGGATGGTCAGCCACGGGATAGCGCCGCCCATCCGCGGCTGACGCCAGCATGGAAATCATGGCCGACGCCTTACCGGCAGCGAGGCTG
This sequence comes from Gemmatimonadaceae bacterium, assembly GCA_031426255.1. Taxonomy (GTDB): domain Bacteria; phylum Gemmatimonadota; class Gemmatimonadetes; order Gemmatimonadales; family Gemmatimonadaceae; genus UBA4720. The sequence continues at coordinate 27,976 of JANPKW010000088.1, read as the reverse complement.
AACCCCGAAGTAAATTCGGCCTGCCGGTCTTTGCCCGAGGCAATACCTGCGCTGACCACTGTCCCGCCGACATCCTGACCGCGTCGAGTAACGATGTTGATGACCCCGAACATCGCGCTCGATCCATACATCGCCGAACCTGGTCCGCGCACGATCTCGATCCGTTCGATTGCCTCAAAGGGGATCGGCAGGTCGGCGCCAACTGGCGCTCCGCCCCATATCTGTTCATTGAGCTTGTGACCATCCACAAGCAGAAGAATCCTGTTGTTGTAGTCGCTCGGGCGGCTGAAACCGCGCGATCCCAGGTACGGATAATTTCCGTCGTCCGTGCTGTAGAAGCCCCGCACGCTCTCGAGTGCGTCCTGGAGGTTTCGAAATCCCCCGTTGCGCAGGTCGTCCGAGGACAGAATCGTCACCGACGCTGCGGCGTCTGCCGAGAGCTGGGAATATTTCGAAGCGGCGCTGATTCGGGTATTGAGGAGCGAGTCGAGCGACAGATCAGCCGAAGGGGTACCCTGCGCCCGGGATACCCCTGCAGACCCGGCGAGGAGGAGAGAAACGACGATGCGTATCTTCATCCCCTATTGGTAGAGATCGGTCCATGACTGAAGGGTGATCGCTGTATGACAATTCCGTCATGATCGTTCGGATCCGGCCTTCGGTCGTCGTTCGGGGTTCCCCAGAAGCTTCGTGGTGTAGAACTTTGAAAGCTGCCAGTCCCCACTGAATTCAACGGCAATGCCGCCCATACATACCTATAGAGTACGGCTCCCCGCGCGCCCCGCTGGGCCAAGGATAATTGCGATATTGCTCGCCGCTGCCGTTTCGACAGCGTGCGGCGAAGTCGGCCCCGCTTTTGGGCCGACGCTTCCGGCTGCCCGGGCGAACGCAGAAGGACTGTTCGGCGGGATTGCACAACGCTTTACCAACGTTCAGCGCAACGCGAAGTTCGCACATGCGCGCGGCCGCCTTGGCAAGTACGCACTCACACCTTCGGCGATCTACAACGACACATCCGTCTGGACGTCGATGGGCAGCGATGGAACCCGCACTGTCAATGTCGAAGGCGAATTCGGCGCGAACCGCTATCTCTTCACGGCCAGGCCCTCGGTTGCGATGGCCAATGCGCCAGGCGACTCCCGTCACATCATGGTGCTTCGGAAAGTCGACCCTGACGAATTCGAGTGGTATACCAATGTCGACATTGCCGCCGGGGCGATTACCGGGAACGACATCGCTAACGTGATATCAGCTTTGATGAAATCGGCGGAAGGCCGTACGGGGCAGGCGATGAGAGCCGACTACCGGGAAAGCTTTCCCCGCACTACTGCATCGCTCGGCCGCTTGTTCAGCATCGATACACTCCGGACGACACACGACCCCGATGGTGCCACGACGATCACACTCGGGGTGCGTCTCAGTCCGGAGCGGATTCGGGCAACGATGCCGGCATTTGCCGCCTATCTCGACAAGTACGCAACAGAATCCAGGTATCACACAGTCATCACTGACAAGCGCGGCGTAAAATGGATCGACTTGAGGGGCGCAAGAAATTTCATGACGCTCACGCTGAGGGCAGCAGATGGCCGGTTTGCGCCTTTTACCGGTCCGTTGCGACCAATGCCAGGCGAGCTCACCATGACGTCTGACTTCGTGACGAAGATCATGATCTTTCACGTTGGGTTTCGGCGCCTTGTCGGCGACGTGACGATCCTCAGAAACCCTCGCGAGCGCGGGTGGTTCATACAGTTCACGAAAGAACCGGAATGGAGATTGCCGCCGACAGTTGGCTATCTCATCAAGACTCCGTTGAAGCGCCCGTTCAAGGGAGCTGGCGGAATGTTCCGCCTGGCGATTGCTGATGCGCCTGGTCAACAGAGCATCATTGGACGTCGCACGTCGGCCACTGTGCAGGAGTCTGCGATCCTTCGTTTTTTGAATCGCCTGAGTGGGACGGCAATGGGAGATTTCGTCGGCAAGGCAGAGATCGAAGAAAACCGGTTCGCAGCGGAAGTCTTCAACGCCATGCGACTCGACTCGCGGATGCTGATTCAGTAGCGGTCAAGCCGCGCCGAGTGAACAACAAAAAAGCCGCTGCAATCCTGTGAGGATTCAGCGGCTAGTTGCTGCGGCTCCGGGGAACCGCGGTTCGTGCCACGCTCGCCGTCATTGGAACTCTACGTCCTACCGAACGGCGGCGGGCAGCTCTTCTATTGACCTTCTACACCTGCAATCGCAACAAGTTGCGAGTTCTCGTTATCCATGGAGCTGAGGGGGATCGAACCCCTGACCTCACCGATGCGAACGGTGCGCTCTCCCAGCTGAGCTACAGCCCCGCAACATCGCGACTGAGTGGCCCCGCGGCCCTCAAAGGGGCCTGAAACCGCCGCACCGGGTCTAATAACATCGAAGCCCCGCTGAAAGACTGGCGGGGCTTCAGACTTCGATCAAACATACGTCAAACTGTCGGGATGTCAAGCAAACGGCCCAGTTACCGGCTTCCAGGCAGGGCTCCATAAGTCCTTGCCTGGAAACACGATACAGCTTTGTTACTGCGCCGGGCGCGGCTGGCTCGATGGTGGAACCATACCCTTCATTCGCATGTACGTCACGAGATTTCCATAGTGCTCGCCGGCGTGCACGGCATTCAAGCTCAGCGCGAACATTTTCGTCATTTCCTGCCCGAAAAGGTTCGTTTTTCCGACCGCATCGGCGTCACTCACCCCATACGCGCGCTTGCAGTATTCGGTGGATGCCTTCAGCGCAGCTACCAAGCCGGCTTTCGTCGTCACCGTCTTCTCGATGTCATCCTCTGACTTTACCGCTTCCCCAAGGACGGCAGCGCAGAACATGTTCTGCGCACCGGCGAGATGCCCGACCATCTGCCCGAAAGTTCTCACAGATTCGACGGGCTTGAAGGCATAATCAGCCTCCGGTACCTGCTCGGCAGCGGCCGTGAAGTAGCCGACCATGATGCCCCATGTGGCCTTCGAGGAACTGACACCCGGGTTGGCTGCAGTTGCAGGTGCCTGCGCAAACGCGGGAACTGCGATGAACATCGCCAGCAGCAAGACTTTCTTCTTCACGCATATCTCCTGGTAGGGGCGTCTCTCATTCAGATGAATTCTGCAACGGGAAACACTGCAAGGCAATCGGGATTATCACGCGCGGACGTACGAAAAGCCTGCCTCCTGCGCGCGATTGATGGCGACCACCAATGCGGGCACCAGTATGACGTCCGGGAGCAGTGATGACTTGAGGTCACTGTAAACAGCTTCGTACGTCTCACTACGCTGCTCTGCCGTCATTCTCGCGAGCCGCCGGAGCGCCGTGTTGCAGAGGAGGAAGGTCACACCGCGTTTCTGAAGTGGAGCCACGCCAAGGGGGCCCGTTCCCGCGAATACATTCTTCACGACTGGTTCCTTAGTTGCCGGGTCGTTTATTCCGGAGCTCTTTCCGATCGCGTACTTCGCCCATGCAGCGTCGTTGAATCCGATTGCCAGCGCTGGACCATGCACCCCGATAACGGCATTCACCTCGCCAGGCTTCGCGTTGAAGTCCTGCGTGTATGCGTCGAGATAATTGCTCGCCATCAACATCGCCGTTTCCTGCGCCTGAAGGGTGTGAAAGAACTGTCTGTGTTTTCCTTTCGACGCCTTTATCCATGCATCGTGATCAGTATCCGCCATTTGATCCGGTTCGACATCGGCGCGTGCGGAGACCGGAAGGCCTGCGGTCATTGCGGCAAGCGCCGCCACGGCTTTGCCGAGAAAGCGCCGCCGGGGTTGGCGCGATGAGAAGATTTCCGACATGGGACTCCCTGCCTGTGGGTTGGTTGGGTTACGGGGCAACGTTGAAAGTACATTAGCACAATGAAACCTCGCCAGATAACCGCTTCTGCCATTGCAGCGATGATTGCCGCCGCATGCGCAACTGCCCCGCTGCCACCGCAGACCTCTTCTCCCCGCACCTACGAGGCAGTGTCATTTCTTGGTGATACTCTACGAACGCTGCCTTTGAGCGCCGCGACACGGGAGCGATATGAACGCCAACTCGGAGAGGCGCGCTCAGCGTACGACCGCGCTCCCAGCGACGCTGACTCCATCATCTGGCTCGGCCGGCGTCTCGCCTACCTCGGCCGTATTCGGGAAGCGATCGACGTCTACTCGAGGGGCATCGCCATTCATCCCGAAAACCCGTGGCTCTACCGCCATCGCGGTCACCGGTACATCACCGTCAGAGAGCTCGACAATGCGATCGCCGATTTCGAGCGTGCGGCCCGCCTCGTCAGAGGGAAACCCGACGAGGTGGAGCCCGATGGTCAGCCTAATGCCCGGAACACACCGATAGGAACTCTGCATTCAAACATCGATTACCATCTCGCCCTCGCGTATTACCTGAAGGGCGACTACGCGGGCGCGCTGCCGATCTATCTTCGCGAGTATGCAGGCGCACGCAACGATGACAGGCGCGTCTCGATAGCTCACTGGTATTACATGGCGCTTCGGCGATTGGGGCGTGATGCCGAAGCAGCGAGGGTAGTAGCTCCCATCACCGGGCGAATGAACGTCATCGAGAACGACACGTATCACCGGCTTCTGCTGCTTTACCGTGGGGAAATGCCAGTGGATTCCGTGCTGGCGCAGGATGCAACAGGCGAAATGTCCGTGACCGATGCGACAGCAGCGTATGGCATCGGCAACTGGCACCTCTACAATGGACGCCCGGCCGAAGCGCAGCGGATCTTCGACCGCATCATCAGAGGTGGACAATGGGGCGCCTTCGGCTACATCGCGGCCGAGTCTGAGCTCGCGAGGAAACGGTAACGCGTGGCGACGGCGTTAATGAATATATTGACCCCATGTCGCTATCCGTGCGCTTCCTTGGCACCTCCGCATCGCGCCCGACAGTAGAACGCAACGTCACCGCTATCGCGGTTGTTCGTGAAGGCGAGACGCTGCTCTTCGACTGCGGTGAAGGAACGCAGCGGCAGATGATGCGGTACGGTACGTCGTTTTCACTCGCTGATATTTTCTTCACGCACATGCATGCCGACCACATGCTCGGCATCATCGGCCTGTTCCGTACCCTGTCGTTGCAGGCCCGCGTTGAACCGATGCGCCTCTGGGGCCCGCGTGGATCTGCGAGCCTGCTGCGTCAGGCGATTGCCCTCGGCAGCGACAAGCAACCCTTCCCTCTCGATGTATTCGAGGTCGAGCCGGGCGTCCCCATCGAGCGAAAGGGATACTCGATCGTCCCGTACGCTGTGGATCACAAGGACAGGCTCGCACTGGGCTACGCGGTGATCGAGGACATCAGGCTTGGCAGGTTCAATCCTGACAAGGCTCGCGAAATGGGGATTCCAGAGGGGCCTGCGTGGGGACAGCTTCACCGTGGTATGCCCGTTAAGCTCGACGATGGCCGGGTTGTCGAGGCGTCGGAGCTCGTTGGTCCGTCGCGCCCCGGAAGGAAGGTTGTGTACACAGGCGACTCGCGGCCGTGTGCTGCTACGGAGACGATTGCCGAAAGTGCTGATCTGTTGATCCACGAGGCAACGTTCGCTGACGACGAGCAGCCGCGTGCACTGGAGACCGGGCATTCGACTGGGCGCGAGGCCGCGCAGGTTGCTGCCGCCGCAGGCGTGAAGCGGCTTGTGCTCACTCACCTGTCAGCGCGCTATTCCGTCAATCCGTCAGAGCTGTTTCAGCAGGCTCGCGAGGTTTTTTCCGAGACCATCGTTGCGAGAGATGGAATGGATATAGATGTGCCTTTTGATGACTAGCGGCCGTTAGAACTCCTTTGCAGTTCACTATCGCCTGTTATCCTCATCGCTGACCGCGGGATCGCCTGAATGCCATCCAAGCTCCGTCGCTGACACAGGCCGAAACATGAGATCAATTGCGAGCCATAGTGTCTTTGCAAACGGGTAAGCGATAAGAATTCCCGCGATCAGCACCCCTGCGCCAACCCATTGAATCGCTTCCCACGGTGGATTGGGCCATGTCACCATCAGAACGATCAGCAAACCGAAAGCAAATACCGTCTCCATCGTGATCAGCATGATCATGTACGCACCGAGGAAGTAGTCGCCTTCCTCGCGGTGAAGATGGAGCTTGCAGCGTGGGCAGCGTTCCTTCAGCCTGAACCAGGAAGCGAGGACGCGGCGGCCGCCGCAATGCGGGCAACGAAGTGTGAGCGCCCTCCATATCATGGACGACGCCGCACGCAGCGTGATCTCGGGTCTCTTCGTACCTGCCGACATTCGATTCGCAAGATACACAGCGAATGGCGACATGGCGGTAGCGAGAGCCCGACTGCACATTCCCGGTTGCCCCTAATCCAATGAACATGAGACTCACATTTCTTGCGCTGATCACGCTGCTCGCGCTGCCGGTTTATGCACAGCGAACGCAGAAGCCTCCCCTCCATGCGAAACACTGGATAGCCATCACCGGCAAGCCGCTCAGTGCAACGGCCGGCGCGATGATGTTCCAGAAAGGGGGGAATGCCGTGGACGCTGCATGCGCAATGCTGGCAGCCGGTACGACAATGCATGACGTGCTATCGTGGGGCGGCGAGACGCAGGCATTGATTTATCACCCGAAGCTCAAGAAAGTCATCGGGATCAATGCGCTTGGCGTCGCGCCCACGGGCGCGACTGTCGAGTACTACAGGTCGCAGGGTCATCGATACCCTCCGGAGTACGGTCCGCTCGCCGCGGTCACACCGGGAACGCCGGGCGGCCTCATGACGATGCTTGCCGAATACGGTACGATGTCGCTCGAGCAGGTGCTGGCACCAGCGATGGAGATGGCCGCCGGATACCCGATTGAGGCGCAGACCGCGAACCTCATCGAGCGCCACAAGGCCGAGATCAGGAAGTGGAAATACTCTCGCGCGATATTTCTCACGCACGCCGGCGCCACCAGAGAAGCGCCTGAACCCGGCGAAATTTTCGTACAGAAGGATCTTGCGGCTACTCTCGCAAAATTGGTTGAGGCCGAGCGTGCGGCACTCAAGGCTGGAAAGTCCCGCAAGGCTGCGATCTATGCGGCTTATCATCGCTTTTACAAAGGCGATATCGCGAGCGAGATAGTGCGTGGCACGCGGGAGCAGGGTGGTCTCTTCACATTGGCGGATCTCGCGAACTGGAAAGTGCGAATCGAAGAGCCGGTCAGCGTGTCCTACAAGGGAATCGAAGTCTACAAGCTTCCGTTCTGGCAGCAGGGCCCGGCAATGCTGCAGGCACTGAACATTCTCGAGAACGCCGATCTGAAAGCGATGGGATTCAACTCGCCGAAGTACATGCATGCCGTGTATCAGGCGATGAGTCTCGCCTTCGCCGACAGGGATTTCTATTACGGCGACCCGTATTTCCCACCTGAGGAGCCGACGCGAGGCTTGCTGTCCAAAGACTACGCGAAGGCGCGATACACGCAAATAAACTGGGAGCGCAACGACTCAACGGTACGGCCCGGCGATCCCTTTCCATATCAGGGCGGACGAAATCCGTTCGCCGACCAACTCGCCAAATGGACCGTCATTCCTGCCCCCGATGAAGCCCCGCGGAGTGGGCAGCAGGATCGAGCGCCCGCTGACAGCGGAATCACGCCGTTGGCGTCGAACTCCTCAGGAGATGCACGCTTCGCAACGAGCGACGCTGATTTCAAGGATGCGTTCAATCGCGGAACGACGACAATCGAAGCGGCAGACGCCGAGGGCTGGGTCGTTTCCATAACACCAAGCGGCGGATGGGTGCCCGCGGTGATTGCAGGTAATACAGGAATCGGATTGAGCCAGCGTGCGCAAAGTTTCGTGACGAACCCGCGGGATGGACCGTTCAACGTGATGGAGCCCGGCAAGCGGCCGCGCGTCACCCTGACTCCGACGATGGCGTTGAAAGATGGTTTGCCCTGGCTTTCGTTTGCTGTTCAGGGTGGTGATTCCCAGGACCAGAACCTTCTGCAATTCTTTCTGAACGTCGTCGAGTTCGGAATGACAGTGCAACAAGCAACTGAGGCGCCGAACATCAACAGCTTCCAGATGCGATCGTCATTTGGTGCGCATGAATCGCGGCCGGGGCGAATGCTCATTGCCGCATCGACTCCCGACAGCGTCCGAACGGAGTTGAGGAAGATGGGTTACACGCTCGACGTCGAGGAGCGAACCTCGGGGCCCATCAATGCGATCTGGTTCGACCGCCGTCACGGCTCGATGTGGGGCGGGTCATCCAACCACGGAGAAGATTACGGAATCGCCTGGTAAACTGCGAATGCGACACCTGCGGGCTTCCGACCAGCCCCAGGATCAGTTGCTGCCGCGTATTCCGGCGAGCGGATTCGAACCTGGCGATACCGGCATTGATCGCCGGAACAACAACTGAAGCACGTCGTGCGACAACACTTTCAGCACTGAAGCGGGAGTCACGCGCGATGTGACGCTTCGGGATTCCGGTCCGTGCCACTGATGCCATGAGTATCGGTCGAGGCCCGATGAGCTCCCATCGGGGTGGCGAAACACCACCATCGCATTGCTCGCTGTCGGCATCTTCACATCGATGCCCCAGCGGACTCCATCAGGCCCGTCAAAAACGCTGCTCTCGTTCGCCATTCAGCCGCCGTGAATCGAGGGGAGCGGCTGCCGGCCGGCAAAACCCGCGTCCTCTTCGTGAAAGTACCGTACTGACTCCTCGCCAAGCTGCCAGCAAAGGAGCACTGGCTTTCCGTCTACTTCCCCTGGAAAATCGACGAGCCCCGTGTCGAACCCCTTCATCTCGACGCCAAGCTGCCGGATCTCCGACAAGTACCCGTCGATGTCCCGCGCCAACTGAGTCGCCTCGCGCTCGAGCTGGTCAGCCTGGTCGTTGGGTTCATCCGCGGCGCGGTTAGCCGCCACTCTTTCGTACTCCCGAACTTTGTCCTGCCATCGCCAGTAGTCCCGCACCGCGTCGCAGACGATGCGACGTACAAGTGGGAGGGTGCGATTGGCGTCTTCTACGCTGAAACGGGTCCGCATGCGGTTACACTCATCACGTCGTGTGCCGTGGTCAAGTCCCCGCCAGCGAAGCCTCTGACTTTCGCTCTTCGAGTCGTCGCTGCCGCCGTGCCTTTGCTGCTTCGTATCTGCGTTTCTCATCGTCGGTCTCGGGCAAAAGGCGTGGCACTTCCATTGGCTTGCCATTCCGATCCACAGCGACGAACGTGAGATAACACGAATTTGTGTGACGACGCACGCCCGTCTGCAGATTCTCGGCCTCGACCCGCACGCCTACCTCCATCGAAGTTCTTCCGACGAAGTTCACGCTGCACTTCATGATCACGAGGTCGCCCAGGTGAATGGGCTCGCGAAAATCCACCCGGTCCACCGACACTGTGACACAGCTGGCCCGAGCGTGTCTTATCGCCGATACCGCTGAAGCAGTGTCCATCATCGCGAGTATCACCCCGCCGAAGACGTGATCGAGATTGTTCGAGTGCTGCGGCATCATCAGCTGGGACGTCTCGTTCTGCGTTTCACGAACGGTACGCGACCGGGATGACGTGCTCACTGGTTGAATGCAACCATACGGTGCAGTGCCAGTGTGCCCGCGGCCCTTGTGACCGAGGGTCGGCGCTTCCGTATTCCGTTCCTGACGAGCGAGGTGCCTTCATCGTCTGCTCTGGCCTCCTCGAAAGCCGTCGCGAGGGCATTTCGAAGAGTTGTATCCACCCGCGGCGCGTCGAGCCAGAAGATCCTCGGCAAGCGCGTATCGACATAGCCGAGTCCCCACTCGTGACCCTTGAGGTCACGCAGAATGATCGCTGTTTCTTCGCGCTTCTCGTCGTAGCGGGCCACTACATCGTACCCGGAGTGCCGCCACCGGACACCACCTTTGTCGCGTGCGGCGCCAGGCCCGAGAGCGGCAGTATCACGCACCAGGGCGGAAAGCGATATCGCGGCGCCAGACCGGATATCGATGGCGCTTCGAGCGGAATCAGCCTCCTGAAAATCCGTCCGCTCGAGTGTGGCCCAGCGATCGAAGAGAACGTAGGGGCCGGCAACAGCAAGGATTTCCGCCTCGCCAGTCGCGGAAACCGCGACGTCCTCGTCACCATCCTCTTCGGGGTCGAGCAACCGCGCATCGGGGTTGCCCTCCAGATACGTTTTCTCCCAGGCTGAAATCCGCAGATCCTCGAACAGGAGCTTCGAATCGCCGCTCAGGACGTCCCTGCGGTATATGGGTTCCCTTATAAAAATCGCGTCTGCATACGAGCGCGTGACCTCGCCGACGTAAACCTCGTAGAACCTGTTATCAGCGTTCGTCAGAATCAGGGGGGAGGTTCTGGCGCTGATGCCACGCGGCCCGCTCTTCACCCAGTAGGTGGTGCTTGCGTCGGCTACAAGGAACTCCGCTTCGGGCGGAGTCGGAGCAGGAAACGCACACCCTATCAGGGGTAGAAGAAGGATCAGACTGGAGTTACGCATTGCTGGCAAATATAGTGCATCATTCCCGGCCCAACCCCTTTACTTAATTAAAGATGCGCATTGTTCTGCTCCTCGCTTTTTCGGTCGCCGCCTGCTCGACGAGCCGCGACACTGACGCGGGAAAAGCCGAGGTTACCGCTGACTCGGTAGCCGGTTCTGCCGTCGGCACTCCCATCGCCGGCGCACAGACCCCAGCGGCAACCGCGACACCGGCGGGCAGCTTCTCACCCGAAATCCAGAAGCTGCGAACAGACATCAATGCCCCGGTCCGTGCACTCTACGTAAACCGGTTTGCGGCGCAGAGCACGCGCAAGATGCGGAACCTGATCGCCGTTGCCGACTCGACGGAGATCAATGCGTTCGTCATCGATGTGAAGGATGAATTCGGGCTGAACTTCAAGTCAGCAGACCCAATCGTTTCGAAGAACGCCGGCACCCAGACGAAAGTTTCGAACATGAAGGCGCTCGTGGACACTCTCAACGCGCATGGCATCCTGCCCATCGCGCGCATCGTTGTGTTCAAGGACTCTGTTGCGGCGCGGAACAACCCGAACTCGACGATAAGAAAAGCTGACGGATCCATCTGGCGCGACCATGAGGGGCTGGCCTGGGTGAACCCCTATGCGAATGCAATCTGGGACTACAACATCCGCGTCGCGGAAGAGATGCTCGAGCTTGGTTATGGTGAGATTCAGTTCGACTACATCAGGTTCCCCGAACCATACAAGAGCCTGCCGCCACAGGTTTTCCCGGAATCGAACGGGCGCGGAAAGACCGACGCGCTCTCGGAGTTTCTCAAGGCTGCAAAAACCCGTATCGACAAGTTCGGCGCTCGCACGACAGCGGATATTTTTGGTCTCGTGAGCACTGTCGGTGGCGCACTCGAAGTCGGGCAGCGCTGGGAGCCCATGGTCCAGGCAGTCGACGTGGTGCTCCCGATGGTGTATCCCTCGCATTATCCGCGTGGCTCATTTGGCGTTCCGCGTCCAAACGCAGCCCCATATGACATCATTCACATCGCCATTTCCCGCGGTCGCGTGAGAAACGAGGCGCTGGGACTGAAGGGCGAACGTGTGCGCCCCTGGCTCCAGGCCTTCACACTCGGCGCACCGAAGTATGGCGCGGCGGAGATCGAAGCTCAGAAGCGCGCCGTCTACGACTCAGGCTACGAGGGCTGGGTACTCTGGCACCCCGGCTCGAACTATGACGTCTTCCTGCCGGCGCTGGAGAAAACGCTCCAGCCTCGCGCAAAGAATCCGCCCGTACCGGCGAAGGTTACTTCTTTCCAGTAGGGGCTGGCGGGGCCACTGCGGGTTCCGGAGGTTCGACTACAACTTCCGGGACCGGGACAACGACAGCAGCTGGGTCGGGTGGAGCAGGTTCACCTCGCCCGCGCCGATCGATCGTCACGCCGTTCGGGCCACGCGTGATTGTCACCGTACCGTTGCGGGTCTCGATAACTGTCCGGGTGTTTTCGCGCGTGGGACCGATACCTTCCGCTATTGCCACTTTCACCTCGTCGACGATCATCGGAACGATGTTCGTTACGACGACCCACACCAGAAGAGTCGCAATCCCCCAGCCGAAAAGGACTTTCTTGGAGAAGAGCGGTTCCTTGACATATGGAGCGGGTTCCGCAGCGGCGCGAAGTGGATGCGCGCCAGGTAACTCGGCGCGAATTCCATCGAATTCGGTTTTGTTCTGCCACTGATCTGCTGGCTGATTCCCACGCCCGTTCACCGGATCTGTCATCTGTCCTCCTGGCCTCTTGTCACCTACGAATATCGCTCGCAAAAAGTGCCACGTTCAACTCGCTCTGAATTGCCCTCGAAAGTAAATTGACACAATGGTCACTACTGTGAAGATAAAGGGCATGAGCTGCGCGCATTGCGTCCGAGCGGTGTTCACCGGGCTCGGCGGCGTGCCCGGAGTGACCAGCGCAGACGTGTCGCTCGGGCATGCGGTAATCCAGCATGACGGCACCGCCTCTCCTGAGGCGATTCGAGAGGCAATCTCGATTGCCGGTTACGAGGTCGTGGATTTCCACGATGACCGGCGCACTCTTCCGGTGATGTGATGAAGGAACCGCGGCATACCCCCTTCCACCCGCCGACGGGTGAGCACGAGATAAGGGGAGTAGCCGCATTGCTCGCACCCGACATTCTCGACCTGCTCGACGACGACCCGTCGAGCATCCCGGCCGAAACCGAAGAGATTCACCCTGCCGATCTCGCTGACATAGCCGAGGCGCTGCCGCGCGAGCGCGTCGCGGACCTGCTGCGTGCTCTGTCGGCCGAACGTGCTGCTGAAATTCTCGAGTACCTGAACGAAGATCTCCGTAGTGAAGTTCTCGAGCGGCTGCCGACCCGCCAGGCCGCCGCGCTCGTCAGCGAGATGGATCCCGATGAGCGCGCAGACGTTCTCGAGGATCTCGAGGATGAGCGCGCCGACGAGATTCTGGCGAAGATCCCGGAGGAAGCGCGTCAGGAAACAGAGCGGCTTCTTGCTTACGAACCCGACACGGCAGGTGGTCTGATGACCACCGAGTTCGTATCGGTGTCCGAGAACAGCCGAGTGGAGGATGCGCTGGCGGGAGTGCGAAGAATCGCGCGAAGTGGGCGCCGCGAAGCGATGGGGGCCATCTACGCGATCGATGACGATGGAAGAGTTCGCGGTGTGATGTCACTGCATGAGCTTCTTGCGGCGCCCGAGGGAGCGCTGGTGCGGGATGTTGCGTGGGAGGAGGTAGTGACAGTGCCTGCGACAATGGACCGTGAAGAGGTTGCGCGGCTTACCTCGAACTACGATCTCGTCGTGATTCCTGTCATTGACGATGACCACCGCATACTCGGCGTAGTCACTGTCGATGACGTCATCGATGCACTCCAGGAAGAACACACTGAGGATGTGCAGCGATTCGGTGGAATGGAGGCGCTCGACGAGCCCTACATGTCGATTGGCTTCTGGCGCATGATCAGGAAGCGCGGCGGGTGGCTTGCCGTTCTTCTGCTTGGCGAAATGTTGACCGCGTCTGTAATGCGGGGTTTCGAGGACGAGCTCAGCAAGGCGCTCGTGCTGATGATTTTTATTCCCCTCATCATCAGCTCCGGCGGGAATTCCGGATCTCAGGCAACGTCGCTGATCATTCGCGCCATGGCGCTTGGCGAAATCAAGCTGAAGGATTGGTGGCGCGTCGCATTGCGGGAGCTGCCATCAGGATTCGCGCTTGGAGTTCTTCTCGGAATACTCGGGGTCGCGCGTGTAGCGGCGTGGCAATATTTCGGGATCGGAGAAGGTTATGGCGAGCATTACATGCGCGTGGCTTTCACGGTGGGCTTTGGTCTTCTCGGCGTTGTGACGTTCGGTTCGATTGCCGGTTCGATGCTGCCATTCGTGCTGCGCAGGGCTGGCTTCGATCCCGCCAGCGCATCAGCCCCGTTCGTTGCGACTCTCGTCGACGTGACGGGGCTGAGCATTTACTTCGGTGTGGCAGTGCTGATGTTGCGTGGGACGCTACTCTGAGGCCTCAGGCCTCACGCTGCCGGCCTCAGGAATCGGTCTTCAGTCAGATAATAGTTACTGGGTCATCCCTGCATCCTTCATTATCCGCTCGAGCTCGGCCCTGTTTGCTTTCAGAAATTCGACGTTCTTGGTGCTCTGCCCGGCAGGTACGTTGGCCTCGCCATTCGCCTCGAGCATACCCTGGGTCATCGCGGCCTGTATGTAGGCCGCCGTAATCCAGATATAATCCCGCGGTGTCAGGCCATTCTCGCGGAGAACCTGCATCGCGACGGGGCTCGATTCGATTCTCGCTATCATCTGTGAAGTAGACTCGTTGGCCGACCCGCTCGACATCGCGGCGAGGACAGTCGAGTCCGCATTCGAAAGCGACGAGAGTCCTTTTATGGCGCCGGCGTACTTTCGCATCTTGTCCATATCGAGCAAGTAATTGCTGATGTCGATCGCCGTCGGCTCAGCCGCAGTCGCGGGCGATGAAGCAACTGCCAGCGAGTCAACTGCGTCACTTGATCTGGCCGACTTGTCTGACGAACAGGCACTGCCAAAGACAATCGGCGCGAGAAGCGTGGCAAGTGTGGGGGCTCGCATCTGACTCTCCGTTAATAGTTTGACGTGCGGCGCTTCTCGCGGACTATCTGCCAGCTCCTGCAAGAGCGCCACCCGCCTCAAACGACTTTGCCGAACTACCGTCTTCCCTTTCGCGAGCTGCATCTCTGTTGCCAAACTCGGTGTTCTCCGCCGCAATTCCCTGCTCGAGCCATGCGTGCTCGCCCTTCAGGACGGACATCGCAAGCTTGTACATGTTGTCGTCATTCTTCCCGTAAAAATTCCGGAATAACTCGCCGATGCGGAGGCGCGCTTCGCGGCAGAACGTATCAGCAAGCGCGACGGCCTCCTTTTGCCCCTTCTGGCTCAGCATCTGTGCGCGCACGCACGCAGCAGACATTGCGAAAAGCTCGGCACCGATGTCCACCGCGCGGAACAAGACGGCCTGCTTCCGCTCGAGCTTCGGGCCGTACCTGACCATCGCATGAAAAATCGACCTGCCCAGGTGCCTTGTAGTGCGCTCGAGATAGCGCATATGTGTCGCGAGTTTTCCAAACTCGCTGTAGGATTTCAGCTGACTCGCGCTGACCCACCGTGTCGGGTACCATCCTAGATAAAACGGCGTCGATTTCGCCATCGCTGACAACCGCTCCTTCATTGTCGATTCGGGCTTCACGATATCGAACGCCATCTTGAAGTGGTGATCGACAGCCTCGCGGGCGATGAACAGCCGCATGATCTCAGAGGACCCCTCGAAGATCAGATTTATCCGGTAGTCCCGCATTCCTCGCTCGATGGCGATCGGGTCTTCGCCTCGACGCGCCAGAGACTCAGCAGTCTCGTAGCCGCGCCCGCCACGGATCTGCAGCGTGTCGTCGATAATGCGCCAGCCCATTTCGGAGTTGTACATCTTCGCCATCGCGGCCTCGAGACGGATGTCGTAGCCACCTTTCTCGTAGAGTGCGGTAGCGAGCTCAGCGACGGCCTCCATCGCAAAGGTGTTGGACGCCATCTTCGCAATCATCTGTGCGACGGCCTCATGCTTCCCGATGGGCTGTCCCCACTGCACGCGCTCATTCGCCCATTTGCGCGCGATCCGCAGCATCGTCTTCCCCGCACCGGCACATCCAGCGGGTAACGTCAGGCGACCCGTGTTGAGAGTGACCAGCGCCAGCTTCAGCCCCTTGCCTTCCCCCCACAGAATGTTGTCGCGCGGAACTTTTACGTTGTTGAACCTGATGACACCGTTCTCGATTGCCTTCAATCCCATGAAACGGAGTCGGTGCGCAACTTCGACTCCGGGCATGCTGGCGTCGACAATGAATGCGGTTATCTGCTTGACCTGGCGTCCCCGTTTCTCGATGTCGGGGGTACGCGCCATGACCACGAACAGCTCGGCCCTCGTACCGTTGGTGCACCAGAGCTTTTCGCCGTTGATGATGAAGTGTTCGCCGTCTTCAGTCGGGGTCGCGGTCGTACGAAGATTTGCCGGGTCGGATCCAGCATCTACTTCGGTGAGCGCGAACGCCGAGATTGCGCCCTTGGCCAGACGGGGGAAGAAACGGCGTTTTTGATCCTCAGTCCCAAACAGCTTGAGGGGCTGCGGTACACCGATCGACTGGCTCGCGGACAGCAGCGCGACGAGCGACCCATCTTTCGAGGTTACGAGCTCCATCGCCCGGATGTAACTCATCTGTGAGAGGCCAAGCCCGCCGTATTCTTTCGGAATCTTGATGCCGAATGCGCCCATGTCGCGCAGCTCCTGCACCACGGATTCCGGGATCTCCCCCGTCCTGTCGATCTCGGCCGAGTCGACGCGTGCCATGAAAGCGGCAAGCTTGTCCATGAACGGCTTTGCGTGGGCCTCTTCGATCGGGTCCGACGGGGGATGTGGATGGATCAGATCTGAGCGGAATCGCCCGAGAAACAGCTCGCGCGCGAAGCTCGGATGCTCCCATTCCGTCTCACGGGCGTCCTCGGCGACGTCGCGCGCTTCCTTCTCCGATGCGAGGGCCTGCGGTCGATCCGTCATTTGCGTCTCAGGTAGAGAACCATTCCAATTATAGATATCGCCGCGAACGAAAACCATTGAAACGCATAGCTCTGGTGCGATCCCTCGTCCAGCGGCGGCACCGGAACGCGCGGTGGCACATCGGGCGGTGGGTCAACGCTGTTGCCAATCAATACCAGATAGTAGGGCGCGATAGGATAAGGGAATGCCTGAGTCAGAGTCCTGCTATCCATCCATCGATAAGCGCGCGGTATCGTCGTCGCCTTGACGGCACCCTCGCGTGTCTGGAAAGTTTGAACATAGGTATCCCCGGTCAGACTCGGGGGCTCACGCCACCTGCTGAGGTCGATCGTCATACCGTCGGGTGCATAAATCCAGCCGCGATTAACGAGCACGGCGGTGTCACGGCCAGGAACCCTCAAGGGAGTGATGATGTTCACCCCTGGCGAGCCATTCCGCGACCGGCTCGTAAGAATGATCTCGTTGACGAAATCATAGGTGCCGGATACGCGGACTCTTCTATAGTGTGCAGCGGCCGTGTCGGAGGGCACGCTCGCAATGTCGATCGGTGCGGTCTCGGCGCGAGACTTGAGCTCGGCGTTGTACGCTCGTCGCTCTGACAGACGGTCGAGCTGCCATATACCAAGCCGGATGCAGGTTGCGGCGACAATCGTTCCGAGGATGACGAATCCGATGTCGCGTGGCTTCATGGCTGCGAAATCTACTCAGCCGGCTTGGTCTCCAGTTCTAGAAGGCGACGTGTGTCTAGTCGCGATCGAACAACGGTCGCTGTCCGTTCATCACGGAGCCACGGTGACCACGGAGTTTCACGGAATGAACCCCGTGTCTGCGCTCGTAAATGCGTTCGCCACCGAGGGCTTCCGTCCGGGCGGATGCATGCGCAGTGTGGTTTTGTACAAAAGCGGAACGACGGCTGCACTGCGTGAATGGCGGTGGTCGCGAAGGGTCACCAGGCTTAAGACGCCGTTCCGTTTTTCTTCCGTGGCCACCGTGGCTCCGTGTTGAACGGACAGTGCTGGTCAAAACGACTCGCTTTCCCCATCGCACGAGCCAAGGCACCAGGGCTAGAACAAGAACAACTGCTCACCAAGAGTCGCCGGATCTACCGGTCGCTGGCCCACGTTGTATTGAATTTCTCTGGCAGTCGACGGGCTATGACCGGTGAACGTGTTTGCCACATATCCGTAGACGTCTGTCACGGACGAAGGCATGGTCGCGATCGCTTCCATCCACATGTCGATCTCCCTGCTGCGGTCGATCTGCACTCTCGAATAATCCACCAGATCACGGTTGGGTCCCATCCACCTGATGTATACGAAGTCTGCCGTTGGCTTCTGCGCGAGAGACAGCATGAGCTTGCGCGGAATCCAGCGTCCGTCGACGAGAGTGAGGCCGATGTTACGGTCGCGGAGAAGTGCCAGCACTCCATCATTGATCCAGCCCCGATGACGGAACTCGATAGTGAAGCGGATGTCAGGCGGAATCTTTCCGACGAAATCGATTAGCGCCGGGAGCTCACCCGGATCGAAGTCTGGTCCAAGCTGCACGAGCACCGGTCCAAGCTTGTGCTTCAGTTCGCGCGCACGCTCGAAGAACATTTCGCCGATGCCCAGGGTGTCGCGAAGGCGCTGCTCATGAGTGACCTCCTGCGGGAGCTTGAGCGAGAACACGAAATTGTCAGGCGTGCGGGCAAACCAGCTCTGGAACGTTGTCGCGGCTGGAACTCCATAAAATGTCGAGTCTACTTCAACCGATCCGAATGCACGCGAATAGACTGACAGGAAATCCGCTGGCCTTGTATCGATGGGATAGAACGGACCTACCCAGGCGTCGTAGTTCCACCCCTGGGTGCCAACGAACATCTTCGGCTTGATGTGAGCAACTCGACTCATCGGTCGTCCTTCGATTCAGGAATCAACTGGTCTCAAAATTGCCCATTCGCTGGTATAAGCACCACTCAGCGAAAACGATTCCAGGAGGTACGATGGACCGCGACACAAGAACGAACGACGACGGCATTCTCAATCACGACAACACCCCGACAACGGGTGACGAAGTCGGCCAGGCGGTAGGTGGCGTCTCGGGAACAGTCGCGGGGGCCGCGATAGGTTCCATTGCGGGCCCCATTGGCACAGTGATCGGTGGAATCGCCGGCGCGGTCGGTGGATGGTGGGCAGGCAGGGCAGTGTCAGAGAGCGCAAAACGCTTCGACGATCAGGCTGACACCGGTTATCGTCAGGCGTACGATTCGCGGTCGGACCGGCTCGCGGACCGGTCATACGAGGATGTACGTCCGGCGTACCAGCTTGGACACCTCGCGAGTGAGAATCCCGACTATACGGGCAAGAGCTTCGAATCCATCGAGGAAGATCTTCAGCGCGGCTGGTCGAACGACCTTCGCGCGCGTCACGGGGACTGGTCGACGGTAAGGCCATATGCAGAGGAAGCATACAGCAGCCGGTCGTCAGTCTCGACGCGTGAATCGATGAACCAGATGGAAAACAGCAGTGAGAATCTTGCCGATCGCGCCGGCAACTCGACCCGCAATGCTGGCGAGAGAATCATGGACGGTGTCGACGACATGAAGGACAGGGTCGACGGAAATCCGGCGTCGAAGCCGGGAGCCGATCCGACAGATAGCCGCTTCTAGCACCTGTAGCGCGTAAGTAGAGGAGGCGGGGCCGATACGGCTCCGCCTCTTTTGTTGTAGCCGTTGGTAATCACTGATTGCGCCGGCGTATTCTCGGGCCCACGTTTCGCCTCCATTCAACCACGCCTGAAATCATGAAAGCCCGAATCGCCGCTGCCGCTCTCGTTTTTTTGACCTCCGGATGCGCCGCACAGTCCGGCTCAGTGGGCACCAGCACTGTCAACTCCGCATCGCCGATCTCGATCGACCAGAACGAAGTGCGGCGAATTCTCTCGTCGCTGGCTCACGATTCGATGGAAGGAAGGCGAACCGGAACGGCAGGTGGAAGACGCGCAGCCTCTTTTGTAGCAGCGGAGATGAAAGCAATCGGGCTCGCCCCTGCCGGAGACACCGGATATCTCCAGACCGTGCCGTTCGCTCGGGGCGGCCGTCGCGGAATTCAGTTGCTCGACAGCATTGGCGCGCTTGCGGCAGTCGCTGACTCCAATCGCATCATCTCGTTCAACGTTCTGGGAATGATCCGCGGAAGCGACCCGGTGTTGCGCCACGAGATAGTCGCCATCGGGGCCCACTACGACGGCCTCGGCATCGGCAATCCTGTTGGCGGCGACTCGATCAACAACGGGGCTGACGACGACGCCTCAGGCGTGACCGCGGTGCTGTTGATTGCGCGCGCGATTGCATCGGGGCCACCGCCGAAGCGCACGATCCTGTTCATGTCCACCACTGGCGAGGAACAGGGAATCCTTGGAACGCAGTACTACGTGAAGCATCCGAGGTTTCCCATCTCGAAGATGGTCGCGGACATGGAGATCGAAATGATCGGCAGGCCTGACTCGATGGCCGGTGGCGCAGGCAAGGCCTGGCTGACGGGTTACGAACGCTCGACGATGGGTGAGATTCTCAAGAGCGCGAACGTTGCCATAGTGCCCGATCCTTATCCGCAGATGCGATTCTTCGAGCGGAGCGACAACATTGTCTTCGCGCGGCTCGGCATTCCTGCGCATACGCTGTCGAGCTACAACATGCACACCGACTATCACACACCGGCCGACGAAACCGGCAGGATAGACTTCGCGCACATGACTCAGGTAATCGGTGCGGCGGCGAAGGCAGCGAGACTGCTTGCCGATGGCATTGCGCCAGTATGGAAGGAAGGCGGCCGCCCCGTGGCGCGTTAACTCGTAACGAAGTCTCCTAGCGATACGTCTCGAAAAATCCGGTGCCCTGGCCGGACACCGGCTTCCCGCCCAGCCGTCCGGAGATCCGCGCTGTGCCTTTCATCTGTATGAAGTAAGGCTTGTCGGCGGAAACGTCGCGTGACTCCTGTCTCGTGTCGGTGGCAATCGCATCTTCGATCTCGAGCTCGACGCGAAGTGTGTCTGCACCACGCACATCGGCGTATGAAACCCTGGACGGCACGGCGATGGTCTTCCCGTCCACTGTTGTACGCCTTCCGTCGACATAGCTGATCCGGGCTGGACGCATCACTGCCCGGAAACCCTTGGCATCGATGAGGTAAACGAACAACGGATTCGCGCGGCCCTCGCTGTCCGGCCCGATCACCCGGCCGTAAAGCAGCGTGTACTCGCCAGCCCGCGCCGCGCCCCAGTCCCAGGTGACCCCGCGCCACACCCCCCAGTTATGATCGTGGTACGACTGCGCACCATCATATCGCTCACATCGCGATCCAACGCAGATTGTCCCCGAAGCGCTCGCGCGCAGCGCCGGCACTGTGTACCCCGAAACGAAGTCGCCCGACCCGAGCGAGGTTCCCGGAAAGTACGCGCGGGAGGCAGGAGTGATAACAAGATCCACAGTAACCGGGGCACCGGTCCCGGTTGGCGCCGCGATCGCGAGAAATCGATAGTCGCCGTTCGGCAACACAGTCACGCTCGATTCACCTATCGAAAGATTCGCCGACGTCGTCGTGAACTTCACTCGCTCGCGCGGTAAACGCGATTCGAATTTCCGGGATTCGCCCTCCTCCTCACGCAGGGTCACCTGCACGCTGCCACCCCAATCGGTGCCGGTCACGTCTCCGCCAACGATCAGCGAGATGAATGCCCATCGCTTGTTGTCAGCGGATAACACGTTGGCGTAGTGCCATTCTGCCCAGCTCTGCCTGTTCGCAACGCTATCCGGCGGAAGGTGAAAGTGATCGATGTCATCGCGCAGCTCGGCCAGTGTAGGGTTCGCCCACCGCCTGTCACCAGCGTCATCAACCCATTCACCGGCGCTCAGGGATACCGGACCCCGGACTGCTCTCGTCAGACTGGGAATCTCCCCGCTCGCCCGAACAGGATGTTCTGTCCCGTCCGCAGTCCGCAGATAGAGGAGGCGATTCTCGATTTGTGGTGCCGCCGCGCTCACGGATTGCGACAGGCGCGGTGACGCCAGCAGTTGCTGATGAATGAAGCGCGCCTGGGAGATCGAGAAGAAAAGTCCGCCAACCCCGCCCGTCTTCATCACCTCTACATCCAGTCCCTGAGGCAACACAGTGATCGAGCCGCCCCCGACAAGTTTTTCGTCTTTCGCCTGCGTGAGGAGGGCTTCCCCTACGGAGAGCAACACGATCATCACCGCGACACCAACTCCATATCCAAAAAACAGCAGCGCCGATCGCCACGGTCGATGAACAATGTTCCTGAAAGCAAGAAGCGAGATCATTCGTTGACGATCACACCATCGCGCATGTGGATCCGGCGACGGGCGGCGCGCGCCAGCTCGTCATCGTGCGTTACAACGATGATGGTCGTTCTGTCAGCATTGAGCTGCCCAAAGAGTGCGATGATCTCCGCACCGGTTTTTGCATCGAGCTCGCCCGTTGGTTCGTCGGCAAGCAGGATTGCCGGCTTGTTCGCCAGCGCCCTCGCAATCGCAACGCGCTGCTGCTCACCACCGGAAAGCTCGGATGGGCGATGCCTCTCCCGTTGAGCGAGACCGACGTATGACAACAGCTCCCGTGCGCGCGCTGATCGCTCCGCTGATTTCAACCCCGCTTCCGCCATTGGCAGCTCGACGTTCTCACGCGCCGAAAGTGTCGGCATCAGATAGAAGCGCTGAAATACAAAGCCAATGTTCCGCAGACGGAACAGAGTAGCCTCACGATCACGCATCGATCCAGGTGACTCGTTACGGATCCGCACCGTCCCGCGCGTTGGCTTGTCGATGGCACCGAGCAAGTTGAGCAGCGTCGATTTGCCACACCCTGAAGGACCAACGATCGCGACGTAATCGCCTTCGGCAATGTCGAACGTGACCCCGCGCAGCGCATGCACATCGTCAGCACCGAACCGATAGTCGCGAGCAAGATCGCGTACTTCTACGAGACTCATGCGATCGCCTCTTCACGCAGGGTGGTTGCAATTGGAAGTGATGCAGCGCGCCAGGACGGATACACACCGGCAGCAATGCCCGAGAGGCTGAGGAGCCCGAGCGACATCCACGCGGCCTTCGGCTGGAACAGAAAAAAATCGATTGCCACTGGAAGTCCGGGGAAGCTCGCGAGAATGCCGTTGAGATATCGGGCTGTGACCAGGCCAAGAGCCAACCCTGCGGCGGCACCCGACAGAGTAATGACCATCCCCTCGACAACGATCTGCTGCACGATGTGCCCCTTCGAAACGCCGAGTGCGCGCATGACTGTAATTTCCCCGACACGCTCATTCACAGAAACAGTGATCAGGGTAGTCACCAGAAGAAATCCGACAAACAAGCTCACTGTGCCAAGGATGAATGCGAGTTGCCTGAAGTAGCTGAGGCGCTGGTCGACTTGCTCGAGCGCTGTCGCGATTGAGAGCGCACTGACTTGAGGGACGGCGCGCTCGATCCACGCGCGCGCTTCTTCAACATCAGCGTCATCACGCACCTTGATCATGAAAAGTGAGGCCTTGTCACTCCGGCGTGCCATTTCCTGAACTGTAGAAAGATTCATTGCAGTGGCAAGCTGGTTGGCGGCCCCATAGAGAAATCTCACGCGACCGGTGATCACCATCGCGCGTGAATCGGAGTAGGTCCGGAGCTGCGGATCGTATCCAGTCGATACCTGGATCGTGTCACCCACCTTCACGCCAGTGGCGGACACGAAATCGTCGTTGACTGCAATCTCGTTCACGGCCGCTGGGTCCCTGCCACTCACGAGGTCGTAGTCACCCTGAACAGCGGGATTAACGCCCAGTGTAGCGCTGGTGAAAGTTCGTGGGCCGATTGGCACGTGGATGGTCGAGCCGAGCACCGGGCTGATTGCAATGATGTCGTCGTTCAGGCGGAGTGTCGCAACGATTCTTCCAACGTCAGCAATCGTTGCGTCAGTATCGAACGGTAGCGTCCCCTTCGGCGCGATACGGAGCTGAAACCCACGCGACATCAGGAGCTCTCGAAACGATTCGCGTAACCCGGTGGACATCATCACCATGTCGAGAAGCATCGCTGCCGCAACGGCGACACCCAGAATGGCGAGAAGAGTGCGCGAGGTGTGACGCCGCAGCGATGCCCACGCAAGGTGGAGTACCATCAGCGACCGAAGAGTGCGAGAGGAGGCGTACGTACAAGCCGGAGCGACGCGAGCAATCCTGCGACGATTCCAAGAACCAGTGACAACGCCACGGCAAACGTCACGATCGATGGCGTAACGAGGGAAAAATAGAGCGGCGTTCGATACAGGCCCTGGTAGTACCAGTTGATGAACTGGGATGCGAGCCACCCGACTCCCACGCCTAACGCGCTACCGACAAGCGCGAGCAGCGCAGCCTCCGTCACGACGCCCTTGACCACTGTGCGCGCCGAAATACCCATGAGCCGAAGCGCGGCGACGTCCCGGCGACGCTCCTCGACCTTCAGGAGCATGATGCAGAGGAGAAATATCGCGCTCGCGACAATCGTGATGACGCCAATCGCCTTGTGGAACCGGCTCACTACCTGAAACGTGCGCGAGGTTCCGACTGCAATGTCACGAGAGAGGTGCGCTTCGAACCCGAAGGCCGCTGCGTTGATGTCGCGCAATGCGATGCTCGTCGCACTATCGCCTCGTGTTGCGACGGCGAACCGGTCGACGCGGTCGCCATACCCGGCGACCGTCTGCAGGTGATCCAGATGCATCCGCACCTTGTATTCACTGCGGGCAATCTCGGCGGGATCCGCACCTCGCTTGACGATGGCCGATACTATTACAGTATCGCCGCCGGTATCCCCGGGTTTTGCGGAAACGATGAGCTTGTCGCCGATAGCGATTCCTGCATCAGCAGCGAGACGTTCGTCGATCGCGATCGTGCGTTGCTGTGGAGGTTGAAACAGAAGGAGCGCAGCTGCGATTTGGACGAGCACCCCATAAACCTAGTGAGCGGGCGCGTCCGGGTCTGAAAGCGGCTGCACCATTACCTGCGCGGCCAGGGCGGGCCCTATCGACAATTTCGTCCCCGCGATGCGAAGTGTAATCGGCCCATCGTAGGGAGCTTTCCCGAGGACTATCAGCTCGACTCCGGGGACGATTGAAAGCTCGCCGAGATATCTCAGCATCTCCGGGTCGTCGTCGCTCACCTGCACTACCCGCGCGCCATATCCCGCGCCCAGCTCGGCCAGCGAGAGATGGACAGTCTCGTCCATCAGACCCTCGCGCGATGGAATTGGCGCACCATGCGGATCCACGACGGGCTCGCCGATGGCTGCGGCCATTCTGTTCACTAGCTCATCGGAGGCAGCGTGCTCGAGCCGCTCTGCTTCATCGTGCACGCGATCCCACGGATACTCCAAAGCGTGTGAAAGATAGGACTCGATCACGCGGTGCCGGCGAATCGTTCGAAGCGCTGCGCGCCGACCTGTTTCCGTGAGCATCACACCGCGATAGCGTTCGTACGAAAGAAGACCCTGTGTGGCGAGCCTCCGGACCATGCCGCTGACCGAGGCAGCGGTGAGGCCGAGTTTCTGCGCGATGTCGTTTGTCGCGACCGACACGTTGCCCCGCCCGATCTCGTAGATCGCCTTGAGATAATCCTCAACGGGGCCGGTGAGCGTTTCCTCGTCCGGCGGTGAATGCTCCAGGTGCAGGTGCGAGCGCTTCGGGGTCTTCATACGGCGCGATCGCTCCTGCCGCGCGGGTTGCCTCGAACAAGAAGTATGGGAAGACTGGAGTCGTGCCTGACGCTGCTCGCGACACTACCGCGCAGAAGGTCGTTCACGAACTTGTGGCCATGCGTCGACATGGCGATGAGGTCGCAACCTTCCCGCGTTGCCGCTTGCAGGATTTCCGAAGCGGGGTCCCCCGATGCAAGAAGGGCCTCCGCATCTATCCCGTCAGCCTCCATGTTCGAGGCAACACCCTCGAGGTACACGCGGTCTTTTTTCATTTCCTCACTCTCACGCAGGTCGAGCTGTTTGATGTTTCGTGCGGCCCATCCATCGGCGACATGCATGAGGAGTACCGAAGCGCCGCAAAGACGCGCGAGCTCCTTTACGTGATCGACAATTGCGTCATCGTAAGGCGAGTTCTCCAGCGGAACGAGAATCCTGCTGTACATGCTCAGACCCCCAGGAAGAACTGCATGAGAAGCCAGATGTTGAGTCCGGCAATGATTGATGCAATCACGTAAGCAAGGACCTTCAGCCACAGGGGATTGGCAAAATCACCCATCTTTGCTTTCTCCGACGTGAACTTGACCAGTGGAAACACGGCGAACGAGAGCTGCATGCTCAATATGACCTGGCTGAATACAAGAAGCTGCGCTGTTCCGCTTTCGCCGTAAAGGATCGCTACGATCGCCGCGGGCACGATTGCGATGGAACGTGTGATCAGCCGGCGAAGCCATGGACGAAGGCGGATGTTTAGGAAGCCCTCCATCACGATCTGCCCTGCGAGCGTTCCGGTCAGGGTCGAGTTCTGGCCCGAGGCAAGCAGCGCGAGGGCGAAGACTGTGCTGGCACCGGCTCCAAGAAGCGGAGTAAGAAGCTTGTACGCATCCTGAATCTCCGCGACATCGCTGTTGCCGGAGGTGTGAAACGTTGCTGCCGCAATGATGAGAATGGCGGCGTTGATGAAGAGCGCGAAAGTCAGCGCGATCGTGGAATCGATGAACGCGTACTTAACAGCTTCCTTCTTCCCGCTCAGCGTCTCCTCGTACTTTCTCGTCTGCACGATAGACGAATGGAGATAGAGGTTGTGCGGCATTACAGTCGCACCGAGAATTCCGACTGCGACGTATAACATCGCGGGGTTCGTCACCACCTGAGCCGTTGGAAGAAAGCCGCGCATGACTTCAGCGATCGGCGGTTGCGACAGCCACATCTCGAAGATGAAGCAGATGCCCACTGTTGCGACCAGGGTGATAACGAGCGCTTCGAGAAGCCGGAACCCCTTGTTTTGCAGATAGAGCACGATCATGACATCGAGCGCTGTAATTCCTATTCCGATCGGCAGCGGTATCCCGAACAGCAGGTTCAACGCGATGGCGGAGCCGATCACTTCGGCAAGATCGCATGCGGCAATGGCGAGCTCGCAAAGAATCCAGAGCGCCCAAACCACAGGGGTTGAATAGTGATCGCGGCAGGCTTGTGCGAGATCTCTTCCGGTGACGATGCCGAGCTTGAGCGACAATCCCTGAAGGACAATCGCCATGAGGTTCGACATCAGGATCACGGTTAGCAGCGTGTACCCGAACTGCGATCCACCGGCGAGGTCAGTTGCCCAGTTTCCCGGGTCCATGTAACCGACGGCGACGAGGTACCCGGGCCCGGCGAAGGCCAGCACCTTTCGCCACCAGGTCGCGCCGGTTACCGGTACCGACTTGTAAACCTCTGCCAGAGAAGGAGTTACGCGCGCGCGGCGCCAGCCTTGATCGGCTTCCTTGTCTGGCGGGGGGATCAATGAATTAAGCAATTGGAGGTGCCCGAGCAGTTGGGGAGTTAGTCGAGACTACACTATAATATTAGGATAGACTAACATGTTAGCAAGTGCTGCGGAATGCGGTGTGCGGACTGAGCTGACTGCGGACTGCGGACGTATTGCGGGATGCGGATTGCGGACTAAGCTGACTGCGGACTGCGGACGTATTGCGGGATGCGGATTGCGGACTAAAACGGCCGGGCGCGGTCAATCGGTGACAGCGAAGGGGGAATGGTGATGGCCGCATCTGGAGTTGCTCGATCTTGCGGGATGCCACACACGAAAGCCCCCCTTCGTAAAGTCACCATCGAGCGTCCCGATTCACTCGCAAGGATGCGGTCGTATCAGTTGGCCTGTGCCGCAATTGCTGAATGCTGGGAGGATGCCCTCGGTTTGGCTGAACATCCACTCACCACGGAAATTGCGAGTCAGCTTTACACTGCCGTTGTATCGATCGCGGCAAACCTTGCCGAAGGGTACTCGAGAAGCTCAGGTCGCGATCGCGCTCGCCTATTCGAGTATGCGCTCGGCAGCACGCGTGAGTGCATCGAATGGTACGACGCCAGCACCAAAGTACTCGGCAAAGAAGTCGTCGATGCCCGCCGGGCCCGTCTGATCGAGATTCGCATGCTTCTGCTTGCAACCATTCCTCGCGAACGGGAGCGCAACATTCGCCCCGCCAACGACTAGCCGCCCCGCCCTGCTCCGCCATCCGAACTCCGCAATACGTCCGCAGTCAGCAATCAACTCAGTCCGTAGTCCGCAGTCCGCAATCCGTCCGAAGTCAGCAATCAACTCAGTCCGTAGTCCGCAGTCCGCAATACGTCCGAAGTCAGCAATCAACTCAGTCCGAAGTCCGCAGTCCGCAATACGTCCGAAGTCAGCAATC
>JANPKW010000087.1:0-2599 GCA_031426255.1 Gemmatimonadaceae bacterium | reverse complement strand
GCGCCGGCTTGGAGGCCGTTCTCACCGTGCAGTTGCAGGCGTACTTGATACAGACATCTTCGATCACGGTCATCTGCGCCGGGATGTATTCGTAGCGCTCGCTCACCTCCTCGCCGATCCGCCGCAGTTGCTCGTCGCAATCTTTGCAGTGCATCTCGCCGCCGCTCAGATCGTGAACAATGCGTTCGCGCTTCAAATGTCCGGGGAAAGGACGGCGGCCTCGCGGGCTGCCTTTGGACGTATCGTCCGGCTTGGCGGTGGGAGTGTCGTCGCGATCATCGTCCGGTATTGTCTCCGCCTCATCCGCAATCCGCGCTTTCAGATCAGTCGAGAAAAGGGCGAGTTGCTCATCGCTGAGCCGTTCGCTCGAAGGCCCGCTCCGCGCCGCCAGCAACTGGCGTAACAGGTGTTCCGTTTTCTGACGGAGCGCCTGCTCCGATTCCAGTTGCGCAAGGAGATCGAGCACCATCTGCTGCAGAACATCCGCGCTCTCGGGCAGTTGTTTGCGGTCGATGGCCACTGAAACAATTGTAATATTAAAACGTTGCCGGGAGCCAGCATGGAATGCGATGAACACCAATGTTTATGCGGCTTCCATGATGTTTCTACGGTCTCGTTTCCGCCGCTTAGCATGTTGAAGATCGATACCGCTCAGCAACGCTCCCAAGTCCTGCGACGTGATCTCGCGCCGACTTTCGCCGTTCTCTTCAAACGGCAGCGCATAGGTTCCTTCTTCCAGCCGTTTGGCCCATACCGCGAACCCATCCCGGTCCCAGTACAAGATCTTCACTCGGTCCCGGCGCTTGTTTCCGAACACAAATATATGTCCGGCAAACGGGTCCAACTCCATCGCCTGCGTAACCAGCGCCTGCAAGCCGTCGAAGCTCTTTCGCATATCGCAGGCGGTGGAGCATAGATAGACTCGCACGCTCGCCGGCAAACAGATCATGCGGGTTCCCGCAGGACCGACAAGACGGTCCGCAGCGTTGCCGCGTCAACTCCCATAGGAATTCTCAGCCTTTGGCCGGAGCCGAGTTCCAACTCCAGCGACGTGCTCCGCTTGTCCACAAATTCATTAGCCGCCACCAGCGAGAAACTGACCGGTGCTTGCTTGCTCAGTCGCTTCTTCCAGAAATAGAACGACTGCTCCGTCAGTCCGCGCTTGGAACAGAACGCACTTACCGACTGCCCGCTTGCACTCTGTTGCTGAAGCAGATCCCGCCAATAATCGCTTCGCGCACTCGACTTACTCGATTTGCCCGTTGGTCTCATGACCACTACTATCCGGCAGTTCGTGCCTGATGACCAGAGGGGTTCAACGGACGCTTACGCGCAAACAGCAGCGGTCGGCGCCCGCGCCCATGGCTGTCGATCTCAGCCGTCACCCCGAAGCTCAGGCCATCGAAGTCCGGCCTCACGATCTGGAGACCTACGATGAACTCGCCAGGAACAATGACGACGACTCCGAGCAATAGTCTCTCCGCGCAACTCCGGCAGGTCGGCCTGCGGGCGATACCCGCGGATTTAGACGACTTTCTGGCGCGGGCGACAAAGAACCGATGGTCCCCGCAGCAACTGATCGAGCAACTCGTGCGCGCCGAAATCGACGAGCGTTCGCGCCGCAGCATGGAGCGGCGGCTTCGATACTCCGGGATCAAAGGGTTCAAACCGATGGCGGACTTCGACTGGAACTGGCCGGCGAAAATCGAACGCGACGTGATCGAGCGTGCGCTTACGCTCGACTTTCTCGGCGAATCGCGCAACCTGGTCCTGGTCGGACGCAACGGTCTCGGCAAAACAATGATCGCTCAGAATATCTGTCATGCGGCGGTACTGGCGGGCAGTTCGGTACTGTTCCGATCCGCGCCGGCACTGCTCGAAGATCTGCATCGCCAAACACCGGAAGGCCGTCGCCGCAAGCTGCGAAGCTATGCCAACGTCGGACTTTTATGCGTTGACGAGGTAGGGTATCTGTCCTTTGACGACAAGGCCGCCGACTTACTCTATGAAGTCATTAACCGCCGCTACGAACGTAAGCCGCTTATCCTGACAACCAACAGACCCTTCAAAGAGTGGAACGAGGTATTTCCCAACGCGACCTGCATCGTCACGCTGCTGGATCGACTGCTGCACCATGCCGACGTGACCGTGATCGAGGGCAACAGCTATCGCGTTCGCGAAAGCGAACTGGAAACGGCAGCCCGGCGGAGAAAAAAATGACTGCGCCCTCTCCTGAATCCGAAATGAATGCCTATGTTGCCGCTGTCGTCATGGCGTACGTCGAACTGCCGGAGACGCCATTGTCAGCCAGCCTTCAGGATCACCGGCAGGCTCGGCGGCTGCATGACCGCGGCATCCCGCTGCGCATTGTCGAATCGGCCCTGCTGCTGGGCTCGCTGCGCCGACTGGTCCGTCCGGCCGACCTCCCGCCGCTACCGGCGATTCGCTCCCTGGCGTACTTCCAGCCCGTCATCGATGAACTCCTCGCACACCCCATGCCCGAGAACTACCTCGATTACCTGCGCCTTAAGCTGAACCGCTTTGACGCACGATCCGCCTCGCCGGTCCAGAAAAATACGTTTGTCGATGATCGCTAACA
>JANPKW010000086.1:0-43812 GCA_031426255.1 Gemmatimonadaceae bacterium | reverse complement strand
CTTTCACTTAGCGGCGCGCTCAGCAGAGCTGCCACTCTGTCTGCAGCGATTGAGCGAGCGAGAACTGCGTTTTACACCGCCACAACCGGCAGCGTCCGTCTGACGTACAGGTTTCTTCCTTCAGCCAGCCGCTGACGACTTCATTGTCCGCGTCCACCTGGACACGTACCGAAGCGCCAGTCGTTCGCCGGCGCGACAGGATTATCCTCGCACTGCTTACCGGTGCTGGTCTGGCCGCGGTGCTCAGGCTCGCTGACTGGTGGTTCCGCGAAGGGCACGTCGCAAATCCGATTCTCTTCGTAATGCTGTCGCTCGGATTCTGGTACGGCATGACTCGTATTGTGCTTGGCTGGATCAACTATCTCGCCATCACGCGTCCCGAGCACGTCGCACCCCCGGAGGGAATGTCGGTCGCGGTATTCACGACGAGCTCGCCCGGTGAGCCAATCGGCATGTTCGAGCGAACGCTCGCTGCGTGCGCGCTCATTGAATATCCGCACACGACGTATCTACTGGACGACACGGGAGATGCTCGCTTCGCGGAGTTGGCTCAGCGGCACGGAGCTACCTGGCTGGAGCTTACGGGAATACCGGGTGCGAAAGCCGGCAAGATCAATCGCGCGCTCGACCTCACGAAAGAAGACTTTGTTCTGGTGCTCGACCCTGATCACATCCCGTTTCCTGAGTTTCTTCATCGTGTCCTTGGACATTTTGAGAATCCGAAGACCGGTTTCGTCCAGGTCGCGCAGGCATACTACAATCAGCCGCGGTCGATGACCGCTGCGGGTGCCGCCGAACAGACTTACGCGTTTTATGGACCGGGGCAGATGGGGCTTTATGGTCATGGCGCATGCCTCGCGATTGGAGCTAACTGCACGTTCCGCCGCGCCGCACTCGATTCGATCGGCGGTCATGGAATCGGACTCGCCGAAGACCTGGTTACCGCGATTCGGTTGCACGCACGCGGCTGGCGCTCGATCTACGTACCCGAGGTGATAAGCCGCGGCCTCGTTCCAGAAGATCTTGGATCTTACTATCGGCAGCAGCTGAAGTGGGCGCGCGGTGTGTACGAAGTTGCGTTCGTCGAGCTCCCGCGCGCGTTCAGCAGTCTCACCAACCGGCAGCGACTGGCGTACCTGGCAACAGGCACTTACTACCTGTTCGGCCTGACGACGCTCCTGTTCCTGATTTTGCCATATGTGTATCTGTGGACGGGAATTCAACCGGCGTCGATGCGCTTTGGTGAGTTTCTCCTGGCGGCCAGTCCGGTCGGTATCATTGGCGCAATGATCTATCTATATGTTCAGCGCTGGCTCGCAGGCGGAGATGCGGAACGTGGGATCCATTGGCGGGGACTGGTGCTGAAGGTTGCCGGCTGGCCGGTGTTCGTATCCGGTACTCTTCTCGCGATCGTGAGGGCAGAGATTCCATACATTCCGACCGCGAAACGCGCAGTGCGCGGCGGTTTCATGCGACTCGCGTGGCCGCAGCTTCTTCTCATTGTCATCTACGTGGCGACGATTGCACGAATAGCGACGGTACGGCTGTTCCATACTTCTGAGGGAAGACTCGAGTTGACAAGCGAAGCCGTATGGGGAATGGTGGCGTTCGCGTCGATACCGGTGATCATGTCGATCGGCGCACTTTACGCTTCCTGGGAGTCGTCGCGCGCGTTGTCCCTGAAAGATCCGTGGGATGTTCCTCTGAGGCCTGATGCCGGTGGCCTGAGGCCTGATACTTGACCCCCCGCTCGCGCATCGCACTCACGCTCGCCGCGATTGGCGCTGGGGCCGCCGTCGTGTACCTGCTCACCGCGATGAGCTCAGCCACGAGTGGACCGCTTGCCGCGGGCCTCGCACGCGCGGGAGCATTTGTCGGCTCGATTGAAAATCGTGCACGCGCCCGTTTCAGTGGTCCCGGCCGTTCCGCCGGGTTGGTGTGGCTCGACCGCGCGAACTTGTCGATTCTGAAATCTCCAAATGAGATTCTGCTCGGCGCTTATGACGGGCAGCTTCCCGCGAGCCTCGATGGGGTTCTCGAACTCGAGTCCAGGCTCGGCACCAGGCTCCCGATCATTCAGCTCTATTCCGCGTGGGGTGACGATGCCCTCCATCAGTTCCCCCTTGTCATGTCCAATGCTATCTGGGACATGGGATCAGTTCCGATGATCACGTGGGAGCCATGGCTCACTGAATTCGACGGTCGCAAACACACGCACCTTCCGCTTCGCGAGGCGCGGGACAGTCACGGCATGGGATCGATCGCCCGCGGTGACTACGATTTCTACATTGACGAGTGGGCCCGCGCGGCCGCGCGATTCAAGAATCCAGTATACGTGCGGTTCGCTCACGAAATGAATGATCCCTATAGATACCCGTGGGGGCCGCAGCACAACACGAAGGAGGAGTACATCGATGGATGGCGGCGGGTCGTGACCCGTTTCCGCGCAGCGGGCGCGAGAAACGTTGTCTGGGTATGGTCACCGCACGTTGCCTACGAATACTGGGACCTCTACTATCCGGGCTCCGGCACTGTCGACTGGGTTGCGACCGGCGTACTCAATTTTGGACCAATCGCGCAGTGGTCGAAGTGGTGGTCCTTCGATGAGATATTCGGCGCAAAGTATGAGAAGCTCGCTTCATTCGGCAAACCAGTCATGATTGCCGAATTCGGGTCACTCGCGGTTGGCGGCAGCAGGGCGGCATGGTACTCGGATGCTCTCGCGAAGCTTCCGCAGAAATACCCTGCTGTGAAGTCGCTGCTGTTTTTCGAGACCGGCTCGGATCAAACAGTGACCTACCAGAAGGTAGATTGGCGGATCGCGGTCGACACTGCCACCGCCGGAGTCGTCGCATCAGCGATCGCGCCGTGGGCGCCACCTCGAAGGGAAACTCGATGACTATCGATCAACGACCACTCGTCACTCTCGACGACATCAACGCGGCGGCGGCTTCCTTGAAAGGGGTCGCCATTCGAACGCCCCTACTTCTTGATGAAACCCTCAGCGAGAAGCTTGGAGTGCCGATCTGGTATAAGGCCGAGGGCCTTCAGCGAGCGGGTGCTTTCAAGTTTCGCGGCGCTTACAACTTTCTGCGCTCGATCCCACCGGAGGCGCTGGAGCGAGGGGTGATTGCACCCTCCTCTGGAAATCATGGACAGGGCGTTGCGATGGCCGCGCGGATATTCGGCATTCCTGCCACAATCGTCATGCCGACCAATGCGAGCACTGCAAAACGAGCGGGCGCGGAACGACTCGGAGCGCGCGTGATCCTGTGGGGCACGACAACGCACGAAAGAGCTGACAAGGCTCACGAGATAGCGGATGCGGAAAACCTCGTCTTTGTTCACCCGTACGACGATCCGGCGATCATTGCAGGGCAGGGCACTGTGGGCGTGGAGATAGTGGAGGACTTGTCAGATGTGTCGACAGTTCTTGTGCCCGTAGGCGGTGGCGGACTCAGCGCAGGTGTTGCCACCGCGATCAAGCTCCTCCGCCCGAATGCGCGCGTAATTGGCGTCGAACCAGTGGGTGCGCCGAAGTTGCATGCAGCACGCGAGAAAGGTGCTCCGGTAAGGCTTAGCGCGACGGGTGGACTCGCCGATGGACTTCAGGCCAGTGAAATCGGAGGGCTGCCGTTTCGCCACCACCAGCCGTACATCGACGATGTAGTGTTAGTCGACGATGAGCCTCTGATCGCCGCAATGCGCCATCTCCTGGACAGGCTGAAAATTGTCGTTGAGCCGAGTGGTGCGATAACTGCCGCGGCGCTGATGACAGGAGCGGTGAAGCCAGACGGAATTACCGTCGCAGTGTTGAGCGGCGGCAACGTCGAATGGGACGGGCTACGTCAGCTTTTGCCCGTGGACTGACGCGGCCTTCTGCTGCGGGTTCCGCCATCGCCGCAGCGGCCTGCGCGGTAATCACGCGGCGCGCATGCGAAAAAATCTGTCGCCCATAATCCACGTTTTGCTTTTCTGGCGTCCTCGACGGCGCGCCTGATGCGATTGGCGTACTTGACGTTTGGAGGATAGACGAGAGCCACGGCGAATCCCGAGCGCGCCATTTCTTCGTTCAGCATCCGCCCGTCTGGAAGAAACGCGTAACCGAGGATTCGCTGGTAGTCATCACGGGGCTGAACGTCGGTCTCGATACTTAGGAGCGTACCGATCGGAGCGATCGCGGTAAAGGCATTCAATGCCTGTCGCGATGCTGCTCCCTGGGCGAGCTCGGGGGCATCTATCATCAGAAGTCGAACCCGCCCTGCGCTCCCACAGTTAAAAGAGTCACCGTCAGCGACGCGTGAGATTCGGCATTCAATCCTGTCGGGCGGTGGTTGTACGGTACGTGCATCGGCTGAATTCGCAGCTGAGTCAGCTGGCGCACAGTTGATCGACACGGCGGTGATAAACAAAGACCACCGCTTGATCAGTTTCAGAGCTGACTCGTGCAATGCGGGCAACGTGATGCCCCAGCGTCGATTTCCTTCCTGCAGAACTGGCAAGTGCGGGCTGGAGGCGCGGGTGGACCCTCGAACAGTTTCGAGATGCGCCATACGACGAACGCAATTATCAGGAAATTGAGCAGGACGCTTGCAAAGTTTCCGACGCCCAGTTGAACCGGACCAAGGTCGAGGGTTGCCTTCTGCCACTCGCCCGCCGGGCTGCCTGCAGCGATCACCGGCATGATGAAATCGTCGACGACTGACTGAATGACTTTGCCTACGGCACCGCCAAGTACGACAGCGAGCGCGAGTGCCAGAAAGTTCTGCTTTGTGAGAAAATCCCTGAAATCCCGTATCAAATGGGGCTCCGGTTCGAGTGTGGATAGAGTAAACCCGCCAATCTCCATTGGCCACCGAAATCTCGGTCCGATCGGGGCACGGAGAAGGGGCTTTATTAAATTGCAGCGGTGTATAATGGTCATCCGCCCATTACCGCAAACTGTTGATTCCAGCTGACCCGAATGACGAGACGTTCACCCATCGAAACCCGAGCAGTTCCAGAATGACGAGGCCGTTGGGCGCAAGGCGAGCGGCCGCCCTGCTCTCGACCGTAGCAGTGTTGTTGGGGCTCGCATGCGGCGAACCAACCGCTCCGCCTCCTGCAGTAGCCTCAGTCGTCATCGATGCGGCGCCGGGATTCGACCTCGTGCCTGCGGGGACGCGCATGCTTGTCGCCACGGCAAAGGACGCCAGCGGCGCTACGATTTCAGGCCGCGCGACATCATGGTCATCGTCGGATCCTTTAAAGGCCACGGTTTTAGAGGGTGTTGTTACCGGTGTCGCGGTAGGCTCAGCGACAATCAGCGCATCCGTCGATGGGGTCTCCTCGACGCTCGAGGTGCGCGTGAGAGACGGGGCATTCGCGGGGCCTTCGGGCGCGACCTTCTCGAATCAGAGCGGCGCCGTTACTGTAGTCGTCCCGCCAAATGCGCTCTCGGCGCCAACGAGTTTGACGCTCAACAGCGCAAGTGCGCCGCCATCGAGCGTGCGTCTCCTCGCAGGCACGGCCTTCGAGCTTGGCCCGGTCTCAACGAGTTTTTCTCAGCCTGTCACAATCACGCTCAGGTATGACGCGGCCCTCGTTCCCGCAGGCTTTAGTGAGAGCGAGCTTCAGCTTTACAGAGTAGCAGGCAACGGCTGGCAGCTCGTCGAGGGAAGCACTGCCAATGCCGATGCAAAATCGGTGACCGGATCGGTTACAAGTGGTGGCGTATACGCCGTGATGCTGAGGCCGGTCGTGGCTAGTGTGACTATCGGTGGCGCGCTGAGTCCGATCGCCGTACCATCGACTCAGCAGCTCACGGCTACACTGCGCGACTCCGAAGGAATGACGCTCAACCGGCCGATCGCGTGGTCGAGCTCGAATCCCTCGGGACTTCTGATAACTCAGGCGGGCCTGGTGACGGCCAAGGTGCCTGGCGCTGCGATTATCACCGCAACCTCGGAAGGAAAATCCGCGACAGTGACGTATGCGGTCACGGCGGGCGCGCCGGCCAAGCTCATACCGTTTGCCGGAAACAACCAGCACGCGCCACCGGGTGGCGCGGTGCCAATGCCCCCGTCCGTCATCGTAACTGACGTGGGTGACAACCCGGTTTCTGGCGTCACCGTCAATTTTGTTGCCGCAACCGGAGGTGGCTCGGTCACTGGCGATGTAGCGACAACAAATGCCGCAGGCATTGCCACGGTGGGCAGCTGGACGCTTGGCTCGACGCCCGGCAACAACTCGCTCACTGCTACGTCGCCGGCGGTGCCAGGAACCACGGCGACATTTCAGGCAATTGTGCCGATTGCAACTGCGATCGCAGGATTCGCGGGCAACAATCAAAGTGCGCGAGTGGGAACTTCAGTCGCCACTCCACCGTCGGTCATCGTTACCGATGCAACTGGAATTCCTGTCTCCGGAATCAGTGTCACGTTTGCGGTGGCAAGCGGTGGCGGCTCAGTAACCGGCGCCGTTGCCACAACCAACGCTCAGGGGATCGCGAGTGTTGGAAGCTGGACCTTGGGCAGCGGCCTGGGATTGAACACGCTGACCGCAACTTCGGGGAGCCTGTCGGGCAGCCCGGTAACGTTCGCAGCAACGGCAACTGTTCCAGCAACGGGCATGGTGATTGTCGGCGGTAACAATCAGTCTGCGCAGACTGGCTTCGCCGTTGCGAACCCACCGTCGGTAAAAGTCGTCGATGCTGGCGGGGCGGGGGTCGGCGGAATTCCCGTCCAGTTTGCAATCGAGTCTGGAGGAGGGAGCATCAGCGGTGGCTCCGCAACAAGCAATGCGGATGGAATTGCTACCGCAGGCGCATGGACCCTGGGCCCGAACGTTGGTTCGAATACCCTCATCGCGACATCGCCGCTGCTGAGCGGCATTACGCTTCGATTCAATGCGACGGGAGGTCCGCCCCCGCCGGCAAAGATCGAAGGATCGGATGGTGAGGGGCAGACGGCGAACATAAATGAGTTCATCCCCACACCTCCGTCCGTGAAAGTGACGGATGTAAACGGAAGCCCAGTTGCAGGGTTTACCGTGACCTGGGCTATTGGACTTGGCGGGGGAACCGTCACTGGCGTTCATGCGGTGACGGATGCCTTCGGAATTGCGAGAGCCGGCAGTTGGAGACTCGGACCAATCGCAGGCCAGCAGACGCTCCACGCCATCGCCGCAGGACTCATTGGCAGTCCAGTCGTGTTCAATGCGACAGGGATTTCGAAAGTGCCGACTAGCATTGCTGTTTTTGCCGGCAACAATCAGACAAGCCGCCCGGGAACGCAGGTCGCAACACCGCCTGCAGTGAGATTGACGGATGCGGAAGGGGCGCCGGTTCCGGGAGTCGCAGTCTCGTTCGTCGTTACGGCAGGGGAAGGCACAGTCACCGGCGCCACGCCGGTGACAGACGTGAATGGCGTCGCAACAGTTGGCAGCTGGACACTTGGGCCGGTTTCAGGGCCGAACTCGTTGAGTGCCTCCGGCGCGGGACTTTCGCTTTCAATTACCGCGACTGCAGCCGTTCCGGGCGCAGCTGGAATTGCGATCAATGGGGGGAACAACCAGAGCTCGGCAGCCGGTCAGGCTGTTCCGATCCCGCCCTCCGTCAAGGTCAACAACACCGAAGGCAATCCAGCTTCAGGCGTGACGGTGACATTCGCAGTAACGAGCGGCGGCGGATCGATCACCGGCGCGACGGCAGTGTCGAATGCAGCGGGTATTGCGACCGTCGGTAGCTGGACACTGGGTATTGGTGCGAATTCATTGTCGGCAAGCGCCCCCGGACTCGATGGGAGTCCCGTGTCGTTCACTGCGCTTGGTACTGCCGAAATACAAATCGTGACTTTCGGTGATTCCAATACTGACATCGGCTTTCAGGGTACGAGCCCCACTCCGGTAGTGGGATCGTACATCTCAGCCGTCAGCCCGTCGCTGAAGCTCAGCCCGACAGCGCCTCACAGTGCACTTCAGCTCGCAGGAAAAATCGAGGCTCGCTGGAGAGCAAACAGCTCGAAGACGATAAAGGCAGTCAACCACGGGATTTCTGGTACCTCGAGCGGATCAGGCCGGACCCATCTGGGAGCTCCCAATGGTCTCGAGCAGGTTGGGGGTGTGTCGCGTTTCCGGGGCGAAGTACTTGGCGACGCATATCCGTGGAGTGGTGGCGAACCGGCCAACGAGTTTTACCCTGCCGGTGCCATTCCTCGCGTGCAGTCGTTCGTGCCCCGTACCAGCGATTTCGCCTACGTTTCCATTGGAACCAACGACATAGGAAGTGGTGTATCACCCGCTACGATTGCTGCCAACCTCAGCACGATGATTGACGCCTGGGTCGGGAGGGGTCTGCCCGCCAACAGGTTCATCATCACTACAATTCCGCCGCGTTATGCAGGATCCGGGATGAACATCCCGGAGCTGAACACCCTGATCAGGAGTTTGGCGGCTGCCAAGGGCGTGCGGCTGGTCGACTTATCCCTTTTCGTATCCGCCGACGACGGGATTACGTGGAAATCGCCGGCGATGCATTTAACCGGGGACCAGCTTCACTACTCGGAGGCTGTTCGGAACTGGTTGGCAGACCAGGTCGTTTCGATAATGTTGTCCTTTAGTTAAACTAAAAGGCTGTCCTAACCGCGCACCCGTTCATCAATTGTCAAACCCAACCTCCGACTTCGATCCAACGCTCGAAGCCGCTAAATCGCCGTCTGCGCCTGTTCAGTCCGCAAGGAGAATTGGCGCGTCGTGGATTGGGCGGTGTGCGCTGCTTTCCAGCGCCGCAATGTTGGCGTTTGCGGTAGCGTGCGGAGAGGGTACAGCACCGCCGCCGCCGGTCGCAACGGTAGCTATAAATGTGGCGGCCCCGTTGGAGCTTGTTCCCGGCGGAGTGCAGATGCTCGTGGCAATCGCGAAGGATGCACAAGGGGCCACGCTCACCGACCGCATCACGACATGGACGAGTTCTGACGAGTCCAGGGTTACAGTGGCTGCCGGGCTTATTTCCGGCGTCTCGGTTGGAACGGCCACCGTTACTGCATCTGTGGATGGCAAGCTCGCGACGATTGAAGTGAGGGTGAAGGACGGGGCGGTTGTGGATGCGACGGGGAAAACGTTTTCGGACCTCACCGGCACACTCACGATCGCAGTGCCCGCGAATGCCTTGACACAGACGACGAATCTGTCAGTCGCGCTGGCTACGACAACTCCGCCAAGTCTGAGATTGCTCGCGGGATCTGCTTTTGATGTCGGGCCATTACCGACGACGCTGGCTCAGCCAGCGGTCTTGACGATCAAATACAATCCTGCACTCGTTACCGCCGGCAACAGCGAGGGTGAGCTTCAGCTTTTCGAGGTGGTCTCCGGTGGATGGAGGCTTGTTGAAGGCAGCACTGTAAATACGGCGAACAAGACCGTCACTGGCACTATCACGCGCCTCGGTACTTACGCCGTAATGATGCGTCCCCGTGTCGAGACCGTTTCGATAACCGGGGAAACTACTCCGATTGCGGTGATCACCACGCGCCAGCTCTCCGCGGTGCTGAGGGATAATGAGGGGACTGCGCTCACGCGTGCGGTAGCTTGGTCGAGCTCGAATACTACGGTTCTGACCATTGACGCGACAACAGGCTTGATCAGCGCAAAGACACCAGGGACTTCGACAATCACTGCGACGTCGGAAGGTAAGTCAGGCACTCTGGTTGTCACTGTAATACCCGGACCTCCAGCAAAGCTCATCGCGTGGGCAGGAAACAATCAATCGGTTGCGGTCGGGCAGACAGTGCCGACTCCTCCATCTGTGATCGTTACTGATGCGGGTGACAATCCAATTGCAAACGTAGCTGTCACATTCGCTGTTACGGCTGGGGCTGGAACGATCACCGGCGCGACGACGACGACCAACGCTTCGGGCATCGCAGCCGTGGGGTCGTGGGCACTCGGACCGACCGCTGGGCCAAACCGATTGACCGCGACTTCGACAGCTGTGCCTGGCGTAACTGTCACGTTCGATGCTGCGGCTGGTGCTGGGCCCGCCGCGAAGATCGAAGGTTTTGCGGGCAACAATCAAACGGGGACCGCCGGCGGATTCGTTGCGACCAAGCCATCTGTGAAGGTCACTGATGCCAACGGCAATTTCATTGCGGGCTACACAGTTACCTTCTCGCCGGCAAGCGGAAGTGGATCAGTCACCGGCGGGTCGGCGATTACTGATGCAACTGGCGTTGCAACAGTGGGTAACTGGAGACTTGGGCAGACTGCAGGGCCACAGTCCTTGCTGGCCTCCGGCCCTGGACTAAGTGGAAGTCCAGTGACGTTCGCGGCTACCGCCGTTGCGCCCGTCGCAAGCAACATCGCAGGATTTGCCGGTAACAATCAGACGGCGCGCCCGAACTTCAATGTTCTCGTTCCGCCATCTGTCATCGTGACGGATCCGGCTGGCGTGCCTGTACCTGGTGTGGCGGTCGCGTTTGCAGTGACTGCCGGAGACGGTACGCTCACGGGCGCGGCCGCTGTCACCAATGCCGATGGCATTGCCGCAGTCACGAACTGGAGACTTGGTGCGTCGCAGGGTCCGAACACCGTTACGGCAACGGCGGCCGGACTTACTGGAAGCCCGATTGTCTTCAATGCAACGGCGGTAGCGTTACCCGCATCTTCGATGTCCATTAGCGCCGGAAACAATCAGAGCGCCATCGCGGGGCAGCCGGTACCGGTGAAGCCCGCGGTCAGGGTAACCGACGTCGAAGGCGTCGCAGTACCGAATGTGACTGTGACGTTTTCCATTCGAAGCGGCGGCGGGACGATTACTGGAGCGACTGCAGTAACTAATGCATCTGGCATCGCGACAATCGGCGATTGGGTTCTCAGTCTTGGCGGGAACTCACTGTTTGCATCGGTACCGGGATTGAGCGGAAATCCGCTCATCTTCGTCGCTATGGGTTTCGCGCAGGTGCAGATCGTGACGTTCGGTGACTCTAATACTGATTTCGGGTTCGAAGGAACCAGTCCGCTAAAGCGTGTGAGCTCGTACGTATCGAGTGGCGATCCAGCGATTCGGCTCAGTGCGAGCGCGCCGAACAGCCCTCTTCAGTTAGCCGGAAAGATCGAGGCGCGATGGCGCGCAAACCGTACGGAGACGATCAAAGCAGTAAATCACGGTATCTCCGGAACGCTGACAGGCACTGGCCGTACGATAGTATTCGCGCCCAATGCGCTGGAGACTGTTGGTGGCGTGACGCGATATCAAGGCGAAGTCCTCGGAATGGCGTATCCCTGGAGCGGCGGCGAGCCGGTAAACGAGTTTTACCCGACGGGCAGCATTCTGAGAACCAACGCTTTCGCACCGCGCAATTCAGATTTCGCATACGTGTCGCTTGGTACTAACGACGTCATCGGCAACGTGCCCCTGACTACGATCCGGCTGAACCTCGAGATCATGATAGACCAGTGGATCGCCGCTGGCAGGTCACCATCCAGGTTTTTCATAACGACACTGCCGCCTCTTGGATCCTCAGGATCTCCGGCGATAACGACCCTGAACGCGTCGATCCGCACGCTTGCATCCCAGAAGGGCGTACGTCTTGTCGATATCGCCGCAATGACTTCTGCGAACGGCCTCACGTGGACGGACAGCACGATGCACGTTGGTGACTTCCTTCACTACTCGGAGTCGGTTCGTAATGCGATTGCCGATCAGGTGGTTTCCATAATGCTGTCACTCACTCCCTGAGCGTTCAGGCCAGTCTCCATTCACGAACGCTCTCGAGTTTCTCCGACGCACTTGCAAGCAACTTGTGCGCTTCGGAAACCGTGGCGCGCTGGAAGGCGATGGCCTCGCCAGGGGTGCGCTGAGCGAGAGGGCCGAGGTCTGCGGAGATCACTACGCCGGCCACGTGGTATCCACCGATCGTCGGCGCGTCAGCCATCAGTATGATCGGATGTCCATCCGGCGGTATCTGGATCACCCCCGGACACACTGGCTGCGAGAGAATTGACTTTCCGGAAAGCGGCGACGCTGATTCGAGCCGATAACCGGTTCTATCGGATGCACCTGACAGTATGAATTCAGAATCGAGATCGCTTTCGTCTCTCGGAATGTACCGGATAATGGTGACACTCAGGGGTGGTCTGAGCGCCTCGGGAAGCTGGTCGCTGACCTGATGACGCTGCTTTCGCGTCGCCTCTAGCAAGTCGAGCGTATCCCCGTTCCTGAGGCGGCGTCCGTCACGCCCGCCGAACATTGCCGGTAAATATGTACTGCGACTCTTGAGCATTGGCGGTACGTCGACGCCGCCGGCAAATGCGATGTAGATGAAACGACCGTCGCGCGGTGGCGCAACGACGAGAACGTCACCCCTGCCTGCGTGATGCGCTTGCCATAGCGGAACCTCTCGACCAGACAACGTGAGACCTGTGGTGGCGCCCCCAATCGCGAATATCGCGCTCGACCCGAACTCGATTTCACCCCCGCTCAATGCAAGCTCGATTGCTGCGCATCCCGGGTCGTTGCCAAGCATCGTGTTGAGGGTGAACAGTGCGTGCAGATCCATTGCACCGGCCCGCGACACGCCGCTCGCCATGAAACCGGTTCGGCCTGCGTCCTGAACGGTTGCGTATGCAGGCGCTTTCGTCACCGTTAACATTTCACGAACCGCACGCGGTCTCCAACTCTGAAGCGCGAAGGCTGTTCGAGATTCTGGTCGAAGAGAATTGCGTCAGTGTTGCCGATGAGATGCCAGCCGCCCGGGGTCGACGATGGATAGATCCCCGTCTGCTGATCTGCGATCGCAACCGAGCCAGCAGGCACGCGCTTGCGGGGCGATTCCCGTCTGGGCAGTACGAGCCGCTCGTCGAGTGTGCCGAGATACGCAAAACCGGGAACGAATCCGATCACGTACACCCGGTACTCGCGTTCGCTGTGAATCGCGATGACTTCATCCACCGTCAAATGCGTTCGACGCGCTACATCATCGAGGTCCTCTCCGTCATACCGGACCAGGATTTCGTGGATGGCAGTTTCGGCCACTTCCGCCGCCGCTGACGATACATCGGTCGCTACTGCTGCCTCGATCCGCTCGACGAGGTCGGAGAAGGAAATGACGAGTGGATCGTAGTGCACGCCAAGCGCCGCATATGACGGGACAATGTCAGTGACGCCCATAATGCCAGCGTCCCTTATTCGCGCTGACTGCGCCATCACGAGAGAGCTGAGGTCCTCGCTCATTCTATCGCCTAGCGTCAGCGTAAGAGCGCGATCACCAAGGGGGACAATACGCGGCGGGCTCATGCGAATGCCTTGATAGTCACACCTGCCCGCTCGAGCGCCAAGCGGCTCTTGCTGAGGATATCCAGCGCGTTCGGGCTATCGCCGTGCACACAAAGTGACTCAGCCCCAACGATTACCTCGTTCCCGTCGATATCGGTAACCCGCCCATCGAGCACGAGCTTGACGGCGCGAGCCG
This sequence comes from Gemmatimonadaceae bacterium, assembly GCA_031426255.1. Classification (GTDB taxonomy): domain Bacteria; phylum Gemmatimonadota; class Gemmatimonadetes; order Gemmatimonadales; family Gemmatimonadaceae; genus UBA4720. The sequence goes on along the minus strand of JANPKW010000086.1, from coordinate 30,367 downwards.
ATGCCGCAGCTGGATCAGTAATAACGGCACCGGGAATTGCGCGGGAAACCAGCCGGCCACCTGACGTGTACGCTCGATCGATAAATCCTTCTCGCGCGACTGCGAGACCGGCGTTGCGTGCGGCGTTCTCCATCTGACTCCCGGGGAGAGCGAGCACAGTAAGACGGCGATCGACCCCCGCGATGCAACGGGCCATGGCCCCAGCAACATCAGAGTCGTCGGCGGCGACGTTGTAGAGCGCTCCGTGAAGCTTTACGAATTTCAATGTGGTGTCTGCGGTCGCGCATGCGCTGGCGACGAGGCGAATCTGATCTTCGACTGAGGCAGTCAGTGCATCGAGCGAAACCTCGAGTTTTGCCCGGCCGAATCCGGCGCGGTCCGGGTAGGACGGATGTGCGCCGATCGATACTCCTCGAGCCATCGCCGCGCGAACGGTTTGTCCGACTACATCGAGAGTGCCCGCGTGAGCCCCGCACGCGATGCTCGCTGACGACACGAGGTCCAGAAGTGCCTCGTCGTGGAGAAAGCCTCCTCCATCGTGCTCGCCTAGATCGGCGTTGAGGTCTATCCGTTTGATTGGGTGTATTCCGGATGGTTGTAATGGCTGGACTTAGTCCCCAAAATAAGCGCCATGCAGAATGGTAAGGAATTGGAGAAGGCGCCGCGCGGGGTCTGGCGCGTCATTGCCGCATCGACTGCGGGCACGATGATCGAGTGGTATGACTTTTTCATTTTCGGGAGCCTCGCGACGATTCTGTCGACTCAGTTTTATCCTTCCGAGAGCACAACCGCGAGCTTCCTCAAGACACTCGCGACCTTTGGCGTCGGCTTCGCAGTACGGCCTCTTGGCGCGCTGTTCTTTGGACGACTTGGGGATCTGGTAGGTCGCAAGTTCGCGTTTCTCGCAACGCTCCTCATCATGGGTGGATCGACCGCGGCGATAGGACTGCTCCCGGGATATCAGACCATCGGGATTGCCGCGCCGATAATTCTAGTCGTGCTGCGCCTGCTCCAGGGCCTCGCTCTCGGCGGCGAATACGGTGGTGCCGCTGTATACGTGGCTGAACATGTGCCTGATTCACGGCGCGGATTTTATACGAGCTTCATCCAGACTACGGCGACACTCGGCCTATTCGTTTCGCTCATCGTCATTCTCATAACGCGACGACTCACCGGTGAGGCGGCGTTCAGCGAGTGGGCATGGCGAATTCCATTTCTGCTGTCGGTTGTGCTCGTCATGGTTTCGTTCTACATACGCCGGCAGCTCGGTGAATCACCGCTGTACGTGAAGCTGAAAGCGAAGGGCGGGGCGTCGACGTCGCCAATACGCGAGAGCTTCGATACGTGGGTGAAATGGCGGCTCGTACTGGTGATTCTGTTCGGGGTAACAGCCGGCCAGGCGGTCACATGGTATACGAGCCAGTTCTACGCGTTGTTCTTCCTGCAAACCGTGCTCAAGCTTCCGCTCACCACGACCTATGCGATTGTCGCAGTTGCGCTGGTCCTCGGCGCGCCGCTGTTCATCCTGTTCGGGCATCTGTCTGATACGATCGGACGCAAGAAGGTCATGATGACCGGCAACCTGCTTGGTGCGATCTCCTACTATTTTCTGTATCGCGGAATGACTGCGTTCTCCGATCCACTCAATCCGGTAGCGATTGTCGCCATTATTGTTGTGCAGATAGGAATCGCCGCGATGATCACCGGTCCCGTTGCCGCGTTTCTCGTCGAGTCGTTTCCAGCGAGGGTTCGTTACACCTCGATGTCACTCCCATATCATTTTGGGAACGGCTGGTTCGGTGGCTTTCTCCCGCTCATCGCAACGGCCCTCGTGGCGAGGACAGGAAACATGTACGCGGGTCTTGTCTACCCGATGGTGATTGCGCTCATGACGTTCATCATCGGCTCGATAACATTGACAGAAACTCGCCACCGCAAAATCTGGGACGAAGTGTAGTCCGCAATAGTCCGCATTTCGCAGTCCGCAATAGTCCGCAATAGTCCGCATTTCGCAGTCCGCAATACGTCCGCAGTCCGCAATTCTCCGCGCCCTCTTCCCCCCCAAATGCGAAAACTTCTTCTCACGGCCTCGCTCCTCGCGCTCCCCGCTGAAGCTCAACTCACACGTCCACTCGATGCGGATCACATGTCCGCATTCCGATGGCGGTCGATCGGCCCCGCCAACATGGGAGGCAGAGTAACCGACATCGAAGTCGATCCTCGAAACAAGAAAGTGTTCTATGTCGCAACCGCGACAGGTGGCATCTGGAAGACAATCAATGCCGGGACGATGTTCTTCCCCCTGTTCGACAAGGAGCGGGTGATCTCGCTTGGTGACATCGCGATCGCCCCGACGAATGGCGACGTAATCTGGGCGGGGACGGGTGAAGAGGATGCGCGTAATTCCATTTCACCAGGCGGCGGCATCTACAAGTCAACTGACGCCGGCCGTACGTGGAAACTCATGGGGCTCGAGAAGACCGAGCACATTGCGCGCATTGTCGTCGATCCGAAGAACGCTGACGTGGTCTACGTAGCGGCTGCCGGTAAGACATGGGCGAACAATCCTGAGCGCGGCATATACAAGACGACGGACGGTGGCGTCACGTGGCGACTCGTCAAATTCGTGAGCGACAAGGCCGGCTTCATCGAACTCGTCATGGATCCCGTCGACAGCAGGACGTTGTGGGCGGCAAGCTGGGAAAGAATCCGCGGGCCGTACTTCCTGCAGAGCGGCGGGCCGGGAAGCGGCTTATGGAAAAGCACTGATGCCGGTGAGACGTGGACCGAAGTAAAGGGCGGCGGATTCCCGGAGACGATGAAAGGCCGAATTGGTCTTTCGATCTCGCCATCGAATCCGAAGGTCATGTATGCGATGATCGAGGCCGATACGATGAAGCGCCCGCTGAAAAAGGGAGAGGTCGCAGACACGAGCAAGGCCCAGCGCCTCAACAGCGGTCTCTACAGAACTTCCGACGGTGGATCGACGTGGGCGCTGATGCAGCGCAACTCCACTGACGCGAGACCCTTCTATTACTCGCAGGTGAGAGTCGACCCGAAGAACCCCGATCGCGTCTACTGGATGTCGTCGATATTCCGCTTTTCCGATGACGGTGGGAAGACCGAACGACGGGGAGCGTTGTCGATCCATACAGACTGGCACGCCATGTGGATCGATCCCGAGGACCCCGAACATTTCATCATCGGCGATGACGGTGGGATTGGCATCACGTGGGACCGCGGCGGCACATACGACTTCCCGAACACGTTTGCAATCGGGCAGTTCTACGCGGTGAGCTACGACATGAGCAAGCCCTACCGCGTTTGCGGCGGACTGCAGGATAACGGAACGTGGTGTGGTCCAAGCAGGACGCGTGCGCGAAACGGGGCGGGGAATGCCGACTGGTTCAATGTCGGGGGTGGCGATGGATTCTACACGGCGATCGATCCGACCGACCCAAACATCATCTACAACGAATCACAGGGCGGCAATGTATCGCGACTCGATCTCGGGAGCGGCGCACGTTATTCCATAATGCGCGGCCGCGGTGGTGCGGTGCCCTACGAAGATTCGCTGATCATCGCACGCGGTGACACCACCCAGCCGGTGAATCCGCAAATATCTGCCGCCCTCGAAGCCGTTCGCGCGCGAGCGCGCGCCGACTCGGCAACACGGCTACGCTTCAACTGGTCGACACCTTTTCTGCTGTCTGCACATTCTCCAACCACGGTATACCTCGGCGGCAACAAGCTGCTCAAGTCGTCGGACCGGGGCGATCACTTCTATCCCATCTCACCCGATCTTTCTAACGCCGACTCGATGCGGATCAGGGTCAGCACAAAGACGACGGGCGGCATCACTCTCGACGCCACCGGGGCTGAGACTTACGGAACGTTGACGACGATTGCGGAATCGCCGGTGCGGCCCGGGATTCTCTGGGCCGGTACTGACGACGGCAACGTCTGGGGTTCGACCAACGACGGCGGGGCCTGGACAAACCTGACGAAACGGTTCCCCGGAGTGCCGGTGAGAGCCTACGTGAGCAGGGTGGAAGCTTCAGGGTTCGATACATCAACGGTGTACGTTGCGTTCGATGCGCATCGCGATGGTGACTTCAAGCCTTACCTCTACGTCTCCAACGACATGGGGAAGACATTTCGCTCGATCACCGGGAATCTGCCGAGCGGCGGGCCGGATTTCATTCATGTGGTTCGGGAAGACCCGTACAACCGCAACCTGCTTTTTGTCGGAACCGATGTCGCGGCATACGTCTCGACCGATCGTGGCGTGTCATGGCAGCGTTTCATGAATGGAATGCCGACGGTGCCAATCCATGATCTCAAGATTCACCCGCGGGACCGCGAGCTGATTGCGGCGACGCACGGGCGCTCGATCTGGGTCGTCGACATCGCTCCGCTGGAACAGCTTGCTGACAGCGTGATGTCGCAGCGCGCGTACTTCTTCCAGCCGGGAATTGCATTCGCGTACGCGCAGCGCACGACACAGGAGTGGAACGGCAACAAGATTTTTCTCGCCGATAATCCCGCCTACGGCGCGACACTAGACTACCGTCTCGCTGCTGTGGCGGCTCCGGGCGACACGGCGCGTATTGTAATTACTGACGTGAAAGGCGAAGTCGTTCGCCGGCTCACCGGTACGACGTTGGCTGGAATGAACCGGGTTGTCTGGGATCTTCGTGGAATGCCGCGCCCGCTGGGTCCTGCAGGCATTCGCGACAGCGTCAACGCGGAGCGTGCAAGAAGAACCAGGACAGATTCTGCGCGCGCGGGGCGGGACTCAACTGGCGCAGGCGAACCAAACCTTCGGCCTGCTGAGGCACCTGCCGGACAGGCTCCAGGTGGTGGCGGAGCGGGAGGCGGGCGTGGAAGAGGAGGCCGCAATGGGCCGGTAGTCGCCGAAGGCGAGTACCTCGTGACCATCACAGTTGGCGGCAACGTGTTGAAACGTGTAGTAAAGGTCGAACGCTTAGGCGACATCCCTGCCGAGACTGGTTTCGGCGGGGAGGAGGAGCGGTGAATAAAAGTGTGACTCAGGCCTCAGTCGACGCAGGCCTCAGGCACGGGTCAGCTGATACTCGTGCCTGACGACTGCCGAGAACTGAGGCCTGAAGCCTATGCTCCTTTTCGGTAAGGTTTAATGACCGACGCCTGAGCTCTGATGCCTAAAACTGAGGTCTGAGGCCTGAGGAGTGGTCAATGTCGACCCGATCCGCCTTACAGATTTCTTACTCCGACGATACCCCATCCAGACTCTGAGTCTGGACGGGGAGACCTATATTCCTGCCTCACACTTTCATTACCACTGACGGTGGAGCCAGCATTCAATTGAAGCAGGGAAGAGCAATCAGGCGGTCGCGGTCAGCTGCGCTCGTCACGCTGCTCGCATTCGCGCTGATACTCACCGGCATACTTGGCTGGCAGGCGCTGGACGCCGAGCGATCGCACCGGGCCGCGGCAGAGAGTGCGCTGAGCGACTACGCATCGTTCGCCGCGTGGCAGATGAACCAGCAGGCGGGGCAGGAGATGCTGAGCGCGATGATCTCGACTTTCATCGTGCCACTGACGCGTGTCGACCCTGCAAAGCCTGAGGCGTGGCCATCGCCACAGGAGTTCATGTCGGCGTCGCTGCAGCCGCCCGCCCCTGCGAAGTATCTCGAGGGAATCAGGTTTTACTTTCGGCTTGACTGGCGCGACAGCTCGATGACGATTGCGGGCGCGCAACCGTCCCCAGCGGTATTGAGGTGGGTCCGGGATACGGTACTGAGCTCGCCTGCCCGATTCAAGACGCCACCGATTCGAACGCAGGCGTTCGGATCTGCCGACAGAAATCCAGCGAGCCTTCTTGGTATCATCGTCAGCAACGACTCGTACATCGCGACCGTTGACAGCATCGATGGCAGACTTCGCATCGTCTGTTATGTGCTGTCGCGCGATTTCGATGGGCGGCTGCTCGTGACTTATGGTTTTGAGACCGACGCGCGCGCGTTTGTGCAGCCTCTTTTCGATTCGGTTCTGGTTCGAACGCCGCTGCTGCCGCCGTCGCTCCTCCACAACGTCCCACGGGATTCAGTGCTATCGGTAAAGTCGTGGGCGCCGAAGGGCGGCCAGGTCTTCGCATCGATGCACACTCCGTTCGACAAGGGATTCACTGTTGTCGATACGCTCGACGACAGATTCGGGCGTCTGAGACTCGGTGTTTCGCTGCGAAAGGAGATTGCATCACAACTGGTCGTGGGCGGATTACCAAGATCCCGACTGCCCGTTCTCGCATCGCTCTTTGCGCTGACAGCGGGACTTGTTGTCGCGGCCGTTATCCAGCTGAGGCGGCAGCAGCAGCTCGCCCAACTCAGAGTGGACTTCGTATCGGGCGTGTCGCATGAGCTCAGGACGCCACTCGCGCAAATCCGACTTTTTGCCGAGCTGCTTCGAAACGGACAACTGAGGTCCGATCAGGAGCGCGAGCGTTCATTCAGTATCATCGACGAGGAAGCCCAGCGCCTCACGTATCTCGTCGAGAACGTTCTGGCGTTCGCGAGATCGGAACATGGGCGAAGCACAGCGATGCCCGAACCGCTTGCGATGGATGTAGAGATGGAGGCGGCAATCGATGCGTTCGCTCCGCTCGCACGGGTGCGTCGCGCAAAGATCAGATCGACAATCGAGCCGGGACTCGTTGCGCGAGTCGACCCGCGTGCGCTCAGGCAAGTGGTTCTCAATCTGCTCGACAACGCTGTGAAATACGGCCCGCTTGGCCAGACCGTGAACGTGTCGCTCTCTGCTACGGACGATAAGGTGATCATCACCGTCGACGACAAGGGCCCGGGTGTGCCCAAGGGTGATCGGGAAAAAATCTGGGATCCTTATGTCAGGCTGACGCGGGACACGGAATCTGCGGCAGGCGGGAGCGGCATCGGCTTGTCCATAGTGCGCGAGCTCGTGCGGCCGCACGACGGCCGAACGTGGGTTGAAGATGCACCGGGCGGTGGCGCCCGTTTCGTAATCGAGTTTCCGCGAATGCGGGAGCAGAGGGTTTCTCAGTCCGCCGGAGCCAGGCGCGAATCAATGGAGGTGGGCACATGACAAAGGTTCTCGTCATCGAAGACAATGCGAACCTCGCGTTCGGTCTGACCCGCAGTCTCGAATCTGAAGGCTACGACGTCGAGGCTGCCGAAGATGGAACGAAGGGCTTCGAGCTCGCGCGGAATGGAAATCCTGATCTCATCGTTCTCGACCTGATGCTGCCGGGAATCGATGGGTATACGATTCTAAAGAGACTGCGCGCCGAAGGAAAGGACATGCCGGTGCTGATCCTGACGGCCCGCGGCGAGGAGGCAGACAAGGTTTTTGGCTTCCGCCTTGGCGCCGATGACTATGTGACGAAACCCTTCAGCCTCTCGGAGCTGCTGGCGCGTGTTCAGGCTATTCTGCGTCGTGCGAAGGGCGCGGACAAAGCCAACGATGAGCCGGACGTCGAACAATTCGATACTGTCTCGATAGACACACGGGCGCGCAACGTACGAAAGAAGAACGTGGAGGTCGCGCTTACACCGAAGGAGTTCGACCTGCTGCTCGCACTGGTGCGTCGTCGCGGTGCTGTGGCATCGCGGCTCGAGTTATTGAAGGAGGTCTGGGGTCATCAGGCGGAGGTGATGACGCGCACGGTCGATATTCACATTGCGGAGCTTCGGCGGAAGCTGGAGGATGATCCTTCGACTCCTAAGCATATTCTGACCGTGTGGAAGGCAGGCTACAGGCTTCAGGTATAACCACTCGAAACTGGGCATCTAACTCGACCAGTTTCGAGTCTGTCAGTCAGTTGCGAGTTACCCTATCAGCGACGCGGAGCCGCAGCGGGCGCCGGAGCCTCACGCGGACCCTTCGCCTTCACTATCAGCGTGTCCCCAATGCGAACGCGATCCCCAACAATGTTATTCCACTTCCTGATGTTCTCAGGAGTCGTGTCGAACTTTGTGGCGATGCTGGAAATCGCGTCCCCTCTCCGAACGACGTAAGTGATCTGCTGATCGATCAGCGCCGCAATTCCCGCGCGGATCCTTCGCTCCCTGATCGCCTCCACTCTCAACGCATCGAGACGTCGGCTCACGTGATCGACGAGCTTGGTGAGCGACTCCTGGTCACCTGGCGAAGCAGCGAAGTCTTGCGCGGGAGAATTCGGGTGGACGACCCGGACTCCAGCCGCGGTCAGGAAATAGAGTCGCTTTTTCCTGAGACTGAGGGTCGTGTCATTCGGGAACTCGTACTGGAGAATCGTCGCGGGCGCATCGATGTTGTCGAGCTTATCGCTTGGCGCGATTCCGATGAAGATCACCCGCTCGTTGGTCGCAACGAGAAGCCCGTTCGATGCGCGGTAATAATCAGTGGGCCTGCGTTTGAATGCCTTCGCGAAGACCTCGACTCTTTCGCCATAATGCAGCATTCCACCGTTCAGCTCACGTGCGGCGGCGGTCCACGCGCCTCGTGCGTCGACGTGTCTCATGAACACCGCGTAGCCAAATACCGTGAGCCCGACTACAACGAGAACGAATCCGATGATTGTGCGTTTTACGAACCGGCCAAGCCGGTAGATTCCTTCAGATTCTTTCATTTGGTGGGCAGAGGTTCCCCAGGGGTATCACAAATATTCCCACGTTGCGGCGTAGAAAAAAAGCGGCGTTGCGCAGCCGCCCAACTAACCCGTAAGATGCGTACCACGGAAGGCAATCTCCATACCGATAGATGGCATACAGGGTGCAGAGGATAGTGCCATGCATACGTCCGACACATCGGATCGCCCAGCAAACTCAGAGCAGGAACAGTTTTCTGACGACCGCAGAAGTTCGGGCGGGAACGTCTATACGCGCGTTCGCCGGCGCCGCAACGAGCGGCCGCCCCTCAAGCCGTGGCAGCGGAATCTTCGCGCCCTCGGCCAGGGACTTGTCGCAACCGTCTTCCTGGTTTCGGGCACGATCTGGACCCTCAACCAGCAGAAACCGAAGTACGTGAAGCCTGGGAACCTGTTCCAGCTCCCTGCGGCAATGGTCGTCGCGCCGCCACCTGTGAGCGAACAGGTCTTCAGGGTAAGCAGCGTAATCCGGCGTTATACCAAGGACACGGTGCATGCCAACAAGATCGCGGCGGCCTTGATCAGAGAAGGTGGCAAGCGCGACCTCGACCCGGCGCTGCTGATCGGTCTCCTCATCGCCGAGAACGCCAAGTTCGACGTCCATGCGCGCAGCAACGTGAGCGCTCGCGGCCTGATGCAGGTGATGCCATTCCACGCCGGGAAGTGGAAGCAGTGCCCATCCCGGGACCTCACCGACATCGATTCGAACATCTGCTACGGGACCGCCATCCTCGAGGATTTCGTGAAGCGTTCACCGAATCTCGAACGGGCGCTGCTCCGCTACAACGGCTGCGTCAGGGGGACAAACACACCGCGCTGTCACACGTATTCCGGTAAGGTCCTCCGTTACGCCGACCGCGCCGCTTCGCAGATGTTGTCAGCTGTCTTCCCGGGGTCGTCAACCGACGGGGAGTAGGAGAACTACAGAACTACAGAACTACAGAAACTGCCGGAAAGGAGTTCAATCGGGTGGTCGTGAGAGGCATGAGTTCTTTCCCGCGTTGCACGGCATTGGTTCGGTATTCAGATCTTGATTTTTCTGGGGAACGACGGGGCTGCCATCCAAATGCTGTTCCGCCGTTACCCCCAAAACAGTGAACGCCGGAAATCCGGGACCTAGTGAGCCGGTCGAGCGAACCCTCACCCCCCTAGGTCGTTCCTCACCCCACTCCCCCCTTTGTTCCCGTAGTCAAGGAAGACACGTCCCCGGGTTGCCGTATAGGCTCACCCCGGTTACCGTTATACGTTGTCGGTCAACATCATTACCGGAATACGTATGGCTTGGATCGGACGCGACCTCGAGCAGCTTCGGAAGCTCAAGGGTCTGCGAAGGGAAGACGTTGCTGCACAACTCCCGGTACCCGTTTCACCGTCGACGATCCGCAACATCGAGCATGACGATCACTACAACGTCTCGCTCGACCTGTTGCGACAGATCGCTACGGTGCTCGGATCCGAGCTGCGTGTCTCACTCGTCGCGCCGGAAGAGCTGAAGCCGGAGCAGGAATCGACCGGCAGGAAAGTCGTTGATAACGAGTACTTCATCAGGTACATCCGCGGAAGATACCCGGAATGCCCGCTGACCAACTCGCAGATCGGTCGCCGCATGTGGAGCTTCGCCGAGTCGCATGGGGCGCAGCTGGTGCGTGAGCGAAAGCAGCTGAGGAAGGTCATTAACCCCGCGGACGGGACGACGCTTCACCGGTCGCCCACCACTGCGGCGGAATACGAAGTCTTTGAAAAGGATTTCGCCATGCTCGAGCGCTTTGCAGACAGGCTCGGCAAGGCGTTTCCAGACGGCAAAGGAGGAGTACTTGTACCAGCGGCCTGATGGCGGCTTGTCCCGCGTAAAAGCGGGATTTACCAGTCTGAAATTCGTCGAGAGCCACGCTCAGGTCTCGCACCTTTATCGTCCGGTCTGGCGCCGGACTCTTGCATCGATCGTTCGCGTGACGGGCCTCTCGGTGCTGCTGGCTGCGGGAACACTTTTCACTTACAACTACCAGCGTCACGCCGCGATGGGTGCTCTCCAGGTTCTGCCGGGAGCCGTCATCAGGGCAACCTCGCCGGCTGAAGATCCGTTCCGCGTCAGCCAGGTTCTGCGGCGTTACACGAGAAGCTCATCCGATGCTGACAGGATCGCGCGCGCAGTTGTATCGGAAGGTAAGAGGAAGAAGATCGACCCTGCCATGATCCTTGGGATCATGCTTGTCGAGTCGGAGATGAACCCGCGCGCCCGCAGCTTTGTCGGTGCAGCCGGCCTGATGCAGGTGATGCCGTTTCATCGTGGCCGCTGGGGCTGCAAGTCGCGCGACCTTTACGATATTGAAAGCAACATCTGTCACGGCGTGAGCGTTCTCGCTGACAACATCAAGCGTGCGCCGAATATCGGCGTGGCGCTTCAGCGTTATAATGGGTGTGTCCGCGGGAGGAATACTCCCAACTGCTACACCTACACGCGCAAAGTCATGAACGCGCGTGACCGAACCAATCGACAGCTTCTCACGCTGACGGACTGACGAAAGCGGCGGGAACGACAAGGGGACAGCCAGCCTGAGAAGACCACCGGCAGGTGTTGTGCTTGCACTCTCGCTGCTGGGGATATCCTTCGCGGGTCCGCTCGTTCGTCTTTCCAACGCGGACCCGCTTGCGATAGCCGCGTGGCGGCTGTGTTTCTCACTGGTGATTGTCGGCATCGCGCTCGCGCTAACCGGCCAGTGGAAGGAGTGGCGCGCTCTGACCCGGCGGGACGTGGTCTTCGCCAGCGCATCAGGAATTGCTCTAGCGCTTCACTTCTGGGCATGGAATGCCTCGATCCACCTCACCACTGTTGCTGCGTCAGTAACTCTCGTCAGTCTGCAGCCAGCGTTCATCGTCGCAATCTCGGCGATTTTCCTTCGCGAATCTCCTACGAGAGTTCAGCTTGCTGGAATAGGAGTCGCACTCGTTGGCGCCATGATCATCGCGGCGCCCGCATGGAGTGAAAGCCAGGGATCATTTACCCGAGGCGCTCTTCTCGGAAATCTTCTCGCAACCTCGGCCGCTCTCACCGCTGCGATCTACTACAGCATTGGCCGCCACCTGCGAAAGAGCTTCGGGATCTGGTCTTACGTCGGGCTCGCCTATAGCGCGTGCGCACTTACTCTAGTCGTGATGGCGATGGTCACGAACCTTCCACTTTTCCCTCAGCCAACGCGCGAGCTCGCGATTTTCGCCGCGCTCGCAATTGGCCCGATGCTGCTCGGCCACACCGGAATGAACTGGGCCTTGAAGTTCCTTCCGGCTTACGTCGTCAATCTCGTGACGCTGGGAGAGCCGGTCGGCGCAACGATACTAGCGGCGATCATCCCTGGCATTCACCAGGTTCCTTCCGCGGCGACCATGCTTGGTGGTGCGGTGATCCTCGCAGGGGTCGCGCTTGCGGCATGGAGCACAGTGTCCCCGCGGCGTGGCGGGTCGTAGTTTTAGCGGTAACCCACAATCGACTCACCGAGAAAAATGATCCAAAGCCGCATCCTGCTCGTTGTCGCCGGCCTGCTTCTGGCTGCCCCGGCAACTTCCTCTGCACAGCGCCGAATCACATCTCCTCTTCAGGAGTTCGGCCACAACATCGGGGACGATTACCGCCTCGTGAATTACCAGCAGCTCATGAAATACTGGGAGAAGCTGGATCGCGAGTCAGACCGCCTGCGAGTCGTACGAATCGGCACGAGCGCAGAAGGACGGCCAATAATGATGGCAATCATTACTGCTCCGGAAAACTTCCCGAAGCTCGAGCGGTACCGGGACATCTCTCAGAAGCTCGCGCTCGCCGAAGGCATTACCGAGGAGCAGGCACGGGCGATGGCGCGTGAGGGAAAGGCGATTGTATGGATTGACGGTGGGCTGCATGCGAACGAGGTGCTTGGTGCACAGCAGCTCGTGCAATACGTCTACGAAATGGTGAGCCGCACAGATGCCGAAACCATGCGGTTCCTCAGGGACGATATTCTCCTGGCGGTGCTGGTCAATCCGGACGGAATGGATCTCGTGTCTGACTGGTACATGCGCGATCCGGTTCCTGAGAACAGGCTCACCTCGGGTGTGCCGCGACTGTATCAGAAGTACATAGGGCACGATAACAATCGCGACTCGTACATGGCGTCGCAGCCGGAGACGCAGGCGGTAGACAGCATCCTGTTCCGCGCATGGCATCCGCAGATCATGTACAACCATCACCAGACCGGCCCGCGCGGCACTGTAATGTTTGCGCCGCCGTTCAGGGACCCGTTCAACTACAACATGGATCCGATGGTCCCCGCCGGGATCGAGCTGGTCGGCGCGGCGATGCACAGCAGGTTCATCGCTGAAGGGAAACCGGGCACGACAATGCGCAGCGGCGCGAATTACTCGACATGGTGGAACGGCGGACTTCGTACGACGGTCTACTTCCACAACATGATTGGGCTGTTGACGGAAACGATCGGTAATCCCACGCCGATGGACATCCCGCTCGTTCCTGAGAGGCTTCTACCCAGCGGCAACCTGATTTATCCGATCATGCCGCAGAAGTGGCATTTCGCTCAGTCCCTGACGTACGAGCTGACCGCAAACCGTGCGGTGATGGATATCGCGTCGCGACATCGCGAGACGTTCCTGTTCAACTCGTGGAAGATGGGGAAAAACTCGATCGACCGCGGTAACAAGGACACGTGGACGATGACGCCGCGCAGGATTGCGGCGATAACAGCGAAGATGAAGGAAGACAGCGCTGCACGTCGTCGAGTTGCTGCAGCCGATTACATGAAGCTGCTGCAGACTTCAGATAATCGTGACCCGCGCGGGTACGTGATCCCATCCGACCAGAGGGATTTTCCAACTGCGGTCAAGTTCATCAATGCGCTGGTAAAAAATGGCATCACGATTCATCGCGCCACGGCCGGTTTCTCCATTGGGAACAAGTCGTATCCGGCCGGATCGTACGTCGTAAAAACCGCGCAGGCATTCCGGCCCCACGTTCTCGACATGTTCGAGCCGCAGGATCATCCAGACGATATCCCATATCCGGGTGGACCTCCGACGCCACCGTATGACAACGCCGGCTGGACTCTCGCCTACCAGATGGGCGTGACAGTCGACAGAATTCTCGAGCCATTCACCGGCCCATTCCAGAAACTGAACGGATTTGCCCCGGTTCCCACTGGCACAGTGGTGGTGGCGCCAGTTACTGATGGCTGGTATGCCTGGACAAGAACCAACGATGGATTTGCGGCTGCCAATCGCATGCTCAAGGCAGGGCATGAAGTTCACGTGCTGCGCCGTGAGCACATCGTGGGAAGCACCACGTGGCCGATTGGAACGTTCGTAGCGCGTGCGGTTCGTGCGTCTTCAGCCGCGATGAATGCTGTTTCCCGGGAACGTGGCGTGTCGTTCGTCTCCCTTGCATCTGCCCCTCCGATGGACGCTGTCTCGAAGCTGCGGATACCGCGCGTGGCGCTGTGGGATGTTTACGGCGGATCGATGTCATCGGGCTGGATGCGCTTTGTGTTCGACCAGTTCGAGTTCCCGTATCAGGTCGCGTTCGCTCAGGATCTCGACAACGCAGATCTGAACGCGAACTTCGACGTGATCATTCTGCCGGATGACGCATCTCTTACCGTTGCTGACACGACGCGCGGTTTCGAGTTCCGCGGGCAGCCTGCTGCTGACAAGATTCCCGCTGAATGGCGCAACCGCCTGGGTCGGATCACCGTCGGAACAACGTTGCCGAGGCTCAAGGCTTTCGTCGAGAATGGCGGCACCTTGCTGGCGGTCGGCGACGCATCCGAGATCGCGTACCGGCTCGAGCTGCCGGTGACGAACGCTGTAGTTGGCGAAGACAACAAGCCACTCCCGCGCGCGAAATATTATGTACCGGGTTCTGTCCTTTCCGTCGCGGTCGATACTAATGATCCGATCGCATGGGGCATGAAGCCGAGAACCGATATTTTCTTCGATAACAATCCCGCGTTCAGGATCACGAAGGGCGGATCTGCAAAGCCGGTTGCCTGGTTCGACAGCGAAGCTCCACTTCGCAGCGGCTGGGCCTGGGGCCAGAGTGTCCTTAACGGGGCAGCGGAGGTTGTCGTCGCCCCGCTGGGTAAGGGCGAGGTAGTACTGTATGGACCTCAGGTGCATTTCCGGGGTCAGACTCATGGAGCGTTCCCGTTTCTCTTTAATGGAATTTTTTACGGGCAAATCAGGTAAGGCAGGTCTACAGTGATCCCGAATTCAGCTCTCGCAATCGCTCGTCGCGCGATTCCCGCGACGCTCCTGGTGCTCGCCGGATCTGCATGTTCGAGCGCCGGCGTTCCTTTGAACGAGCCGGTGCTGGAGGCAGCGCCGGAAGCGCCAGCCGTGTCATCGGCGCGCCAGCTGGTGCGTGACATGCACGCGCGCTACTCCGGAAAGTGGTATCAGACGTTGCGCTTCGAACAATCGAACACGTTCTACACTTCTTCCGGCCGGGAAGAGAAGTCTCGCTGGGTGGAGAACCTTTCGGTTCCCGGCAAACTAAGGATTGATTTCTATCCGCTCACGTCGAAGAGCGGGCTCCTCATCCTGAACAACCGCGTGACGACGTTCGACAATGGCAGGAGGCTCGAGACGCGCCGGTCGATTCAGCCGATCCTGACACTCACTGCCGACATTTATGCCATTCCTCCAACGATAACGATCAGGCGCCTCGACTCGCTGAAGATCAACCTCAACAAGTTCCGCGCGGATCGTCTCGAAAGGAAACGCGTTTACGTGATGGGTGCGGAGAGTGGGGACATGGAGTCGAACCAGGTATGGATCGACGCTGAGAAGCTGGTTCTTGTTCGCCTGATCCAGGCGGAGACGCGAGCAGGTCGCACGATTGTCACGGATACTCGCGTCGGTGGCTACAAGGAGATCGAGGGATTCCCGGTTGCGACGGAGTTCCTGTCGCTGCGTGATGGTAAGCCGTACTTCAAGGAGGAGTACGAGAACATCCGGGTCAATGAGCCGATACCAGCTGCAATCTTTGATCCGACGCGATGGGCAAGAGGGCCGAGGTCCTAGGTCTAAGGACATTGGCGGCGTTACACCCAACTTGCGTGATATCCAAGGCGACATCTGCCGTAAGACGAGGCCGCGCCGAGGTCTAACGGGACGCCTCGCCTTCCAGGTAGGTGTATCCTTCCAGCCCTGCGACATAGTCGGCGATGAAAGTGTTCGCCTCCTGCCGCGTAATCCCTTTCGCAGCTGCCACCTTCCGCCTGAACGTCGCCAGCAAATCTGACGACCTGTACTGCACATAAGCGAGAACCTCCGTGACGGTATCGCCGTGCACCAGCTCGGCAACTTCGTAACCGTCCTTCGACAGCCTGATGTGCACCGCATTCGTATCGCCGAAGAGATTGTGCAGATCACCAAGGATTTCCTGATACGCGCCCGTCAGGAAAATGCCGAGGATGTACGGCTCGCCATCCTTGAACGGATGCAGCGCGAGGCTCGGCTTCGATGAACGGTCGCCAATGAATTGCTCGATCTTCCCGTCAGAGTCGCACGTCACATCCTGAATCGTTCCGCGCCGCGTTGGCTCTTCGCCGAGGCGGTGGATTGGCATGATCGGGAAAAGCTGATCGATGGCCCAGCTGTCAGGGAGCGATTGAAACAGCGAGAAGTTGCAGAAATATCTGTCGGTAAGAGTGGCCTCGAGATCCTCGACGATGTCTTCGTATTCGTCGCGGTCCTGCTGAGCGAGCCGCGCCACCGACGTGATCGTCGCGATGTAGATCTGCTCGGCCAGCGCGCGATCGCGGAGAGTCAGGACGCCACTGTTGAACAGCTCCTGCGATCGGTCCTTCGCAAAGGTCGCGTCATGGTAGACCTCGCGCACGCGGCGACGGCTTATCGCCTCGTAGTCAGCGGCCATCTCGTGAAGGAAAGAGTGATCGTCCTCCCCAAGTACCGGCATGATGTTGTCAGCCTGTGACTCCACATCGATTACACTCAGCAGCAGCAGCGCGTGATGCGCAGTGAGTGCGCGGCCTGACTCGCTGATGATGTGCGGCATCGGCAACTCGAGCTCACGACAAGATTCTGCCAGTGTATAGACGACGTCGTTAGCGTACTCCTGCAGCGAATAATTCACGCTGGCCTGCGACGTGGAATTAGATCCGTCGTAGTCAACACCAAGGCCGCCGCCAACATCGACGTGTGTTATGTCAACGCCCATCGAGCGCAGCTCGGCGTAATAGCGTGAAATCTCCTGAAGGCCGCCCTTGATGTAGCGGATGTCGGTGATCTGCGATCCAAGATGGAAATGGATGAGCTTGAGAACGTCGAGGCGGCCCTGCGCGCGCAGGCGGTCCACGAGCTTGACGAGCTGCGCGGTGCCAAGACCGAACTTAGATTTTTCACCACCGCTTTTTGCCCAGCGGCCCGATCCCTCTGAGTGCAGCTTGATGCGCACGCCGGCAGTCGGGTTGACGCCGAGCTCATCTGCAACCTGGAGGAGTACGTCAACTTCGCTGAGCTGCTCGAGCACGATGTAAACCTTGTGCCCTAGCTTCTGCCCCATGAGGGCGAGACGCATGAACTCTTCATCCTTGTAACCATTGCACACGATGAGGTGATCGGTGTGCTCGGCCAGCGCGAGGACCGCCTGCAGCTCCGGCTTGCTTCCACACTCGAGGCCGACTCCCGAGTTCTTGCCGAACTCGACGATCTCCTCTACAACGTGTCGCTGCTGATTGACCTTGATCGGATACACAGTCGTGTAGCCGCCCGTGTACTCATATTCGCGAATGGCGCGATTGAAACGCTCGGTGAGCGATTCGATCCGCGATCGAAGGATGTCGGAGAAGCGAAGCAGCAGCGGAAGGCCGACCCCCTGTGCCTCGAGATCGTTAGTGAGCTCGAAGAGGTCGAGCTCGCGGGAAGGGTCGTCAGACTCGGGGCGCACCACGACGTGACCCTTCTCATTGATGTCGAAAAAGCCGACGCCCCATCCCTCGATGTTGTAAAGCTTGCGAGCGGATTCCGTTGTCCAGGTGCTATCGTCGCTCGGTGTTCCCGTCATCGACGGAGTGTGAGTCATCGTCATGCCGAAAGTTTAGGGCATACGGACTCGATTCGGTACCGGTCAGGGATACAACGTTTCCATTGTCCAGTTTTCGCCGGCCCGGGTGTAGAGGTGACGCTCGTGAAGACGGTTCGGACGCGCCTTCCAGAATTCGATACGGTCGGGGCGCAATCGGAAACCCGACCAGAACGGGGGCCGGGCGACGTCGGTCCCGTCGAATCGCTCCTCGACTTCCGCGATACGAATGGCGAGGTCGCTCGCATGTTCGATAGGCTGGCTCTGGATCGAAGCCCACGCACCGATCTGGCTGTCGCGGTGGCGCGTTGCGAAATATTCGTCGGCTTCGCGATCGGTCACCGGCGAGACCGAACCTTCTGCTCTCACCTGCACCTCGAGCGAGGGCCAGTGAAAGCAGATTGCGGCAATCGGGTGCGTTCTCAAGTCCCTGCCTTTCCTGCCATCGAGATTCGTGTAGAACACGAATCCATCCTCATCCACTGACTTCATCAGGACAATCCGCACCGAAGGCGCGCCATTCATCCCGATAGTTGCGAGGGACATGGCATTTGGATCGGGCAGAATTGCACGATCGACTTTCATCGCCTGCGCATAGATGCGGTTGAATCGGCTAAGCGGATTCTGAACGGGATACGGAGTCGGCATTTATTTGATTTGCAGGTTGCTGCGGAATACCACGGCTGTGCTGTCCTGATACCACTTGGTCCAACCGGAGTCCCGCTCCAGGCCATCTGAGAGCGGGGTGTCGGGATGAATAATCACTGTTTCGATATTCAACCGGCGGATCTCTTCCTGCCACCCCGGACGCGCTGAATCGATTTTTGTAAATGCGCTCACTGTAGAATCGTTGAACTTCAGAGGGTCAACGAGGAGTCGGGCCGAGGGCCAGGCATACATTATATATCCGCCCCATTCCCATGCCTCGAATATCCTGCCACTTGCGCTTGCAGCTTTGAGCCTGGCCACTGCTTCCACCGGAAATACTTTGGGGCTGAAGTCCCTGCGAATTATCTGGCTCCCGAATGCCGAACCGCTGTTCAGCCCGATTGCTATCAGCATAAGCGCGACGGGCGCTGCATACAGGCCGGGCCTCGCAGATTTGTCGATCCGCGCAATCTCGCCGAACAGCGGAAAGTTTCGGCGATGCGCGGGCCATGCTCGGGCAACGTGAAGGGCGACGAGGGGCCACGCCGAAACGCCAAAGAGCGCCATGTTGCGGAATGAGCGAAGCGCAAAGAAGAGGCTCATGACCAGAACTATCAGGTGGGGGGCTGACATTCTGCGTCGTGTGACGGCCAGGAGCGCCACGGTAAGAAGGAGGGCACCGAAGAAGGGAAGTGGTGCGGCGGCCTGAAAGTTCGGTGACATGAACTCGCCCATCTGCGAGGCGAGGGCGGAGCTCGTCGCTCCTGAAAACACTTCACGGTGCAGATCGAATCCCGCCGGGTCAGCGAGCGTGAACGGGGTAACGAGTGTCGCGAGGCATGCTACGAGCAACGCTACGAGGTTGACGCGAAATACTTTCAACCATTCGTCACGTTGGTCGGCGTCAAGAACGACTTCGATTCTGGAACCGATCACGTACCCGAGGATGATGACAAGACCGTAGAGCCAACCCCCGTGAAGGTTTGCCCAGACCACAAAAAGGGGTGCGACATAGCGCCACTTATGGCTCGATCCTGACTCGAGGATCCAGATCGTTATCGCCACGCCGAGAATTGAGAACATGTGCGGGCGGGCAAGCCAGTGGGTGGAACTGACCGCAAGGCTGATGAATGCGGCAGCCAGGGCCCATCGGGCATCCACCCCGCGCGAGCGAAGGAAGAGCGCAACTCCTGCGTGCGTCGTGGCCACGATGATTCCTGTTACTACTGAGACGAGCGCGAGTCCTCCCACTGAATAAAGTGTCGCCAGCAGTATCTCGCTGAGCCACGCGTGAGCCACGAGCGGGTCATTTGTCGCTGTAAAGGATGCGAGACTCTGGGCGGGGATTTTTCCCGTGTCGAGAATGACCTGTCCCATCCGGATGTGGGCGGCGAGGTCGCCGTCACTGTGGGTGAGCTTGATCGTGCGGGTGACTGCTGTTATCGGGGCGACGACAAGGAAAAGGATGTCGGCGATACTCGGAGCGAGGTTGCGTTTCACGCGGCTAATCTTGCGATTCGGACGACGGTACGCTATCACGCTGTTTCTTCAGCCATATCGTTGTGGTAGAAGAACTTAGCGTAACGGTTCCGTGACGTTTTGAGATCACGTTTGTTCCGTATTGCAATTTTTCCCCGTGCCTTGTACGGTAGCACCTTGGCTGTCTCATCTATTCGGAGGTTTGGAGATTTATGAAACGCATCGGGAAGTTCCTCCGGGAGGAGGAAGGGGCGGCTTTGGCCGAGTACGGGATTTTGATCGCCTTTATCGCTATTGCGGCCATCGTCGCAGTGACGTTCTTCGGCGATAAGATCAAGAACAAGTTCTCGCAGTACGGCAACGCACTGTCCTGATCGAGGGTTGGCGTCACCTCTCGCGGCTACGCGAGAGGAAGCAAGTAGAAAAACGTTAATAAACAAACTGTTGCAGTAGTGAAGTTGTAGTTGTAGGGTTGGCGGCGGCTGCAGTCGCGGTACAGTGATGAATCTGGTCAGTGGTTGTCCCAGTTTCGCCCGTCCGAACGCTGTCGCTGCCCAGTAATGGGACGGGCCTGGTGCTTCAGTCAGCCCTCGCTCCCCCGTCATCGGTGAAATTCAGGCGGCGCTTCCAATGAGGCGCTTGCGGGATTTCAAATTCAAACCTGGGAGGCTGAAGTGGATCGGATCAAGCTTGCAACACGGAAGTTCATGCGCGATGAAGAAGGCGCCGCGCTCGCAGAGTATGGAATTCTGATCGCGTTCATCGCCATTGCGGCGATAGTCGCCGTCACGTTCTTCGGCGACAAGATCAAGAACAAGTTCTCGCAGATGGGGAACAGCTTCTCCTAAGGATCGGTTGGGGGATGGCCCCCTTCGGAGACACTTCATTCGGGATTGCGGCAGGAGTCGCCTTTACGGGCATCCTCATATACGCTGCGATCGGTGATCTTCGGACGAGACGCATCCCCAACAAGCTCGTAGCAGTCCTCGCGTTCTCCGGGCTGGTCTATTCGGTCATTGGAGGACCAGTTGGTCCGGGATTGTTGCGGGGGCTCGCAGGACTCGCTGTAGGCCTCGCCTGCTGGCTTCCGTTTTATGCGCTCGGCTGGCTCGGAGCGGGAGATGTGAAGCTGTTTGCGGCGGCGGGAACCTGGCTTGGCCCTGTTGGCGCCATCGAGGGGTCGCTTGCGGGTGCCTGTGCCGGTGCGGTACTGGCGCTTGTCTGGATGATAAGGTCACGAGGGATGAAAGGAACGACCGAGGTTCTCGGATTGGCGGCTGGAACGCCGTCGATTCTTTCGCCGAGTGACGCGACTTCCCGGCGGTCGACTTTGCCATACGGAATTGCCATCGCGTTCGGGGCAATAGTGGCGGGGTGGTTGCCGGGGTTGTTGCTGGCATGAGGCCGTACACCGGTTATCGGTGCTCGGTGGAGTATTAACAAACAAGAGATTGGAGTAGGACATGGGCGGACGGTACAAGTTTGTTTTCTGGGGTGCGCTGTTCGTCGCCGCTGCTGCGACTTTCGGCGCCTACCGGCTTCTTGCTGCCAACAGCAGAGCCGGTGAGGTCGTAACGCAGCCGGTGGTTGTCGCTGGCCAGGACATCCCCGAAGGGAGCGTCATCGATCGCATTGCGCTGAAAACAGTCCAACTCCCGGTCCAGATGATCCCTGCGGGCGCCTTTTCGAATATCGACTCGGTTGCCGGGCGCGTTACGCGGATCGCCGTTTTCAACGGTGAGCACATCGTTCCAGGGAGGCTTGCTCCTGTTGGGACTGGTCCTGGACTCGAGATCAAGATCCCGCCGGGACAGCGGGCAATGGCCGTCCGTATCAACGATGTGGCGGGAATCAGCGGACTGCTTCAGCCGAATAGTCGCGTGGATGTCCTCGTAACGATTGCTGAGAATCAGGGTTCGGCCAAACAGGTCGCGAAGCTCTTCATGTCGAACATGCTCGTGCTTTCCGTCGGGACGGATCTCCAGCGGGATACGCAGGGAAGGGCGATCAATGCCACGACTGTCACGCTTGCGGTCACGCCTGATGAAGCCGAGAGACTTGCCATCGCGATGAACACGGGCGCGATTCAGCTTGTACTCCGCGGCTATGGCGACCCCGACAGCGTTCGGACCAAGGGCGCGACATCGACCGACGTGTTGTCACAACTCCAGGGCCAGGCTGTGCAGGTTCCTCAACCACAGGCTGCAGCGACCACACGACCGCGCGTCGTATACCGTCCGTTACCGCCAGCAGTGAAGCCGACACCGCCACCGCCACCGCCACCGCCGCCTGAATCCGCGCTCGTAAACGTTTATCGGGCCGGTAAGGCGACGCCTCAGAAATTCGATACAGCCGGTAAGCGTTGATCAATGCGGTATTCGCCCCGGCGAATACCCAGTTCGTGCAATCTTTCGTGGAGGTTCGTCTGAAAGTTCTCACCGCGGTCCGCAAGCTGTTTCTGGTGGCAAGCGCAGTGTTCTTCGGAGTCGCGGGAGCGACTTCCGCAGCTGCCCAGCCTGGACAGATAACGCGAATCAACCTGCCGGTCGGCCGCTCGTATCCGTTGACGACCGCGGTTGGAATCACGCGGGTGTCGATCGCGAACCCTGATATCGCTGATGTTGTGGTTGTGGGCACACGCGAGCTCGTCATCAACTCGAAAGCCTCAGGAGAAACTGACGCGATTTTCTGGCTCGCGAACGGAACGCGCCAGCATTACCGGGTGTCCGTGCATTCGCCGGCTGACAGGCAACAGATTGCGCTCTACATCAAGATCGCAGAGGTTCGGAAAGACCTGCTTCGTACTGTCGGAATGTCCGGCGTTTACCGGAACGGTGGCACACGAGTCGGCACAGGAACCTTCAGAACCGATAACGTATTCGACGACGCGGGAAGAATTACGCTCCCGAGCGATGCAGGATTCCTCACAGTCTTGTCAGACCTCGGGACGAGAAACCTTCTTGCTCTGATCGACCTCCAGGAGCAGACTGGAAACGCCAGAACGCTTGCCGAGCCAAACATCATGGCGGGCAATAAGGATACAGCGACGTTCCTCGCCGGCGGTGAACTGCCGATTCCAATTCTGCAGCCCAGCACCGACGGCAACAACCAGGTAACCATCCAGTACAAGGAGTTTGGCGTCAGGTTGCAGTTCGTCGCTGAAATACTGAGCGACAGCCTTATCAAACTCCGAGTTGAGCCGGAAGTTTCGAGTCTGGATTTCGTCAACGGAATCATCATCAGCGGCTTTCGGATTCCTGCGCTGCGGACTCGCCGTGTTCAGACGACAGTCGACGTTCCTCGCGATCGCAGCATGATCATCTCGGGCTTGTTCAGCAACGAGCAGGAGCGCGTTCGCAGCGGCATTCCTATTCTCAAAGATCTTCCTGTCATTGGCGCACTCTTCTCGAGTACACGGTGGCAGAACAACGAAAGCGAGCTGCTCGTGATCGTCACCCCGGTCCTCGTCGATCCACTCGATCCGAGGCCCCAGGATATCCTGAGACTGTTGCCCGACACTGCTCTACCCGCGCGTGACGCAATCCAGAAGCGCCTCGATGATGCATCCCGACGGCCTCCTTCTCCCATCATCCGCTGAGCGGGATACAAGATGCAGCGCAGCGCGCTAATCGCGGACAATTCCGCCGGCCCCGCTGAGGCCGTCGCTGCAACACTCGCGCGCTTTGGTTTCGCCAAGACGGTAAACGTTGCCACTCGCGATGAAGTCATCGTGAGAATGCGGGACGGACAGTTTGATCTGGTCGTAATCCCCGTCGAGGGGATTACACCGGAGCAGCTGATCGCGCTCGAGCGGGAAATTCGAAGAGAGCCCACGACATCCGTGATTGCGACCGCTCCGTCGCCGGAACCCGATTTGATTCTTCGTGCCATTCGCGCAGGAATCCACGAGTTTCTTGTGTACCCGCCGAAGCCCGAAGAGCTCGCGAGCGCAGTAGAGCGAGTGACCCGCCGAGGCCACACGGAAGCGCAGCGTGGCGAGCTGATCGCCGTTTACAGCGGTAAAGGCGGACTAGGGAGCACCAGTATCGCCGTGAACCTTGCGCAGGCCCTGGCCGCGCAGCGGACTGATTCGCGAGTGGCGCTCCTCGACTTAGTCGTGACCGGCGGAGATGTGAGAGTGTTCCTCAATCTCCGGCCCGCATACGACCTGAGCCACTTGATCGCAAAGGGAAGCCAGATCGACCCTGAGCTCCTGAATTCAGTCATGACTGCGTGCCCGGGCGGAGTGTGGGCATTGCCCACCGGCGATACCCCTGAGGATGAGGAGCTCTTCGATTCCGCGGCCGTCGGCTCAATTCTGACATTGCTCCGAAGCCAGTTCGCATTCACTGTCGTCGATTGCGAGCACCATCTGAGTGAAGCGACGCTGACTGCACTCGATGGTGCGAACAGAATTGTACTGGTTACGCAGTTGAGCGTGCCTTCACTGCGCAGCACTCAGCGGTCACTGGCAATCTGCAGACGACTCGGTTACGAGGAGGCGAAGCTTTGCGTGGTGGTGAATCGTTATCAATCGGGCGATGTATTGCCGGTCAAGGACGCTGAGGATCTTCTTCAGGCGCCGATCTATTACAAGCTGCCGAATGACTACCGGCTCTCCGCAGAGTCGCTGACTCAGGGTGTGCCGGTTTCGCTTCAGGATCCGAATTCGAAACTTGCCCGGAGCTACAGCGATCTCGCGAGAAAGCTCAGTGGCGCTGGAGGCTCCGGTTCATTCCCGCGCGCGACACCGGGTAGTGGGTCGCGTCTGAGAAAGCTGTTCGGGACAGAAAGAGGAGCAAGAAATGTCACTTAGAGATCGTTTGACGAGACGTAACGGGATTACGCCGCCACCTGGACAGGTTCCGGAGGCGACCGAACCCACTCAGGTTCAGACCACCTCGCGGCCAACACCCGCTGGGCGGTCACCGGCGCCGTCGGCGACATCCGGCATGTATACGCGGAAGCCCGATGCCGAGGCGATCAGCGCGGTTGATCAGGTAAAGATCGATCTCCACCGCAAGCTCATCGAGCGCCTCGACCTCGAGGCTCTCGAGCAGATCCCCGATGAACGGCTGCTGAACTCGGAAATTCGCGCTGTCGTCATCGAGCTTCTCCGGGAGGAGTCGACTCCGTTGACTGTTGCGGATCGGGAAGACATCATCGAGCAGGTCCTGTACGAAATCACCGGACTTGGCCCGATCGAACCGCTGTTCCGCGACATGTCGATCAGCGATATCCTCGTCAATGGATCGAAGGAGATTTACATCGAGCGGGGTGGCCGGCTGATTCGTGTTGCCGCGACCTTCCGGAATGACGCGCACGTCATGGCAGTGATCGACAGAATCGTGAGCCGCGTTGGCCGAAGGGTCGACGAATCGTCGCCAATGGTGGATGCGCGACTCCCTGACGGCTCGCGTGTGAACGCGATCATTCCGCCATTGGCGATCGACGGTCCTGTGCTGTCGATTCGCCGGTTCGGCGCTGATCTGTCAGTCCAGCGACTCATTGAGAATGGTACCCTCACAGCGTCGATGGCCTCGCTCATTGCAGGATGCGTTGCCGCGAGACTGAACATCCTCGTATCTGGCGGAACGGGAGCGGGAAAAACCACGCTGCTCAACGCGATGGCTTCCTTTATTCCGCCTGACCAGCGCGTGATAACCATTGAAGACGCCGCTGAGCTCCGCCTTCAACAGGAGCATGTCGTACGCCTCGAAACTCGTCCACCGAATGCTGAAGGCGAAGGCGAAGTAAAAGCACGCGACCTGGTCAAGAATGCGCTGCGCATGCGGCCGGACAGAATCATCGTCGGCGAAGTTCGTTCGTCGGAAGCGATCGACATGCTGCAGGCCATGAATACCGGTCACGAGGGTTCACTCACGACGATTCACGCAAACTCGCCGCGCGACGCTCTGTCGCGTCTCGAGACAATGATCCTGATGGCGGGATCGAATCTTCCTGACCGCGCGATGCGCGAGCAGATCTCCTCGGCCCTCGATCTCGTGATTCAGGTCACGCGTATGGCGGATGGTTCGCGCCGCATTACCAGCATTGTCGAAGTAACCGGGATGGAAGGTCCTGTAATGGCGACGCAGGAGATCTTCAGATTCAAGCGGAAGGGTATCGCGCCTGATGGAAAGGTCATGGGCGACTTTGAAACAACGGGCGTGAGGCCGGCATTCATGGAGCGCCTGCGCGTCGCTGGTGTCGAAATCTCACAAGAGCTGTTTGCTGAGGGAATGATTCGTTGATCCTGGTTCTGACGGCCGTATTCGTCGCGGTGATGGCTTTCATCATCGGCGGATACGTTCTGGTAAACCGCAGGACGCTCGAAGCCGCGGACGTCGCGCGTTCCCGCCTGCGCGGACCCGAGAGCGCAGAGCGCTCGTGGTCGCTGCTCAAGGACGACAAGATCAGCGACGTACCGTTTCTCAACCGGCTGCTCAGCGGGCAGGCCTGGGTTGGGGGCGTAAGTGTCGAGCTCGCTCGCGCCGGGCAGACAATGCGCCCAGTGACGTTCTTCATGATCGTCATGACTTCCGGCATGCTGGGTGTGCTGCTTGCGAGCCGCATGTATGGCGGAATCATGGCGTTTTTTATTCTAGTCGCTGGATGGTTCGTTCCGATCGTCTGGCTAAAGTGGAAACAGAAGCGGCGCCTTCGCGAGTTCGAGCAGCAGCTTCCAGATGCGATCGAGATGCTCGTCAGCGCGATGAGGGCCGGGTATTCATTTCAGGCTGCGACCCAGTTCATAGGCGAAGAAATCATCGACCCACTTGGGCCGGAATTCGCGCGTTTCTACGACGAGCAACGGCTGGGAATCGATGTTCGCACCGCACTGATAGGAATGCAGAACCGGATGGACAGCCTCGATCTCAAGATGTTCGTCACAGCGGTGCTGATCCAACGCGAGACAGGAGGCAACCTCGGCGAGGTCCTTTCGAACCTGGCTGAGATCATCCGCCAGCGGATTGCGATGCGGAGCCAGATACAGACACTCATCGCCGAGCCGAAGTTATCGGCGCGATTTCTCGCCGTGCTTCCGCTCGTCGTATTTGGTGTTCTCTCACTTTTCAATCCTGACTTCTTCGATCCGATGACGGCCGAGGGAAGTGTTGGCCGTGCGGTTCTGTTCGGGGCGGCGGTGTCGGTAGTCGTCGGTTACATGATCATGATGAAGATTGCGGATGTAGACATATGACATCCGCTGTGGCGCTTTTTGCGCTCATCATTCTTGGAGTCGGCGGATTTGCGATCGCCCTATGGCTCCAGCTTCGCGAATCCTCGAGACGTGAGGCCGTAGACCGGGCGCTCGGAGCGTCGGCAACCGCGGAAATCCGTCGGGCCATCCGGCGGGGGATCCAGACCGATGAAGACACACTGCGGTCACGGATGCTCAAGAAGGCTCCATCGATCTGGTCACAGAATCAGAGTATTCAGCACCGCCTGGTCCAGGCCGGCTTCGATGGCCCGGTCGCGCCGCTGGCGTACTCGCTGATCAGGGTGCTCGTGCTTCTTGGCTTGCCGTTGCTTGCCCTGGTGCTTCTTCCTCATAGCAGCTTCTTTAAACTTGCGGTCGGTGTGGGTGCCGCGGCTTTCGTTGGGCTGCTGTTGCCCCCATTCATACTGTTGAGGCTAATGGGACGGCGGCATGAACAGATTCGTCGCTCCCTGCCTGACGCACTCGACTTGCTCGTAGTCTGCGTGGAGGCGGGGATCAGCCTCGACGCGGCTATTCTGCGTGTGGCCAAAGACCTTGTCTACGTCCACCCTCAGCTTGCGAAAGAACTGCTGGTCGTAAGCCGTAAAACGAATGCCGGTGTATCTCGGGAAGAGGCCCTCAGGGGACTTTGGGACCGCACCGGCGTGGACGAGGTCAGGACGCTCGTTGCGAGCCTGGTTCAGAGCGAAAAGTGGGGTTCGAGCAGCGCACGAGTCCTCCGCGTGTCGGCCGAGACGCTTCGACGAAAGCGCAGGCACAATGCCGAACGCAAGGCCGCAACGGCTCCACTAAAGATGGTGGTTCCTATGGCCTTGTTCATATTCCCGGCTCTCTTTATCGTGATCCTCGGGCCGGCCGTCATCGAGATCGTAGGGGCGTTCGATTAACCCGTTGCGGCATAAGGCTAAGGAGTTGTTATGAGGCATGTCTCCGCCGCGAAAAAATTCAGAAGGTTTCTAGGTGGCGCCAAGGGTGGCGCGGCGGTCGAGATGGCCGTTGTCTTTCCCGTACTGGTCCTGCTCGTGATCGGGGTGGTCGATTACGGGCGCGTTTTCTACACCTCCGTCACTGTTGCAAATGCAGCTAGGGCAGGTGCCGAGTTTGGTGCAACCAGGCCCGGTATGACGGTAAAGCCGGACTCGATTCGAGCGTTCGCGATTCAGGACGGCCTAGAGGCGGGGGTGACAGTCGCCGCCTCCAGATATTGCGAGTGTAGTGGCGCTGCTGCGGGGTGTACGGCGACCTGCGGCGGTGGGGCCGTTCCAGACGTGTTCATCGAGGTTACTGCGTCGAAAACGGTGAACTTCCTACTTCCCTATCCGGGGATTCCAAATAGCTTTTTTATAACCCGGAAAGCCGTCATGCGTAGCCAGTAGTCACAGTCGGCGTGGTCTAATGAGGGACCAACAGAATGAAAGCATCTGGAAGACGATCTCAGCGCAGCATTTCATCGTCCCGCCGCGGAGCGATGATCGTTTTTGTCGCGGTGGCGATGGTAGGGCTAATGGCGATGATGGCTTTGGCCATCGATGCCGGAGCAGGAAACAGGCAGCGAAGAATTGCGCAGACTGCGGCTGACGCGGCTGCTATCGGCGGCGGCACGCAGATTTTCAGAAATCTGGACAGCGCGGCGATCGTCAATGCAGCCCTTAACTCCGCCTTGCGGAACGGCTACTCACCGAGCGAGGTGACGGTCAACTACAAGATCAAGTCTGGCCCTTATGCAAACAATCCCGACTTTGTAGAGGTCGTGATCGCCAAGAACGTACCCACATTTTTTGGGGGCATTCTCGGAAAGTCGTCTGTGGATATTCAAGCTCGCGCAATTGCTGGCACGGCCGCTTGGAGCTCACTGTGTGTGTATGGGCTCTCAAATTCGGGGACAGCCATCAATATTCCGGGCGATCTGGATGCGACCACCTGTGGCGTTTCCTCCAACTCCAGTATTGATGTGGGTAAGCTCTGGGGAAACCCAATCAGTGCGGTAGGCACGGTGGACGGCGATCGCGGCGGGGCGGTTTACACGGGCGTAGCTCCCGCACCGGACCCCTACTCAGACTTGGGGCTGCCGGCAGACCTGACCTGCACCGTAGGATCTCGGATTACGCTCACACAGGACTCGACCTTTAATCCCGGCGTGTACTGCGGCGGTATCGCCATCGGCGCAAACCACCGGGCAACTTTGAGTCCGGGAACCTACGTAATTCTCGGAGGCGGGATCGACGGGTCGCAGAACAACGCCGAACTGCATGGAACGAACGTCACGATCATCAACGCGAATGGCCCGAGCAACGACGCCAGCTTATATCGGCCCATCAAGTTCGGTAACAGCTGCTCTGTCAACTTGAGCGCGCCGACGTCTGGTGCCTACAAGGGGATCGTCATATATGCTGACCGAAACGCGCCGAGTTCGGGACCTTACTCAATGAATGAGTTCTGCGGAGTCGGTGGTGACCCTGACATTCGCGGCGTCATCTACATGCCGACGCAGGAGTTCAAGCTGACGAACGCGAACGGCAAACTCGTGATAGCCGGAACGCTGATCGCCAGAACCATTACCGGTCAGAACGGTGGTGGCAAGTACGAGTTGAGAAGCGACGAGACCGGAAACTCCGGCGTCAAGCGCCTCTCTCTAGTGCAATAGGGCGAGTCATCCATGCTGTTGGCAAAGATTCGCCGATTCGCAAAAGGTGATGCAGGTGCAGCGATGGTCGAATTCGCCCTGGTTGGGACGATCGTGTTTTTTCCCGTCGTTTTCGGAATCGTTGAGCTCGGGCGTAGTGTATTCGTGAAGACCACGATAACGGCGGCTGCTCGAGAAGGGGTGCGCTACGCGATTGTACACGGAGCAGAAAGTGGCGCCATTGCGGACTCTACCATGGTGGCAGATTATGTGAAAGGACGTACGCCGTTGAATGGCATCGTTGTTCGTCCGACTTGGGAGAATCCTGCGAAAGAATGGCCACAATGGGTCCAGGTTCAAGTTACCTATGCCTATGTTCCGATAGTTCCTGTTCTCCGCTCCCGGACGATTACCAGTACATCGCGTCAGATAATTCAATTCTGAAGCGCCTGATATGCACACTTGGCGCGCCTGAACGGCGCGCTTCTTTTTTTCACCCCGTTCGGACTCCATAATTCCCGCATGATCCTACGACGTTTCTTTGACGAGAAGCTCGCCCAAGTCAGCTACATGGTCGCATGTGAGCACTCCAAGCTCGCCCTGATCGTCGATCCCAATCGCAACGTCGCCCAATACATCGAAGCCGCCGCGAAGGACAACTTT
>JANPKW010000085.1:0-3304 GCA_031426255.1 Gemmatimonadaceae bacterium | reverse complement strand
GCTCGATGAACCGACGAACCATCTGGACGCTGAATCAGTTGCGTGGCTGGAGAGATATCTCGCCGAGTTTCCGGGGACCGTCGTTGCTGTTACGCACGACCGGTATTTCCTGGATAACGTGGCGAAGTGGATTCTCGAGCTCGATCGTGGTGCGGGTATACCATATGAAGGGAACTACACGTCGTGGCTCGAGCAGAAGAAGAATCGCCTTGCCACTGAGGAGAAACAGCAGTCGGCGCGGCAAAGGACTCTCGAGCACGAGCTCGAGTGGGTACGGATGTCACCGCGTGCTCGTCAGTCGAAGTCCAAGGCTCGTCTCCAGAGTTATGAGGAGCTGGTATCGGAGAAGCAGGATGAGAAGATCACGCAGAACGAGATCGTGATTCCGCCCGCTCCTCGGCTCGGCAACGATGTGGTGATTGCTTCGAAGCTAGCGAAGGCGTATGGAGACAAGGTGTTGTTTGATTCGCTGACGTTTGCGTTGCCGCGTGGTGGGATTGTCGGGGTGATCGGGCCGAACGGGGCGGGTAAGACCACGCTGTTCCGGATGATTGTTGGTGAGGAGACGCCGGATTCAGGGTCGTTGAAAGTTGGTGAGACCGTGCAGCTTGCGTATGTGGATCAGGGGCGTGAGCTCGACAGTGCGAAGACTGTGTACGATGAGGTATCGGGCGGGTCAGACGTGATTCAGGTTGGCAAGCGCGAGATCAATGCGCGGGGGTATCTGTCGAGCTTCAACTTCAAGGGTGCTGATCAGCAGAAGCAGGTGTCGAAGCTTTCAGGTGGAGAGCGGAACCGGCTGCACCTTGCGAAGTTGTTGAAGAAGGGTGGGAATCTTTTGTTGCTCGATGAGCCGACGAATGATCTCGATGTTGATACCCTGCGTGCTTTGGAGGATGCTCTTCTCGATTTTTCAGGGTGTGCGGTTGTGATCTCGCACGACCGGTGGTTTCTGGATCGTATTGCGACGCACATTCTGGCGTTCGAAGGGGATTCGGAGACGGTCTGGTTCGAGGGGAATTACCAGGCGTACATCGAGGATCTGAAAAGGCGGAAGGGTGCTGATGCGGGTCAGCCGCACAGGATCAAGTACAAGGCGTTGGTGCGGGGTTAAGACTGCCGATGCGTCGGGCGCTACCGCTGGACCGTTCGCTTTTTCTCGCCGTTCTCCTTGTAGCTACGCTCAGCTGTCGTGCTGCATCATCGGGACAGGAGCGGTCGCCGATACACATTCCGGACTCAACTGAAACACTCCGACTGGCGCATGCCTGGTGGCGTGCCTTCACTCTCGGCGATACTGCTTACCTCGAGAGGAATACGGGGGCGGACCTGGTACTCGTTCTCTCCACCGGCAAGTCCTACAACCGGACTGACATGCTTCATGCAGCGGCTGCTCACGGCGCGCAAGCGATTCCGGTTGGGCCAGCTCTGGATGCGAAGGTTTTGCTTGTCTCGCCATCGGGTGTGGTAGTAGCCAACTCAATTCGAGAGGGCAACAGCACTTACCGTTACCTGACGGTTTTGCAACGCGCCGGTGCAGGGTGGGGAGTTGTCGGGGCGCAGAGCACGCGTGTTCCTCTCATCGCGGTCCGAGTCCCCTCGTCTGTGTCCGGGGCATTGCGCGATTATGCTGGCAATTATCGTGGGGGTCAGGGCGGCACTGTTCGAATCGCGCCGGCGGATTCTGGCCTGACTCTCATTCAGCCGAACGGTGAACAGCTTCGACTGGAGCCGATCGGACCGGGTCTGTTCGAGGCGGTAATTTCGACCACCAGCAATCTCACTATGCAATTTCTTTTCGCGCGTGATGATCGCGGGCAGGTGGCTTCGTTGAGTCGGATCTACAATGGCATCGTTCTGACGTGGGGCCGGATACCGTAACGGGTAGCGGCGCCGAAGGATTTCGCACTCGATTGGTTAGGGCCGCACGAATTTGGCGCGGCCTTTTGTGTTTCTAGACCGGAGCGTCCGATGGCTGATGTTTTCCTGCCAATTCCGCTGGAGCATTTAGGACGCGAGGCTGAGCCTGAGCGAAATTTCAGGTTTCTCGAGCGAGTTCGTGCTCGCTTGCGATCTAGTCGATATAGTCGTCGTACCAAGATCGCCTACATGGACGACTCAATCTAAACCCGCCACTTCAAACTGTACCATTACCTGCAGCGGGCCAAAGTTGCGTTGTCTGCCCTCCGCCGTATATTCTCGCCGTTTACTATGTAGTTAGGCGGCGATCGAGGTCTTCTCAAATCCAGCCCTATGCGACTGGCGCTATTCAACCCTTTGGCCGGTGGAGCGTGGCGCGGCGGGCCAGTTCGCCGCGCATGCCGTCAGCTCGAGCGCATGCCGGATGTCGTCGCGGTGCCAACGGCATCCGGCCGGATCACGGCACAGACCCGAGAACTTCTCACCCCCGAGGTTACCGCGGTCCTTGCATGCGGCGGCGACGGCACAGTCTCTGACGTCGCCGCGGGGCTGGTTGGAACTGACATTCCCTTGTGCATCGTTCCGTGCGGCACAACCAACGTTCTGGCGCGTGAATTCGCCATCCCGCGCGATCCAGTGGACGCCATCAAGGCAATCTCCGAGTGGACGGCATATCGCACGGTGCACACCTGGACAGTCGGCGACCGCCACCTGGTTCTAGGCGCCGGAATCGGCTGGGACGCGCGGTTGATGCATCGTGCTCCCTTGGGACTCAAGCGTCGGCTCGGTTTCGTTGCGCTGGTGCCTTTGGCGCTCAAGCTTGCAATCTCTTACGATTTCCCTGCGCTCACCGTGACGGGGCTTGACCAAGCGGCGAATGAGGTGAAGGTCACGGGTTGTTCAATTCTGATCAGCAACATTCGTTACTGGTCGGGTGGCAATCCTGCCATCCATGGCGCCGATCCGACCGACGATCTGCTGGAAGTGGTCGTACTGGAGAGGGCATCGCTGGCGCAGCTGCTGTCCTTCTGGAGTCTGATGATGATCCCTCGCGGTAACCCGCTCGGGTTGAAGGGCATTCAGCTCGTACGCTTGCGGTCGTTGACGGTGAACTCCAGTGCCATTCCCGCACCCGAAGTTCACGTGAATGGCGATGCCGCGAGTCATCTGCCAATCTCCGTGCAACCAGGTGGACACGTCCGCGTCCGCACAGCCGCCCCCTAACCCCGCGTTGCTGCTGCCGGGGCTTTGCTAAGGAAGCGGCCTTGGGGGGAACGCGAGGCGGGCCCCAGAATAAGGGTGGCCCCCAGCCGATAGGCCAAGCAATTAATTGGACAAAAAACATAAAATTAGCAAGGAAATTAGGTGGAAGCAGAGTAATACG
>JANPKW010000084.1:0-4750 GCA_031426255.1 Gemmatimonadaceae bacterium | reverse complement strand
GTCGATGGCCAGCAGGCAGTGCTTTTCCTTGTTCGCATCAAGGAGCTGCTCGAAGATCCCGCATCAATGCTGATTTCCTGATATGGCTGACGCAAAAAATGCCGACGTCGTAATCATCGGCGGAGGCCCGGGCGGATATGTCGCTGCTATTCGCGCGGCACAGCTCGGCCTCAACACTGTCTGCGTCGAGATGGACAAAACGCTCGGCGGAACATGCGTGAACGTCGGCTGCATCCCGTCGAAGGCGTTGCTGACGTCGTCTGAGCACTACGAGTTTGCGCGGCTTCACGCGGCAGAGCACGGCGTGAAAATCGAAGGTGTATCAGCCGATCTCGATACGATGCTCAAGCGCAAGGATTCAGTTGTCGCGCAGAACACCAAGGGCATCGAGTTCCTGTTCAGGAAGAACAAGATCGAGTGGGCAAAGGGGCGCGGTGCGCTCAAGCCAGGCAACGTCGTCGAAGTAACCGGTGCAGACGGCGCGGTTACGAGCTATCAAGCGAAGAACGTGATCATCGCTACGGGATCGGTTCCGATCGAGCTTCCGTTCCTGAAGTTCGATGAGGAGAGAATTCTCTCCAACGTTGGTGCGCTGAAGATTCCAAAAGTGCCGGACCACCTCATCGTAATCGGTGGCGGGGTAATCGGACTCGAGCTTGGCTCAGTCTGGCGGCGGCTTGGGGCGAAGGTCACGGTTGTCGAGCTCTTTCCGACGATCCTCCCCGGCAATGATGAAGAAGTCATCAAGGAAGCTGACAAGATCTTCCGGAAGCAGGGACTCGAGATCCGCACCGGCACCAAAGTCGTGAATGCCAGACCACATGGTGATAAGGTCAACGTTTTTCTCGAGACCGATGGAAAGTCTGAGACGCTCGAAGCTGATTATGTGCTCGTGTCGGTTGGCCGCAAGCCATCGCTCAATGGAATAGATGCTGCAGCGCTCGGGCTGATACTTGGCAAGCGTGGCGAGATTGTCGTCGATGCGCAGATGCGAACGAATCTTCCGAACGTGTACGCGATCGGCGACGCCGTCGGCGGCAAGCTCCTCGCGCACAAGGCGGAAGAAGAGGGAGTAATCGCTGCAGAGGTAATCGCTGGCCACAAGGCGCACATGGACTACAAGTCGATGCCGTCTGTTGTCTATACGTGGCCGGAGATTGCGACCGTGGGGCTTGCCGAGCATGAGGTGAAGGAGAGTGGGCGTGAGTACAGGACGGGGAAGTTTCCGTTTTCGGCGAATGGACGCGCGCGCACGATGGGTGAGACAAGCGGCTTCGTGAAGTTCATTGCCGATGCGAAGACAGATGAGCTGCTCGGCTGTCACATCATTGGGCCGAATGCGTCAGATCTCATTCAGGAAGTGGTGCTCGCGTTCGAGTACCGCGGATCGTCAGAGGATATTGGCATTACCGTGCATTCTCACCCGACGCTTTCGGAGACCGTGAAAGAGGCGGCTCTCGGAGTGCTCGGGCGCGCACTACATATATAGGTAGTGACTGCGAGCGCGACGGTGCTTGCCCCGCCCCTTAAACGACTGGATGTCCACGCGGCGCGCGAGCAGGATCTCGCCGCCGCGCTTGCGTTGCTGGCTTGGGAACAGGATAAAAATCCCTGGCTGACTCGCATGCCGGAGCTGCTTCGCGCAGCGATTGACAAACCCACTGGGGAGTACCGTGCGTGTGTCGCTATTCGCGATGGTGAGCTCGTTGGGTTTGGCGTTTACGGGATAGTTGGGGGCGCCATTGGGACGGGAGTCATTCATGGCGTGCTCGTTGCTGCTCGATCGCGTCGTGCAGGCATAGGCCTGCGTATCATGCTTCATATGACGCAGGACCTCGCTACTTCAAACTCGCGGATGATCATCGCGGAGGTTCCTGGTGATCCGCGCGTGATGAGATACAGAGCGCTATTGATCGCTTACGGTTTTATGGAAGAAACCCGAATTGATGATTACTACAGCGATGGAGTGCCTCAGATCATTTCACGCTTTGACCTTCAGCCCTGAGGCTTCATGTTGCTCGAACCTGTAAAACCTGGTGATATGCTCGAGCTGACCGACGAAGACGCATCTGCGCCAAAGTCGATCGGCAAGGGTGATGACCTGAAGGCGAAACTCGACAAGCAGCTCGACAAGATCGGTGACCTGCAGAAGGTGTTCTACGCTGATGGTCGTCGGTCGCTTCTCATCATACTTCAGGGTCGCGACGCTTCGGGGAAGGACGGAGTCGTGAGCTCCGTCATCGGTGCGTGCAATCCATCGGGTGTCCGGGTCTCATCGTTCAAGGCTCCGACTCCGCTCGAGCTCGGGCACGACTACCTGTGGCGGATTCATCAAGCCATGCCTGAGAAGGGGATGATGGGAATCTTCAATCGCTCGCATTACGAGGATGTTCTTGTCGTGCGAGTGAGGTCGCTTGCACCGGAGGAGGTCTGGTCGAAGCGATACGATCAGATCAACGATTTCGAGCGCATGCTCACCGAGAACGGAACCGTCATACTCAAGTTTTTTCTCCATGTGTCGCGCGACGAGCAGACGGAGCGTTTGCGCGAGCGGGTGGAGGACAAAACCAAGAACTGGAAGTTCAACGCTGGAGATCTCGAGGAACGCAAGCTCTGGGACGAGTACACAGTCGCGTACCGCGATGCGCTTACGAAGTGCAGTACGGAATGGGCGCCGTGGTTCGTTGTTCCGTCTGACAGCAACAAGGCGCGCAACTATTTGATCGCCAAGAGGATTGTCGAAACACTCGAGGGCCTTGGGCTCGAGTACCCCGAACCTAAGACTGATCTCACGCAGTATCTCGAAGCGCTTTGATTTAACAAGGCTGCTTCCCGGGCGTCTACCAGTTCAGCCTTCCTGGATCACGCCAATATGAGACGTACCGCTTCTGTTTTTGCTGTCGCTGTTATTGCCCTACTGCAAACTGGGTTACCGCGACCTGTTTCCGCTCAGTCGCCTCTCGATCATCGCGAGCTTGCTGCTGATCAGCAGGTCATTCACGCGCTCAACCGGCTGACGTTTGGCCCGAAGCCGGGCGATGTCGCGCGCGTGCGGCAGATCGGGCTCGATAAATGGGTTGAGCTTCAGCTTAACCCTGAGCGGATCGCGGACTCGACAATCGACCGCTTTCTCAGTCGCTACAGCGTTCTGGAGGCAGACCAGAACGAGCTACTGAAAAACTATGCGGTAGCCCAGCGCGACCGCCGGCAGGCTGCCAGACAGGACACTGCTGAGGGACGGCGACGTCGCAACGCTCCCGCGGCAATGCAGGACGCAGCAACGAGTCGCCGCGCTGTTATTAACCAGATCCAGTCGGCTCGGGTTGCGCGTGCGGTTGCCAGTGACCGGCAGCTTCAGGAGGTGATGACGGACTTCTGGCTGAACCATTTCAACGTGTTCGCGCAGAAGGGTCCGCCACAGCCGTACTATCTGATTGAATACGAGCAGAATGTCATCAGGCCAAAGTCGCTGGGGAAATTCCGCGACTTGCTCGGGGCGGTCGCGTCGAGCCCGGCGATGCTGTTCTACCTCGACAACGCTAGAAGCATGGGTGACACGAGCAAGCCCAGGCTTGCGACAGTCAACCGCAGGCGCGCACGCGCAGTTCCGCAGGAGCAGCTTGCGCGACTGCGCCAGGGCGGGCTCAATGAAAATTATGGCCGAGAGTTGCTCGAGCTGCATACGCTTGGTGTGGATGGAGGATACACGCAGCAGGATGTAGTCGCTGTCGCACGTGCGCTTACCGGCTGGACCATTCGTCAGCCGGCGGCCGGCGGGGGGTTTGTCTTCAGGCCTGAGATGCACGACGCTGGCGAGAAGACCGTGCTTGGGCGAAAGCTTCGCAGCGGTCGTGGGATCGAGGATGGTCAGGAGGTTCTCGATATTGTTGCCCGCCATCCGTCTACCGCGCGGTATATCGCGCGAAAGCTGGCGACGCGTTTTGTATCCGACTCGCCGCCGCAGGCTTTAGTCGATCGCGCGGCGCAGGTGTTCCTGCGCACCGATGGTGACATTCGTGAGGTCGTGCGCACGATCGTCACGTCCAATGAGTTCTACGCGAGCACGGCATATCGCAGCAAGGTAAAGTCGCCGTTCGAAGTTGTGGTGAGCGCGTTGCGCGCAATGAACGCGATCCCTGATGAGACTCCGCGGACGGCGCAGGCGATAGCGTTGCTCGGGCAGCCGATATATGGGCATCAGGCGCCGAACGGATATCCGGAAACCGGCGATGCATGGATGAATGCTGGTGCGATTCTCAACAGGATCAATTTTGGAATCGCCGCTGCATCGAATCGAATCCCTGGCGCGGATGTCGGTTCCATTCCGGCCTTTGCCGCGCTGCGCGACGCGCCTCGGGAGAAGCAGGTTGACGCAGTCGCCGCGCTGCTGCTTGGCGGATCTATTTCCCCGGAGACAAGGACCGTTCTCATCTCCGGAGAAAACCCTCTACTGAGTCGAACAGATGAGGGAGCGATGGGACGCAGAGGAACCCAGCTGACCGGCATCGCCCAAGTAGTTGGGCTGGCGCTGGGCTCACCAGAATTCCAGAGGCGCTGAGATCATGGAAAGACGAGCATTCGTAAAGTCCGGCGCGCTGGCGCTCGTGACGCTTGGCATCAGCCCGGGATTTCTGCGCCGCACTGCGTTCGGTGCGGAGCTGATCAAGGCGCCGAAAGGAAAGATTCTGATCTGTCTGTTCCAGCGCGGTGCCGCCGATGCGTTGAACATGATCGTGCCGCATGGTGAGAG
>JANPKW010000083.1:0-38691 GCA_031426255.1 Gemmatimonadaceae bacterium | reverse complement strand
GAGCGTCAGCTCGCTGAGTTTGCGGTGTTTTTTCTCGCGGCGTCGTACGGGTCCAGCCGCGACCTGCTTCTGCTCGCGCTGTCGGTACTGATCGAGCGCCCGGAAGTTGTGGCTGCGGTTGCGTCCGACATGTCGCTCGTGCCCATCCTCGTCGAGGAGGTACTCAGGCTGGAGCCTTCGGCTCACACGCTCATCCGCCGCACGACCCGCGAGGTAGTACTCGATGGGAAAACCGTGCCGGAGGATAGTCTCCTCTGGTTGTCCATCGGCGCCGCAAACCGTGACCCCGCAGTTTTCGATTCGCCTGACGAACTGCGCCTGGACCGTACGGCGACGAGACACCTCGCGTTCGGAATCGGAGCGCATTTCTGCCTCGGAAGTCCCATGGCCCGGCTCGAGAGTGAGATCATCCTCAGCAGTATCATTCCCGACATTTCTCGGCTGCGTCCGGCGGGGCCCATGGCGATCGGTTTCTGGGCCGATTTCCCGGGTGGCGTACCGTCGTCGAGACAGATTCACTCGTGGCCAATGACGTTCACCAGCGCGTGAGCGATCGCGGGCATGTCACGGAGGCCATTGCCCGCGGCTTGAGGTTCATCGCGGCCGGACAACTCCCTTCAGGTCAGTTTCATTCGCAAATGCGAATATTGAATGCCGTCGACCCACTGACGGGGCAACCACCGGTCCATCCCGATCCATCGCCGTTCGCAACAGCGCACATCGTGTATTCACTCACGTTCGTGAAGGCGCCCGAAGTGCAGGCAATGATCGATCAGGCCATTGTTTTTTTTCGGCGTCAGGAGATTCGTGGCGGCATGTGGCGGTACCTCAACAAGGACTCGCCGCTGGCCCGGCGGACGCCGCCTGACGTTGACGATACTGCGGCGATCTCCGATCTGCTTGCCCAGTTTGGTGGTGGACCTCCGGATAACCGCGCGATCCTGCTGAATAATCGCAATCGCGGCGGATTGTTTTATACGTGGATCATCCCGCGTGCTATTCTCTCGTTCAACATTCGATACTGGCGACTGATGCTCGCCGAGCAGAACTACGAGCGAACGTTCCTTTACTGGCGCGGATCGGGCGCACGCCGCAATGACGTCCAGCCAATAGTGAATGCCAACGCACTCCTGTATTTCGGTGACACGCCGGAAATGGCACCGGTAGTCGAGTATCTCGTCTCCACCGCGCACGAGCGCAGGGAGCAGGTCGACAAGTGGTACAGGGACGTGCACGCGTTCTACCATGCGGTGTCGCGGCCGTACGCGCGTGGATGCGTGAGGCTGGAGGCGTTACGCGCGCCGATGGTCGAGCGTTTTTCACAGACCGCAGATTCGTCCGGGCGCATCGGCGCATCCGCACTTCAGACAGCTCTCGCACTTTGTGCGATAGCCAACTTCCGTGTCGAGACGCCCCTGGCTGCCAGGGCTTTGCGCTTCCTGCTCGACGCGCAGTCGGCCGATGGCGGGTGGGACTATTCGCCTTTCTACTTCGATGGCCGTGATACTCCTCAGCTGGAGTGGGGCTCGCGCGAGATCACGACTGGATTCTGCCTTGAAGCTTTGGCAAGGCACGGTGCCAGTCTTGCCGACGGCTAACAACTCCGCGCGCGAGCTACGCACTCACCCTTCGGGTGCGGCGATTCCCCGGATCCCAGCCCTGGATGGGCTCAGGGGATGCGCCGCCATTCTGGTTATCGCAACGCATAGCATTTTCGCCGCTACCAGTGACCGCGTCATGTTGCTCGACCGTGCTTTCAACGTAGGTCTTCGGGTTATCGGACCTTCAGGTGTGGACCTGTTCTTCGTGCTTTCGGGCTACCTCATCACGTGCATCCTGGACCGGACGCGAAACACCCGGCATCCCTTCTCGTTCTTCTATGCGCGCCGCGTGCTCAGAATCGTTCCCCTTTACTTCGCGTATCTGCTGCTAATTCCAATTGTCTTCGAGTCCGCGGGGCCAATTGCAACGGGGACGGGAGAGATGCGAAGCTGGGACTGGCTGTTTCTTACTAACCTGCTGATGACGAAGTTCAGCCCGGACGAAATCGGTTTTCTTTTTGGTCACCTCTGGTCGCTGGCGATCGAGGAGCAGTTCTACATAGTGTGGCCGCTCGTGATCCTCCTCGTGCCAGTTCGCCATCTACCGCGTGTCTGCATCGCGTTGATCGGCTGCAGCTTTCTCGGTCGAGTAGCATTCACGGCAGCCGGCAACGCGCACTATGGCTGGCTTCTCATGCCGACGCGGCTGGATGGAATGGCTGCCGGCGCACTTGTCGCGCTCGCACAAGCGAGAGCTCCGGAGCGCCTTGACGCGATTTCGAAAAAGCTTCTCGTCCCGGCCGGTGCTGCTGCTGCAGTGTTGTTCCTTGTCCTCATTGCGGGTCTATGGAGTTACGACGGCCCGCTTTTCAACACTTTCGAAACAGGCCTTGCGGTGAGAAAGGTCGAGATACTGCTCGCCCCGCTTGTTGGGGCCGGTCTCTTCGCCATCTGTGTGGCGCGCGTTGCCAGCGCGACGAGCGGAGGACCGCGTTGGCTCACCACCGGCTGGCTGAGACTGGTCGGAAGATCGAGCTACGGCACGTATCTGTTTCACCTTCCAATCGCGACACTGATGATTGGCATGGGCGTCCCGCGGATGGCACCGGTTGGCGGGTTTGACCTGCCATACCAGCTCGTGTTCGCGCTGTCGCTCCTCGTAATTTCGACCGCGTTCGGAACGTTGACGTGGCACCTGTATGAAAAACAGTGGCTCCGGCTCGCGCCCGCGTACCGCAAGGTGACGCCGGTGATCCCTGCGCCATGACAACGCCATCGGCATCACCTGCGCTGGCGCGAAAGGGCGGGGCTTCGCTGCCTCGAATGCCGGCCCTCGACGGACTACGCGGCCTGGCGGTCGTCGCTGTGGTGGCTGGACACAGCTTCGCAACCGCAGGAAGTGACCGAGTTGAAATGATCGACAAGGTCTTGAACATTGGCTTGCGCCTCGTCGTGCCGTACGCGATCGACCTGTTCTTTGTGATTTCCGGATATCTCATCACCGCTATCCTTTACGAGACGCGCAATGCCGATCATCCGCTGAGGACGTTCTACGCGCGGCGGGCGCTTCGAATCGTGCCTTTGTACTACCTGTACCTGATGCTGTCACATGTCATTTTCATCAATCCCTCCGATGGAGCATTTGGTGACAAGGGGCCCTGGTGGGAATTCTTGTTTCTGACGAATGTGGCGATGCTCGATGGGCGGGACGCAGTTGGCTATCTCAACGCGCACTTCTGGACGCTGGCGATCGAGGAGCAGTTCTACTTCTTATGGCCTCTCGTCGTTCTGCTCGCTCCTACCCGCCGACTCTCCCAGATCTGCTGCGCGGTGATCGCCGGGAGCTTCATTGCGCGGACC
Source organism: Gemmatimonadaceae bacterium (assembly GCA_031426255.1). Classification (GTDB taxonomy): domain Bacteria; phylum Gemmatimonadota; class Gemmatimonadetes; order Gemmatimonadales; family Gemmatimonadaceae; genus UBA4720. Next base: position 35,290 of record JANPKW010000083.1, on the reverse strand, counting down.
GTCCTCACGCTCAATGGTCAGGGCGACGTTGGATGGCTCTTGTCTGTGACACGGCTCGATGGACTCATCGCTGGGGGACTGATCGCGGTAGTCGAGCGGCAGAATCGCGGGTTGCTGGTAAGATGGGCGCCGAAAATATTCAAATGGAGTGGCCTGTTGCTGGTTCCTGGGCTGCTGCTGCTGGTCGGGTATGGCACGTGGCGAATTGAAGGCTCGTTGCTGAACAGTTTCGGCATTGAATATACCGGTCGGCAGATAGAAATCGTGCTGTTGCCAATCGTGGGTGCCGTGTTTTTCTCCGCCGCGACCGCGCTAATCGCGCTGAACAATTCCGGGAAGGAGAGTGTCCTCACTTCTCCCCGGCTTCTGTCGATTGCGACAGCGAGTTATGGGATGTACATCTTTCACATCCCCATTCTCGTCATGCTCGACGGATTCGGCGCGACACGAATCCTGGCTGAGTTCGACCTGATCAACCAGATTGTCCTTTCACTCGTTACGATCGCACTGTCCTATGGTGTTGGGCACTTCACGTGGATCTATTACGAGAAGCGCTTCGTAAAAAAGGCGCCCGTCTACAGGTACTCGACGCATTCGTGACGCTCGAAGCCGCGACTACTTTGTGTAGACCGCCTGAAACGTGTTCGCGTTGTTCTGCAGCTTTCCGTCCGTCCGGTTGAACGCGCGAGTGAGTGCCCAGACCAGAGGATAGACGACCGCGCGCCGGATGCCCCCCTTTTCAAGCGCCCATTCCCAGGCGATCCAGCCAAGGGTCTGCCAGATCGTATGAAGCGGCAATACCTCGACAGTTCGTAGTCCATGCAGCCTTCCGAGCTCCTCCAGGCCTTCACGCGTGTAGCGCCTGAAGTCGGCGGGGTCCTCGTGGTAGGGCTGGAGGTAGGGGACCGCTGCAATGAAAAATCCTCCGGGCTTCAGCGTTCGCGCAAGCTCGCTCATGACACGATCGATTTCCGGAACGTGTTCCAGAACAGCGTTACAGAGAATCGTGTCGAACTCGGCGTCAGGGAACGGCATCTCCACCAGCGATCCCAGGATTGCGCCCGGAATCGTGGAGCGCATGTCGTAATTGACAACCTCTGATGCACCGCGGGTGAGCACAATATCGGAGATATCACGGTTGCCGCACCCCGCGTTCAGCAGGCGTCCGCGGAGATAGACGGCGATCTGATCGATCTCGCACTCCAGCGGCTGAAAGTGTACCGGGCCTACTCTCGCCAGCTGATAGCTGTTCGCTGTGACCGTCATAACGTCAATTGTCCGAACAACCGGTAGTCGCCATCATTAGGAATGGAAAGTCTCGATGCAGCCTCCGCTTAAGGCAGGAGGCTGGTGGAACTATAAGATTCCGCCACTGCTCGCGATAGCGTATTACGCGCTGGCAAGCGCCCCACAGCCCCTGCGATTCTCCGAGATACAGATCGAACTGGCCCTCTACATCGTTGCCGTTACAGGCATTGCGGGCTTCGGTCACGTATTTCTCGACGCATTCGATGTCGAGGAAGACCGTCTGCTTGGGAAGTCAAACCTGTGGGCCGGCCGCAGCGCGGCGGGCAGGGCATTGCTCCTCGCAGTGCTCCTGGCCGCATCGTGGCTTCCGTGGATCGTGCTTCCTGCCCCACCCATCGTCGTCGGCCTGCTCGTTCTCGAGTTCGTGATGTTTGCACTGTATGCGGTTCCTCCCATTCGACTCAAGGAAAGAGGGTTGCCGGGAATCGTTGCGGACGCCATGTACGCTCACGCGCTACCCGCCCTCTGGACCTGGATACCTTTCGCCTTGATGGCGCGTGCTGTAACTGCGCCATGGTTTCCATTGCTGCTCGGGGGTTGGTCGCTGGTGGTTGGAACACGCCACCTGCTGCAGCATCAGGCGATTCAGATAGAGAGTGATCGCAAAGCCGGCGCAAAAACAGCCGCAGTGCGCAGGGGACGGGAAGCGACACTCCGTTTGATAGCGGGCCCGCTGCTGTCGCTGGAAGCGATGGCTTTCCTGGGCTTAGTGGTTACGATCGGTGGCAACATGCCGGCGGTCGGGATTGGTTTTCTCGTATACCTGATCTGGCAACTGTCGAAGCTCCGGTTTCTGTGGCTTGCGCGATTCAACATCTTCGGCGCAATGGCCGATGAAGACCGCGTAACAGTCGTGGGGACACTGATACTCACAAGGTTCTATGAGCGATGGCTCCCGCTTATTGTGCTTGTGGTGCTCACGTTCCGTGAACCGTCATACCTTCCGCTGCTTCTCATTCACCTTCTGGTTTTCCGCGGAGGACTCGTCGAGCTTCTTCGCGACGACGTACCGCTGGCTGCAACGCGCTTCGCTTGATATTCAACCGCATTTTCTTCGCGGTTCCGAGACGAGCCGGGGACCTTCGATGCCAATACGCTGAGCGCTGCGTTCGCGAGCTGCGAGCCGCCGGTGCCGACGCACGACTGCTGATCACCGAGCCGGAGCGCTCGATCAGTGCGCCGGAGAGCGAGTCAACCGATATGCCTGTACACTCGCTGGCGCATGGGCCACATGACGGACCGTCAGATCTCTGGCTGTCGCTGGTCAGGTTTCTGGAGGAGAATGCACCCTGCGCCTACGTCAGCAATGGCGACTGGACCGCAGCACTGGCGTGCCCGCGTCTTTCGAATCGCATCGCGGTAATCGGAGTGCTCCATGAAGACACCCGGGAGGACTACGACCACTGCGCAAGACTCGGTCGCTACTGGAACGCGTTGGTAGTTCTGGAGCCGGCACTTCGCCAGCGCATCATCGGTGAATACCCGGCGATAGCTGCGCGTCTTGGGCCAATGACGGCGAATTCGTCACCAGCAGATTATATCCCGCTTCTCTCGCGCATCTCGGCAGATGTCACATCAGGGCGATATCGTCGCCGGCAGCACCGGATGCCGAACGCCCCGCAAACTCTGTTTCCATCGATGTCGGACCGTGAGCTCGCACGCGAGGCGAGCCGGGTAAATGCAGTGCCGCTCTGGCCTGAAACCGCGCGCCCACAGGCGGCCGCAGTTCGCACCACGAGCAGTGCACAAAGGGTCGAGGATCACCGGATCATACTCGCCGTGCCCACGGGTCGCGTCAGCGGCGTCGATGTTTTCTCGGTAAACCTCGCTCGCGAGCTCATTTGCCGCGGGTACAAGGCGGAGCTGGTGCAGACCGCGCCAGATGCAGCGGTATCCGATCGACTTCCGATGCCGGAAGATGTCCCCGTCGGGCACCTTCAAATGCGACCGTTCCCGACCTGGCGTGAACGATGGGATGCCATGCGGCGATACCTCGAGGAGCGCGCGCCGTGCATCTATTTGCCAAACTACGATAGCCGGCACTCATGCGTCGCGCCCACGCTGTCAGCCGGCGTAAAGATCGTGGGAATCGGGCATAGCGACGATGCCCAGCATTACGCCCACCTCCTTCATCTCGCACCTTACTGGGATGCGGTTGTCGGAGTCAGTGATGCTGTCACCAGCACAATCGCGACCCTCGCACCGGGCATAGAGGGCAGGCAATGGACCATCCCCTATGGCATTCCGATTCCAGAGTCGCTGCCGCGAAGACCTTCATTGGACGGGAGACGGCTCAATGCGGTGTATACCGGACGCATCGTCAGATTTCAGAAGCGCGCGCTCGACCTGCTTTCGATTGCAACCGCGCTGCAGCAGCGAGCTTGCGACGTCGAGTTGACGGTTGCGGGAACGGGCACCGAGCTCATGGAATTTCTGGGTGGAGCGAGCCAGCTCATCCTGAGCCGCCATTTACGCTACGTCGGCGCCCTCGCCAACGATGACGTCATGCGACTCCTCGCCGACAGCGATGTCTTCGTTCTTCCTTCGAGCTTCGAGGGGCTTCCCGTGAGTCTGCTCGAGGCTATGGCCCATGGTTGCGTCCCGGTTGTTTCGAGCATTCGCAGCGGGGTGCCGCAGGTCATCGAAGATGGCAGAAACGGGTACCTGCTGCCCATCGGCGACATAAACGGGTTTGCTGACCGGATGCAGCACCTCAGCTCAAACCCGGAAGTGCTGGAAAGTATGAGGAGCAGCGCCTACAAAACCGTGCGTGAACGCCACGGAGTTGATAGAATGACTTCTGCGTATCTGGAAGTCTTTGAAAAGATCGTGTCGAATCCGTACGTGCGGCCTAGCGGACGAGTTGCCCCTCCACCGGGGCTAAGCGGTATCGAAGCTGCAATGCCGCGTTTTCCGATGCCGGTTCGCAGAGTGGTCTGGCGCCTTCGCGGAAAGAAACATTGACCGGTAGCATTCCCCAACTCTCCATCGTGATTCCCTTTTACAACGCCGAGCGTTACCTCGAGCGTTGCATTGCGGCGTTGCGCAGTCAGACTGTTCCCAGAGAGTGTTATGAGATCATCCTCGTCGACAACAATTCGTCGGACAATTCCGTTGCTCTTCTCCAGGGACAGCCTGATCTGATTCTCCTGAGCCAACCGGTTCCGGGATCGTACGCAGCGCGGAACATGGGAATTCGCGCGGCGCGCGCGGACATTATCGCAACCATCGATCCCGACTGCACTGCTGACGAGCACTGGGTCGGGCGGATACTGGAAGGGATGACTGATCCTGATTGCCTGGTGCTCCTCGGCCAGCAGCGTCACGCAAGTACCTCTCAGGCGCTTTGGCTTCTCGAGCTATACGAGGCCGAGAAGATCGCATATGTAGCCGACCAGAAGGAGAAGGAGCAGTACTACGGCTACACCAACAACATGGCGTTTCGCACATCGGTCTTCGACACGCTCGGATTGTTTCCGGAACGCATGCGGGGTGGAGACACGATTTTCATCCGCCGCGTCGTGGATAGTTTCGGCTGCAACGGCGTCCGCTTCAATCCGCTGATGAAAACCACACACCTCGAAGTGGACACCGTATTCGCCTACTACAACAAGCGGGTCATATATGGCAAAAGCAACGAGAGGCTCAGCCTTGTGACGCCGTTCCGTTCGCTCAACACGCGGCAGCGCTGGAAGGTATTCCAGAACGTGGTGCGCAAGCATGGTATCTCGTTTCGTCATACGCTATTCCTGCTCGCACTGCTGGCGCCCGGAGCACTGCTATACGAAGCCGGAAAGCGAAGCGGCAAGCTCGCTGGCGCAGGTCAGGGCGAACCAAAAGCGTAGTGGAGCGACCGGCGAGCGTCGCGCAACGACTCTCCGATGATTCGTAACGTCATCGTTACCTCGCCGGTCTGGAGTCTGAATGGCGTCAACACGTTCTCTTCGCGACTCGTCAGGGGACTCGGCGAACAAGGGGTTACCGCGAAGCTGCTGCTGACTGGCGTCGCGTATCGTGAACGCAAACCGATTCCGCTTCCAGCAGGTGTTTCCGTAGATCATCTGGCGTTGCCCGCGTTCGCAACGTGGACGCGTCGCCGGCGCGCCCTGATTGACTTGCTCGAGTCGCAAGCCCCCTGTATTTACCTCCCGAATCATGACTTTCAGCATTCGTGCATCAGCCCGGCTCTTTCGTCGCGCATCGGAATCATCGGTATTGCTCACAGCGATGACGCGCAGCACTACGATCATGTGGCACGGCTTGGCCGAACGTGGAATGCCACTGTCGCTGTCAGCCGAAAGATCGCGCAGCAGCTGGTCGGCTCAGGTTTCGTTGCTGCCGAACGGGTCGTGTCCATCCCCTATGGGGTAGACACTGCGAACGAGCCAATGCTGCGCACTTCGTGCAACGCGATCAGGATCATCTATACGGGCAGGCTCGATGCGCAACAAAAGCGCGTTGGTGATCTGATCGCGGTTGCGGCGCTGCTCGAGAAGCGCGGCGTTCCTTTCACGATGTCGATAGTCGGAGCAGGTCCAGAGCGCGATTCGCTGAGGCAGGCGATCGAACATCACGGCCTGGCCCGGAATGTTCAACTCCTTGAAACTGTCGATAATGCAACAGCGGTGCGCATGTGCGCTGAACACGATGTGTTCCTGCTTCCTTCTGCATACGAGGGAATGCCAATCGGCGTGCTCGAGGCCATGGGGCAGGGGTGTGTTCCGATCGTATCTGATATCGAAAGCGGAGTACCTGAGCTTGTCACTAGTGGCATCAACGGCTTCAGGGTGCCGATCGGCGACATCGCCGGGTTCGCTGACTGCATAGCCAGACTTCACGCCGATCGAGGGACACTCGCGCGAGTCGGTGACGAAGCCCGGCTCACTATTTCCCGGAACGGCTACTCCACTGAGGACATGATCCGTGGATATCTCGGTCTGATCGACCGCGTTTCTTCCGAGATCTCATCAGGGAGTTATCGCAGGCCGGGGGATGGACGCATAGCGGAGTTCCCGACCTCGACCCGCGAAAGAATGGCAGCGCCCTTGTGGCGACTGCGCCCGAGCCTCAGGGCGCAGCAGGGTGCAAAGTTGTGAGGGTTGCGGCGATCGTACACGATTATCCGAGTGTAACGGAGACTTTTGTTGCAGCACAGATTACGGGTCTTCGTGATCTTGACTGCGATGTGACTGTCTTTGCCGACGGAGCCGATGGCGCTGCGCAGACTTCCCCGACGGACCCCGGTTCCGCGCGCGTGATCTATTTCGGCCTTCCGTTCAAGCGGTTGCGGGAAAGCGTTGGCCATACACGAGCAGGCATGGCCGCGCCGGCCAACTCCCGACACGACGAGCAAAAGAGTGCAGCCCGAGTCGTCGTTGCGAAGCTGCGATCACGGATCGAGGGTCGCGCTTTCCGACGACAGGGACCGTTTGATTTGATACACGCTCACTTCGGCCCCAATGGAGTCCGCGCGGTTCGCCAGCGTCGACAGGCATCGGTGACTGGTCCGATTGTCACATCGTTCTATGGGTACGACGTGAGCAGGCGGTGGTCTCGGGGCGGGTACGCTGAGCTCTTTGCCGAAGGTGAAAGTTTTCTCGTGCTGAGCAATCACATGAAGTCTGCGCTCACCTCGCTCGGCTGCCCTGCCGACCGCGTCGAGATCCACCCGCTCGGCGTCAATCCCGAGCAATTTCCGCTCAAGGCAAAAGAGGCCGACTCGGTCTTCGAGATAATCTCGATCGCGCGACTTGTTCCGAAAAAGGGAATCGCTGACGCTATCGAGGCGGTTGCATCGTTGGCAAAGAGCAGGTTTGAGCTTCGGTACACCATTGTCGGCGACGGCCCCCTGAGAGGTGATCTCGAACGTCGCGTGGGAGCGCACGGCTTGAGCTCGAAGGTGCGGTTTGTCGGTTCGCAGTCACATGCGCGGGTCGCTCATATGCTCAGAGAATCCGATGTACTGCTTGCCCCCAGCGTGACCGCCCCGGATGGGGATGCCGAGGGGACCCCGGTTGCGATTCTCGAAGCGCAGGCAAGCGGAATCCCCGTGGTATCGACGCTCCACGCGGGTATTCCCGAGATAGTCGAAGACAATGTCTCTGGGTTCCTGGTGCCGGAGGGAGACATCGAGGGTCTTACTGCGCAGCTTCGAGTTCTTCAGGGAAGCCCATCGTTACGGGCAACCATGGGATCTGCTGGAAGGTCCATCGTGGTGGGCAACCATGACATTCGTGTTCTCAACGCCAGGCTGCTGCAGCATTATCACCAGGTGCAGGCGCGCGGACTCAGGATGTAGCTGTCTCGACAGTCTCAGTCATTTCCGGTGTGCCTTCGGCACTTTGTACGGGTTCCGCACTCGATAGCGCATCTTCCCGATAAGTAATCCAGCCGGTAGTCCCGTCGGCGACGAGCTCGATGTCGGTGCCGAGCGGCAGGGTGAGATTTGGGACCTCGTGACCAGCCGGGAAGTCCATGAGTATCGGAACGTCGAGATCGGAGACAAGATCGAGCAGGAAATCCTCGAACTCATCTTCTTCCGATCTGTCGATGGGCAGCTGGCCGAAAATTATTCCCTTGACTCCGCTCAGTAGCCCCGCCGCCCGAAGATGCACGAGCCGTTCGTCGAGAACCGACATCGGGTCATCGTTTTCTTCAAGGAATAGAATCGCGTCGCGTGTATCGATTTCATAAGGGGTTCCGATCGACTGTTGAACCAGCGACAGGTTCCCGCCAGTCAACCGGCCGGAGGCGCGACCCGGTCGCACCGCGCGCGCCATATCCTTGCCGATCTTTGTGCCGGGGCGCGGAGTCGTGACGGCCGCCAGAAGGGCCGCGGTTGTAGGATCCCGGGAGATCGGGATCAGGTCGTCTACAGTGGGTCCGTGAAATACCCGCAGCGAAGCCTGACGCATCAGCCACAGGTGGAGCGCAGTTATGTCGGAGTATCCAACGAAAATTTTCGGATTGCGCCGAAAGATCTCGGGCTCGAGGTAGGGGATCATTCTCGTGGCCCCATAGCCACCGGTTCCGCCCATGACCGCTTTTACTCGCGGATCGAGCCACATCCCCATGAAGTTGGCAGCGCGGCGTTCGTCCTGCTTTCGGGTGAAGCGTCGAAGCTCGAGGATGTCGGGGTCGAGTATCACCTCATACCCAGCGCGCTCGAGGGCTTTCACACCGCGCATGAGCTGCCCCTCGCGAGGGGAGTATGACGGTGCGACGACGCCGATTGCCTCCCCGCGGGCGATGGCCGGGGGACGGAGAAGCTCACTAGATTGCGAGATATGCCGGACTCACCAGTTAAGGAAATCGAGAACCCGGTGCCTTCACCGGAGGGCGCCGGTACTTCAGCCGTTAAGCAGGCCCCGGGCCCGGACGTCTATTTCCGGAAGGGCTTCGGCCTCAAGGCTGAAGTCCAGGCCGAGCTTGCCTCGGATTATACCGGGAACCTGGTAGACCTGCTGAGGGCTCGCGATTTTCGCCTCGAATACGCTGGCACGACCGTCCGGCTCGCTCGTGAGTTCGGATTCTGCTACGGCGTCGAGCGGGCAGTCGACTATGCGTATCAGACCAGGCGGAAATTCCCTGACCGGCGGGTAGTGCTCGCTGGCGAGATCATCCACAACCCTCATGTCAACCTGAAGCTTCGCGACATGGGGGTAGAGATTCTCGACAACGGCAAAGAAGGGATCGACTACTCCGGCGTCACCGCGACCGATGTAGTGATTCTCCCCGCATTCGGCGTGACCATCGATGATTTCACGAGGCTTCGCGAAATCGGCTGCGTGATGGTCGACACGACCTGCGGCTCGGTTCTCAATGTCTGGAAGCGAGTCGAGAGCTACGCGCGGGATGGGTTCACTTCGCTGGTCCATGGCAAGTACTACCATGAGGAGACTCGTGCGACTGCCTCGCAGACTGCGAAGTATCCTGGCGCTCATTATTTCGTGGTCAGGCATATGGACGAGGCGAAGATGGTCTGCGAGTTCATCGAGGGGAGGATGTCGCGCGAGGAGTTGATGTCCAGGTTTGCCCATGCCATGTCACCGGGGTTCGACCCGGACCTTCACCTGAAGAAAATCGGCGTCGCGAATCAGACGACGATGCTCGCACGCGAATCGCTGGCGATCGGCGCGGAAGTCGGTGCGGCTATGGCGCGAGCGCACGGCGAGGAGTACGCAAAGGCAAACTTCCGCACCTTCGACACCATTTGCAGCGCGACTCAGGAACGACAGGATGCGGTGATCGAGCTGCTGTTGAATCCTCTCCAGGTGATGGTTGTCATCGGGGGGTACAACTCGAGCAACACGATTTCGCTTGCCGCATTATGCGCCGAAAAGGTGAGGACGTATCACATCGAGGATGCGGCGGCGATAGATCCAGCGAGCGGTACTATTCGCCACCGGCCACCAGGCAGTCATGAGGATGTCGTGGTCAGCGACTGGTTGTCGCGTGAGGGCCCGGCCGAGATCGGGGTTACGGCTGGCGCGAGTACGCCCAACAACAAGATCGGCGACACAGTCGCGCGGATCTTCGCGACCCGGGGTGTGGACCCTTCAGCGATCACCTAAGGTTTGGGGCGAATTAACTGAGATGTTACCCTCCTGAACGCTCGTTCGTGATTACTGTGGTGGGGTTCGACAGGTTTCGTGAAACGCGGCGCGAAACTTGTCTTACGGACTGGAGTAGTAGAACGGAGGTCATAGTGGAGGTGGTAATGGAGCTGTATGGGGTGCCAGCCTCGCCTGATATTCAGGCTGTCGGCGGCGCGGATGGGCCGGAGGACGCTCTCAATCTCGGAGCGTGGTTCCAGAAGGGTTGGATCGAAGTCGGCAGCATGGGTGAGAAGGGCGCCGATTTCATGGCAGGAATTTTCGACAGATTTCGCGAGGCCGACGCACTCGGCTACGACAACGATGGAGACCAGACCGAAACCTGAATTGTCAGAATGAAAAAGAGGCCGCCCGTTTCGGGCGGCCTCTTTGTTTGACAGGTTGCATGGATCGTGAGGCGGCTCTAAACCGGAAGAATGGTCAACAGGTTTCTAACGATTGCGATCGTCGCTACAAGCATTGGCTGTCGCGAACCCACTTCGCCCCGTGCCGGCGAGCCCATTGTCATCGCGCACCGCGGCGCCTCGTTCGCTGCACCCGAGCATACGATCCCGGCATACGAGCTCGCAATTGCCCAAGGTGCCGATTTCATTGAGCAGGATATCGCGCGGACCAGAGATGGAGTGCTCGTGGTCATACACGACCCCAGTCTCGACCGCACAGCGCGCGGTCCCGTTGCAGACTGCACGGGCGCTGTCAGCGACAAGACGGTCGAACAGCTCAAGCGCTGCGATTTTGGAAGCTGGTTCAATGATGCGTATCCCGATCGCGCGTCCGCCGCATATATCGGGTTGCGAATCCAGACTCTCGACGAGGTGATTGCAAAATTCATCGCGCGAGCCGGCTTCTACATCGAGATCAAAAACCCGGAGCGGTATCCGGGGATCGAGCAGGACCTGCTCACCCTCTTGAGGTCGTTCCCATTCTCCTTTGCTGCGGGACCGCGCCCTCCGGTTTTTGTCCAGTCATTCAGTGCGGAAAGTCTCGAACGCCTGCACGCCCTCGACCGATCGATTCCACTCGTTCAGCTGCTCGGCGATGAGGAACTCGCTGATATCCCGGGTCGACTTGGCGCGATTCGGCGGTACGCGATCGGGATCGCTCCAAGGTCGAACCGGGTTACCGGACCGCTCCTCGTCCATGCTGGCAACGAGTGCCTCCTGGTGCATCCCTACGGTGCCGACTCCGAGGAGCAGGTGCGGTCGCTTCTTGATGCGAAGGTCGACGGCTTGTTCACGGATCGCCCCGATGTGCTGCGAGCGAGTGCTCTAGGATACGAAACGTCGCTTGCCAGTCGGGAGAGCTGCTAGAAAGGTTTCCCGCCAAACAGGTCCTGCGCGCGCATACTGCCTTCCACCGCGTCCAGTGCATTTCGCATCTCATCCGAAGCGCGCTTCACCATGTACGGGTAAAGCATTCGATAACCGAGCGCAGTGATCGCGCCCAGAATGATGAAGCCCAACGCAGCAGGCGGCGCAACAGCAGCCAGAGCGGCGCCGCCGATCTTGATGCCAATCCCGGTGCCGAACACAGATCCGACCCCGCCGATGATTCCCGTCAATACGCCCGATGCTACCGCGTTCGGCTTGATGCCGGGCCTCAGGTCGACGAACATGCTGACTTCCGTTCTGTCTCCATCCAGCGATCGCATCGTCACCTGAACCTGCTTTGCCTCTAGTGCCTGTCGCGTCGCGGTCCATTTCGCAGTTGTCGAGATCGTGACGCCAAGCTCGGTTCGCCCGGGAAGATCGAAGACGAGTACTCCCCCGTCGAGCGGGTGTCCGCCTATCGTTTCACGCAGCATCAGGCTGAATGGCTCTCGCTGGAGCAACACTCCCAATGCCTGAAGCACGCGAGCGGGTGGTCCGTTTATTACTCGCGACACCGAAAGACTTCGCTGTGCAGTACCCAGCAGTACCGTTGCCACCCTCTCGGTCCGCTGCCCGGCAGGTTGCGCAGGAGCCAGCCTTGCCCCGGGAGCAGACTCAGCAAGCGCGAGCGCGACAAACTGTCGGGAGATGCCTGCCTCGACCGCCGCATCCTGTACGTGGCTCAGTCTGTATCCGCCGGTAAGCCCGCTGGCGGCAGCATCATGGTCGCCACTCAGGTGCTGTGTCACTGCGACTCTGGCTTCGATCCGCTGTAGCGCCTCCGCCTGGAGTTGTGCAGCGCGCTTCCAGATCGCCGCGGCTTCAGTTTCAGAAACGATCTGCGACATGCCCGACGCATCCACTGATTCGTCGGCATCAGCGAGCGCTTTTGTCATTGCTTCCGCGAAAGCTTCGCCGCTCGCGTAGCGCGATGCAGGATCCTTCATGAGGCAACGGTCGATAACGGCTCCAACCGCGGCGGGAACCGCAGGATTGGTGTCGCAGACGCGCGGTGCCTGCCTGGTGACATGCGCGACAAGGACGGCGGACGCCGTTTCCCCTTCGAAGGGAAGCTTTCCCGTCAACGCCTGAAATCCAACCACCCCCAGTGCATACAGGTCGCTGCGACCGTCGAGCACGTCGTTGCTCACCTGCTCCGGACTCATGAAGTGAACGGTTCCAAGAACAGTTCCGTCAGCCGTCAGGCGCGATGCTGAGACTTCGCGCGCGATACCGAAGTCCGTCACCAGCGCCCGCCCGGATCCCTTTTCGATGAGAATGTTCTCAGGCTTGATGTCGCGGTGAATCACTCCGCGCGCATGGGCGTATGCGAGCGCCCAAGCCACTTCGCGCAGAGTCTGCGCTACCTCGCCGGGGGGCAGCACACCTCGATTGCGTAATCGCTCTGCCAGCGACTCACCCTCGACGAAGGCCATGACGAAGAAAGCGTTTCCGTCGAGCTCGTCGGCGCGGTAGATCGGGACGATGTTCGGGTGAGAGAGCTGTCCGGCAATTCGAGCCTCACGCAGGAAGCGCTCGCGAAGGTCTGCGGGTGTTGTAGAGCCGGCGGGGAGCACCTTGATGGCGACCGGGCGCTCGAGTTTTTCGTCGCGGGCCAGGTACACGACCCCAATTCCGCCTCGTCCAATCTCCCGTTGAACAGTGAACTGGTCGCGGAGCGAATTGAAAATCGCGTGATGCTCGATGTCGGGCGGGGCTGTCGTCATTCAGAAGGGTAGCGCATCTGGTAATAACCCTGGTTTATGTCCATCGTAACACCGATGACTATCGACCGGGGAAGCAAGCTAACACTGCGGGGGGTCGCCATTGGGCTGGCAGTCACCATCGTCGGCGCTGTGGTCATGTGCTGGCCCTCTGGCGGTACCGCTCAGGAGCAGTGGAACGGCGGCGTGACTCACGTCGACACCGTGGCAGCGCCGGCGCTCAGAAAAAATCTGATTGGTGATCCGGACCATAGAGAAGTCACGGTGTACCTGCCGCCCGGTTATTCGGCACAAACCGAAAAACGCTACCCGGTCATTTTTCTCCTGCATGGCTTCGGTGCAGATCATCGCCAGTTCATGAACGGTCAGTATCAGAACTTCAACGTGCGTATCTCGATGGATAGCCTGATCCGTGCTGGTGCCGTTTCGCCGATGATCGTGGTGATGCCAAATGGAAGAACCTTTTTCGGCGGAAGCTTTTTCATCAACTCGCCCGTAACAGGCGCGTGGGAAGACTTCATTGTTCGCGACCTTGTAGCGCACGTTGACGGTAAGTACAGGACAAAAAGAACAAGGAAATCCCGCGGCATCGCCGGCCATTCGATGGGCGGCTTCGGAGCGCTGCGAATTGCAATGCGGCACCCTGACAAGTTTTCAGCCGTGTACGCGATGAGCCCTTGCTGCCTGGCTTCCATGGATGCGCCTGAGCGAACTGCTGGCTGGAAAGCCGCGGTTGGGCTTACGCGACGGGAGGACTATCAGGCGGCGGGATTCACTGCCCACCTCCTTTACGGGCTAGCCGCTGCATACTCGCCGAACATCGGCAAGCCGCCGCTGTTCGCGGATCTCCCATATCGACTGGATTCCGGGATGCTTGTTCCGGTCCCTTCGGTTGCTGAGAAGTGGAAGATGGGGCCGCTTGCAATGGCGTCATCGCACCTCGGCGCACTGCGCCGGCTCGCGATAGCGTTTGATGCAGGCGATGCCGATGGCCTCACTGACATTCCGCCCAATGTTCGCGCGCTCGACTCTCTCCTGACGAGCCAGGGGATACCTCACGTGGCCGAGGTATATGAGGGAAACCACGGGAACCGCGTAAGAGCCCGGTTCGAGACGCGCGTTTTCCCTTTCCTGTCGCGATCGCTTCAGTAGAAGCGCTACTCCCCCGAGGCCTTTCGGCGCCGCGGTCGCACAGTTCCTTCTTTCTTCGGTCTCTTACCTCTGCCGATCGGAACGATGTCAGACTGAGCTGCTACAGCGGGTAGCGGCTCGGTCGATGGTACCTGGCGCGGCTGCTTGTAAGTGAACCGCTGGCCCTGGTAATTGCGGAATATGACCTCGTCATCGTTGATCTCTTCGACGTACTCAGGCAGCAGAGGAACCTTGCCGCCGCCACCAGGTGCGTCGATGACGAAATGCGGAACCGCGAGGCCTGATGTCCAGCCTCTCAGAGCCTGGACGATTTCCAGCCCCTTCTGCACCGTAGTCCGGAAATGCTCGCCGCCCGCCACCTGGTCGGCCATGTACAGATAGTAGGGGCGAACACGCGCGCGAAGCAGCGCGTGCATGAGCTTGAGCATGATCTTCGGGTCGTCGTTCACGCCCTTCAGCAGAACCGTCTGACAGCCGAGCACGACACCAGCCTTCGACAGGCGATCGAGCGCGGCGACTGCCGCCGGCGTCAGCTCATCGGGGTGATTGAAGTGCGTGTTCATGTAAATCGGATGATACTTCTGCACCATCTCGCAGAATTCCGGAGTGATACGCTCCGGCAAGTGCGACGTGATCCGGCTCCCAAGCCGGATGATCTCAATGTGCGGAATCGCGCGCAGCTGCTGGAAGAAGTACTCGAGCCGTCTGTCGCTCAGCATCATCGGGTCGCCGCCCGACATGATGACATCGCGGATCTCGGTGTGCTCACGCAGGTATTGAAACGCCGAATCAAACTGGTTCAGCGGAATCTTTTCCGGGTCGCCGACCTTCCGGCGCCGCGTGCAGAAGCGGCAATAGCTTGCGCACACCGGGCTCACCAGAAAAAGCGCCCGGTCGGGATACCGGTGCGTGATGTTCGGCACCGGCGAATCCCCATCCTCGTCGAGCGAGTCGATCACGCCGTCTACGACATCGAGCTCCTCGACTGTCGGGATGTACTGCTGCCACATCGGGTCGCCGACTTCCTTGATTGCATCGAGAGCCGAAGGCGTGATGCGCATCTGAAAGTTGTCGAACGCGGGCGCGAGCGCCTCGACGTCAATCGCGTCGCCGAACTTTTCCTTCAGCTTATCGAGAGTCGCAATGCTCTCGTCCTTCAGAATTTTCTGCCAGTCACTCATGTGACATCACTCCATGCGCCATCCACTCGGTGAGGGCGCGGCTTTGCAGGCGTTTGGTAAAAGTGATCCGATCATCTGCCGGCGCATAAAAATCCCGCGCTCGTGCAGCTTCTAAATACCCGCGATGGAGATAAAATCCCCGCGTGTTCTTGTAGTCGGATCGGGACGATGTTTCGACTACGACCATTCTGGCGTTCTGTCCCTTGAGCCTTCTTTCAACCTCATCGAGGAGGATGGTCCCGCTTCCGGATCCCTGCGCGGCAGGATGCACAGCGATCCAGTAGAGATCGTAAGTGCGGTCCGTACCGGGTGTTGGTCCGTAGCAGGCAAAGCCCGCCAGTTCCTCTCCGGGGCTGAAAGCACCAAGAAAAAAATAGTCGGAGCTGGCTGGAGCATTGTTCGTGAAACCTGGATGAGCAGCATCCGCGCCAGACGGTGCTCCGAACGCGGAGTCAAACAACTCGAGTGCAACAACAACTTCTTCATCGCGAAAGACGCCGGTCGCGACGAGAATGTCACGCACTCTGTCGCGATGCTTTGCCGTCATGTCGCCGACAAAAATTCCCGGGGCCGCGGCGACGGGAGCTACCTTCTTCGACGGTGTGAATCTCATCATGGAGATACCGCCAGCAGCTTCTCCATTCCTGAGAGACGGAGCGAGCGCTGCCAGAGCTCGGGGTCCCTGTCGATTTTCTGGAGCAGCCCCGCCTCGCAGATGCACCTGATCAGCGCACCGTAGTCCATTCCGGCAACGCGCGCCATCCGCGCGAGCCCGGCGTCGGTCGCGATGTCGGGGTTTGGATTCACCTCGAGCAGCCAAGGCTGTCCATCGCCGTCGATTCTGAAGTCGACGCGACCATACCCGGTTCCACCGACCGCGCGCCAGGCAGTGATTGCTATCCGCTCGAGCTCACGCGTGAGCTTGACCGGAAGGTCAGCCGGGCATGTAGGCGTAGCTCCGAGATCTTCTTCGCTGCCCGTAATCCACTTTGACTGATACGATACGATCTTCCACATGCCGCGCGGCATGTCGCCAAAATTGATCTCAGCAATTGGCAGAACCCGATCGTCAACGATGCCGACGTTGACCTCCCGGCCATCCACGTACCGCTGTACCACGATCTCTTCCCACCGCTGATGCATCGCCATCAGGCGAGCCGACAGTGCGCGCGAACTCCGGACTACCGAGCGCTGCTCGATTCCGATCGAGGCGTCCTCGGCCGCCGGTTTGCAGATTGCCGGAAAGCCAACGCTTGCGACCTTCTCGCCACGGCGCGACAGCGCCCACCGCGGGACTGGTAACCCGGCACGATCGAGCAGCGTGTTGATGACGTTCTTTCTAAGGCAGAGAGCGGCCGTTGTGCTCGTATTTCCTGTGAACGGAATCCCGAACAGCTCGAGCACTGAAATCACCATCGGCTCGAACGCCGCAACGCCATCGATCCCCTCGCAGAGGTTGAACACGAGATCGAAATTCGCGCGACGTACGCGCTCGACCCAGCGTCCGTCCGGATTGACTGGAACCCGGACGTGCTGATGTCCCCACTCTTCGATTGCCTTTTCGACTGCCTCTACCGACTCGAGAATCAACCCGTCAGGGTTTGTCCCGAGAGCGGACAAGCCGTCAAATAATATTCCGATTTTCATGTCGCGCCCTCCCCGGCGCTTTCCGCTTTATGCGGCGCGCTCGCGTCTCAACGACCCGGTGCCGAGAGCGACGCTTTGTCGCACGGCAGCCAGCTTCAAACAGGATTGAATGAGCTCGTCATAGCTCATCCCCGCCGCGCGGGCTGCTTTCGGGAAGCAGGAATTGTCCGCGGGGTTGGGAAGAATGCCTGGGAGAGGATTGATCTCCACCACGTTTGGTCGTCCGGCAGAATCGAGCCTGACGTCGATGCGCGACCAGTCGCGACAAGCGAGCACGCGATACGCCTGCAGCGTCACGCGCTCGATCTCTGCTCTCAGAGATTCATCGACCGGGGCGGGACAATCGAACATCTGCAGGGGCCGCTCAGGGCGATCCCAGATCCACTTTGCTTCGTAGCCGTAGATGGGCAGTGCGCCATCGGGGAGGGAAGCGAAGTTCATTCCAACGATCGGAAGAACTTTCGCATCGTCTCCGTTGCCGAGCACCGCGCAGGTGAACTCGTCGCCGGGCAGATACTCTTCGACAATCACCCGCTGGCGATAAGTCTCGAGGAGATAAGCTGCCTGCGCTGCAAGCTCCTTCTGCGTGCGGCAGAAATTTCTTTCCGTGATCCCCTTGGACGACCCTTCATGAACGGGCTTTGCGAAAACCGGGAAGGGAAGATCCTTCGCTGCAGCCAGGTCATTGAGCGACGCGACCATCGCAAAGCGCGCCGTTCGAACGCCATGGTACGCCAGCGTCTCCTTCGTCTTCGACTTGTCGAGGCAGAGCGACAGAGTCAGGGGATCGCTTCCAGAGTACGGGATGCCATAAAACTCGCAGATCGCCGGCACATGCGACTCGCGATTCACTCCGTTCCTGCCTTCGGCAATGTTGAAGACGATGTCCGGCTTGGCGCGCCGCAGCTTCTCCGGAAAGGACTCGTCAGCCTCGAGCCGAATCACCTTGCCGAGCGGCGCGAGAGCGGCGGCTACGGCATCGATTGTCTCTCTCGAATCCCACTCGGCGAATTCGTCGTTTATGGAGGGAGGTTCTTCGTCGGGACGGGACGAATCCCCGTCAGCCGTTGGGTTCAGCGCGGCGTCAGTGGTGCTCGAGTCTTCTGGTTTCTGGTTGTAGGCGAAACCGATTCGAGTCATCCGGGTCCCTACGAAAAAACGCGCGCGCGATTCATGGCTCCGAGTATATAAACCACTACTATGGATTGCAACGCAGAATTTGGCGCGCGCGAAATTTTTTTCGGGCTGTAAATACCTGGCGGTCGACCGGTGTTAGGAGAGTGAACCTTTAATCAGCCGCTCTCACGGGAGTCCAATGTCCATTGTCAGTAAATTCTTCGCCGTGCTTTCGCTGTTGATGTTCGATCCTGTCCCCGTAACAGCCCAAACTCCGAGCGCCCCATCGATGGAGGGTAAGTGGACCGGCGACATGATCACCGACGCTTTCCGCGGCACCATCGAGCTCACCTTTGCCCGGTCAGGTGAAGCGTGGACCGTCCTGCTGAATGTGAAAATCGGCGAGAGGACCGCGTCCGGGCCTGGAGTAGCACAAATGGTTTCAAACGATTCGGTTCGCTTCACGTCGCTCGTCGGAGGAGCAGAGACTTTTTATTCGGGAGTGAGACGCGGCGATTCGATCTCCGGCACTCTCGAGGCGCGGCGCGATGGCGCCGTGCTCGGCCGGGGAGAATGGCGGGTGCTCCGCAGCCGCGGCAGCACCGGCGCCGACCCCGTGCCGATGCCATCGAGTTCCGGGCGCGCGATATTCGACGAAGTCTGGAGTCTCGTCGACACACGCTACGGAAACTTCCCCGCCAAGGGGATCGACTGGGATCTCATCAGGAAGTTGTACCGGGAGGACGCAGGATCAGCGCGGAGCGACGATGAGCTTGCCGCAATCGTCTCGCGAATGCTGTCACATCTCAATGACAATCACATCTCGCTCAGGGTGGGGGACTCGACGTATCGCCCGAACGGCGGCATCGATCGATCGAGCTTTGTCGCTGACAGCGTCGTCGCACGGCGGTTTACCGCCCCGGTTCGTAAGGCGGGCTCCGATCAATGGAGTTACGCCTGGCTCGCGGACTCCATTGGGTACCTCCGGATTGACGGATTTCAGAACGATCGCCGGACTGTTGCTGAGATTGATGCAATACTCAACACCTTCCGCCGCGCCCGTGGCCTGGTGATTGACCTCCGGAAACACTTCGGAGGCGACGATCGCGCCGCCAACGCGGTGATAAACAGGTTCGCGACCTCGCGATTGTTGTACATGACCAGCCGCTCTCGCAGCGGGGATCGCCACGACCAGTTCATCGCTCCCAGGGAATTTTACGCTGAGCCAAGGGGGAACTGGCAGTTCACAAAACCTGTCGTGGTCCTCACGAGCAGGCGGACAGTGAGCGCCGGTGAAAATTTTCTCCTCGGCATGCGTGAGCTTTCGCAGGTGACTGTGATTGGTGACGTCACGTCGGGGGCCTTCTCGGACGTTGGCCACTTCAAACTCCGCAACGGATGGGAATTGAACTTTCCGTTCAACAGGTTCCTCGATCGCCATGGATTCTCCTGGGAGGGCGTTGGTCTCGCGCCTGACATGCGCTACGTCGCCAGCGCCGCTGACATCGCTGCCGGTCGCGATCCCCTGCTCGAGCTTGGAGTGAAGGTCGTGAAGGCTGCCGCAGCGGGTAACTGAGTTGTCGGAGGCGCTCGCCCTTCGTGCTGCGACCGGTGACGCTGCGGCGTTCGAGTCGCTCTACCGCGAGCACCTCCCACACATCTACGGTCTTTGCCTGCGTATGAGCGGGGATGAATCGGTCGCCGCTGACCTCACCCAGGACATTTTCGTGCGGGTGTGGCGCGAGCTCGGGAAGTTTCGAGGCGGAAACTTCTACGGGTGGATCCACGCGTTGGGTCGAAACGTGATTCTCAACGACCGTCGCGCGCGCGCACGATTCGCGAGCCTTGTCACCTTCGAGGACGATGTCGCTGCGCTGGAGCCGCCGGGTCCACGCATGAGTCGCGAAACAGCACTCACGATATCTGCGGCAATTGAAACGTTGTCTCCACGCGCGCAGGCCGTCTTTCGCCTGCACGACGTCGACGGATACACAGCGGAAGAGATCGGAGACCTTCTTCGAATTACTGCGGCAACGGTTCGCGTGCACCTCTTCCGCGCGAGACGTCAGATTGCGGGGGTGCTCCTGCCATGAGCATGCATCTGCGCGAGGAGGAGATCAACGCGATCGCCGACCTGCGGGGGCGTCCCGTCGATTCTCGGGAGACGTCGCGTCACCTCGACGAGTGTCCGGAATGCAGGCAGAATGTGGCCGTGATTGCAGCCGTGATGACGGCGGCGGGTGAACTGCGTCAGCCCATTGTTCCAGCGCGTGATCTCTGGCCATCAGTTTCGGGCAGAACCGTTTACACCCGCTCCATTCGGGGACCGTGGCTGTACACGATCATTTTTTCGGTTCTCGTGATCGCTGGAACCTCGACGTGGCTCGAGCGGACGCGTCCGTGGGAGCGTGTTCGCACCAGCGTTGAGGAAGCAGTGGCTCCAGTGGCGTCCGATGCCGAGCTCGCATCAATCCTGATTACGCTGCGTGGAGACGCGAGTGATGCCGGCAAACGCGTCGAGCTCGCTCGCATGGCTCCCGCAGTGTTTCGCGGACGCAATCTTCCGTTGCGGGAGGAATTCTTCGCTACCGTATCGACGATTCGATCTGATGGCGAGCGGCGCGCGCTGTTGCTCAAGCTTATGCCGTACTCAAACGAAATCGCCGTGGCTGCGGCGATGATAGATGCAGTCACACCAATGCAGTCGACTTCCGGCGCGGCCGATGTCCTCATAGGGCTGGCGGAGAACTCGGCGATTACCACTAACGAACTGCGCGTACGTTATCTGCGTGTCGCCGATGGTTGGGAGAGCAAGGAGGACGGCCGGCGCGCACGGGCCGCACTCCCGGGCAACTAGGTCAGACTTTGTGGTAGACGAGTCTCGCCGCTTCGGCGCGATCGCCGGCCGTGTACGTCTCAAAATCAGAGAAAAACGCAGGAGCTTCGGCGGACAGGATCCGTATGATGGCGATAGCGCAGCGCCTTATCTCGAACTCCGCACCCTCTGAAGACCGAAGCTCGAGCATTGTTCGCCATGCTCTCGCATTGCCTGTCACCACGATCTTCGTTTCTGTCGAGTTAGGCAGCACGCCGCGGGCTGCCTCGCGCGCCATTTTCCGGCGATGGACCTTGTCCGGCACCCACGAGTAGCGTGTCATCAACTTTTCGACGAGCGCGACGTAGCTGGCCTGCGCGGCTTCGACCTGCGAGCGCCAGGCTGACTCGAGAGCATCGTCGCCAATGATCGCGGGCGGCATTACGAAGTTCGCTTCGGATTCGTCCACGTAACGCTGCGATAGCTGCGAGTATGCAAACCCGGCGCGGTGCCTCACGAGCTCGTGGGTCAATGACCGGCTGATTCCCTCGAGCAGCAGCGAATAGTTCGCATGCTCCAACACGCTCCCATGCCCCTGCTTCTTGATATTCTCGAGATATTCTCGCGTGTCGCGGCTCGCAGGGTTTTTCTGGCTCATGTAGCAGAGCCGGCCGGCGAATTCAGCGAGCCGCTCGCCATCTGTACTTTCGCCAAGCCAGTTGACGGGGAGATGCGACGGCTCAGTGAAGGATGGCCGTGCGAGAACTGTAATTTTTGGTTCGAGGAAGATCATAGTTGGGGGAAACTAGCAGGCTTGGATGCGTTGCGTAGGCATGACATGAATTGCTATTGCAGCAGGTCGAGTCTGAGCGTGGCATAGGCCTTTTTATCGGCTACGATGTCCAGGGCTCGGCGTGCTGCCGGGGGAAGGGGGGCAAGCAGGGGATCGTACTTCACGTCCGCTACCGCTCGTTGATCGGGTAAACCGACTTTCACGCCCGGATTCAGAATTCCTCGCGGATCGAACGCCGTCTTTACAACGTTGAACAAATCAATTGACCGCGAATCCCACACGCGAGGCAGCAGCGTAGTTCTGAGCCGGCCGTCGCCGTGTTCACCGGATAACGTCCCACCGAGGTCGGCAGTCAGTGCGACAACATCCTCGAGAAGTCCATCAACCTGTGAACGCCAATCCGGTAGGCTCACGTCGATGAGCGGATTCACATGGACGTGGGCGTCGCCCGCGTGGCCAAATATCACCCCGCGCATGCCACGCCTGTCCATCGCCTCGCGGACGCCGCGGACGTACTCGGCAACGCGGTCGGGTGGTACTGCGCTGTCCTCGATGAACTGCATCGACCTGAGCGAAGGATCGAGTTTCGCGAGGATCGGGCTTGCGGAGTGTCGCAACTCCCAGATCTCGAGCTGGTCTGCTGCGGTGTGCGCTACCTTCACGTGTGTCGCGCGGAACGCCCGAAACGCTTCACCGAGCTCATCGGCCATGCCCGCCGCATCGTAAGTTGATTCCGCTTCAACTTCTGCAAGAAGAACAGCCTCCGTTCCCGCGGGCACAGACGCGAGCGCGGCCACTCGCGGTTGCCCTTCGCCACTGGCTGCTACATCGAGAAACGTCCTGTCGAGAAGCTCGCAGGCAACTGCCCCTGCGGCGCGTGCAGTGATTGCTGCGGCAACTGCGTCATCAAGAGATGCAAAAGCGGCAAGTACTCCGGCGGTCCCTCCTGGGACGGGATCCAGCCGAAGTTTTACCCCTACGATGATCGCGAGTGTCCCTTCGCTTCCGACGAGCAGGTCGAGCACTTCGTCAGAACGCGCGAACGAGGCGATCGCGTATCCTGACGATTCTTTCGCCACTCCTGGATGCGAGCCGACACCGTCAGGAAGATCGATCAGCAGCGGGCGCGCCTCAGATTTGAATCGCGAGATTGCGGGTATCTGCAGTAATGCGTCGTCGGCGACGGCACCCCGCTCAATGACCGCGCGCGAGCCGTCCTCGAATACACAATCGACGGCGAGAACCCATTCGCGCATCGCACCAAGCAGCATCGAGTGAGAACCGGCGGCATTTGTAGACGCCATTCCGCCGATAGTGCAGAACTCACCGCTCGACGGATCGACAGGGAAGCGAAGACCGCTAAGGGCCGCCTGCCGATTTACGTCGCCGCGAAGCGCGCCAGAACCTACCCATACCGACCGCGCATTTACGTCGACCTCGCCGATCGAATTCATTCGACTGAGGTCCACGATCACTCCCGGCCCGATTGCACCGCTGGCCATGCCCGTGCCCGATCCGCGAGGGATTAGAGAGAGCGAACGCTCGCTCGCCCACTTCACGATCGTTACGACGTCATCGGCATCGGCGGGGACGGCAACTGCCGCGGGAACTATCCGGCCTATGCCGGCTGCTTCGGAGTAGACAGCCCGTGCGAGCGAATCGTCGCGGTAGTGGCCGCGAAATCCCGCAGGCGGGATGTGACACGAGCTCACAGACCCAGCCCGTTCACCTTCGGCGGATTCGCCGAGTAGTCGTAGAATCCCTTTCCGGATTTGCGTCCGTACATTCCGGCGATCACCATCCGCTTGAGCAGAGGCGGCGGAGCGTATCGCTTCTCGCGATACTCGGTAAACATGATCTCCGCGATTTTGTAGGTCGTGTCGAGACCGACGAAGTCGAGGAGCGTGAAGGGGCCCATCGGGTGCCCTGCTCCAAGCTGCATCGCCTTGTCGATATCCTCGACGGTGGCAACGTTTGATTCGAGCGCGTTGATCGCATCGAGCATGTACGGGATCAGCAGCAGGTTGACCACGAACCCGGAATTGTCTTTCGCGCGAATTGGCTCCTTGCCAAGCTTCTTCGCAAACTCGAACGCCGTGTCAGCAGTCTCTTCGCTCGTCGTGATCGTGCGTACGACCTCGACGAGCTTCATCAGCGGGACCGGGTTGAAGAAGTGCAAGCCGAGCATTCTGTCAGGGCGGCCACACGCGGCAGCCATGGCAGCGATCGTCAGGCTCGATGTGTTCGACGCGAAGATCGTGTCTCGAGGACATATCGAGTCGAGCTCCTTCCACATCGCGTTCTTCATATCGAGATCTTCAACAACAGCTTCGATAACGATGTCGCAATCGGCGAGATCGGAGAGCGCGGTAGTGAATGCGAGTTTCTCCATCGCTGCATCTTTCTGCTCTGGAGTGACCTTGCCTTTCTCGATTCCTTTCGCGAGAACTTTCTCGATTCCACTTTTCGATTTCTCGTTCAGCGGATCGGAGATTTCGCGAACGACTGTGTCGAAGCCTGCCTGAGCGCAGACCTGGGCGATGCCGCTCCCCATGAGCCCGCCGCCCAGCACGCCGACCTTCTTAATGACTTTCACTTTGGCCTCACGGTATTTCCGAATTCGAGCCTGTCGAGCGCCTGCTCGAGTGCGAGCTGCGCTTTCATGATGTTCTGGCGGTGTCCCTTGCCAACCTTGTAGCCTGCCCCCGCTCCAAGCAACGTAGGAACTGCGGCGGCGCCACCGAGCAGAACGAATGCATCGGGCACGAGAAGGACCGAGCCAAGTACGGCGACGACTCCGCTCCCGAGCACCCCGAATACGAGGCTTCCGAAGCCAGTGCGGACGCGAGCGCTCCGACTTTCACTGAGGTCAGCGTCTAGGCGAACCAGCACGCGCTCTTCGTCGACGGGAATTATCGTGGCTGCGATCTGCGATGCACGCGTGAGATAGAACCCGCGCCCGCTGACGTTCAATCCGCGCTGGATCTGGCCGATGAAGCCTGACCGTGGTTCCCAGGTGATACGATCGGGAAACCGGCGTTGTACCTGCAGCGATTCTTCGCGCTGCATCCAGTTGTCGATTGCCGTGAGAACCTGCGCCGGAGTGCCCTTGACTGTCCGTGACGCTGTCGCGATCGCAGGTCCGGTAACGCTGGCGATAAAACCCTGCTCCTCATGAACCGCGATCCGCGAGCGCTCCTCGGCCAGCGCCTGCGATACGACTGTCGAGCTGATGCCGGCTTCTTTTGCGATTTCGACGAGCTGCCCTTCGGTGAGCATCCCGCTCTGATCAGTCGTCGAGTTTGCGACCTGGAGTTCCGCAGCGCGAGCGAGAACGCGCTCTATTGCGGTTCGGTCAAGCGGCGACTTTGGGGCGGCTGGGAGGTTCGAAGGGTTATCCGGCATCGCCGTAAAGATAAGGTCTCGCCCTTGGTGGCGAGCTTCCCTTGAAGCTCAGGATGCCAGAACTACGGGGGGAAAGGAGGCTTTGAAGTGCCAGGAGGTATTGAAGGTCAAGCGGGCGCGGCAAGCAATGTCTGCAAGTGCAGGATCGTCAGGCCTTTTTTAGTATGCGGAATAGCCTCCGCTATGAAGATGTCGGAGTCAGTTCTGGTTTTCCCCCTAAATGAGGAAATCCTGAGACCCGGAGCCCACTGCGCTGCAGGCCAGCATCCCCTTCGATAACTCCTTGCACTTTAAAACCTCCTTTCCCCTGTAGTTCCGGCATCATAGAGTTCAGAAGGACCCGCCAGGCCACGAAGATTCATATGCCGCCGAGAACTACATCGATCTGCCGCGAAATCGCATCTCGAATCGCATTCGGAAGCGCGAATGCCTGCGTCATCGACGTAACCGGGTTGGACCCGACAGGCCGGTTCGCAGACCGGAGATAGTATCGCGCGTATCCATCCAGAAGCTCGGGCGCAACTTTCTGTAGAAGCATCGCGCCAGCGCGCACTGCCCCGACTGCAATGTAGCGATCTGCCAGGCCGAGTCGTGCGTCGTTTGGCGTCACGTTATCGCGCACCGCTGTCGCGGTGATCTGGCCGACGATCTCGTGCACGTATACGTACATCGCTTCGCGCGCATCGGACTCACGTGCAGGGAATCCCACCGCGACTGAGTTCTGCGTCTTGCCAGCCGTAAGGGAACGACCTTCGCCGTTGAGCGGCAGAGACAGCAGAATTTCTCCACCTGCCTGTTGCGTGTTGTTGAGGAACTGCTGGAAGCGCGGCTTCCACATGTTCTGCCACTCCGAAGTCACGACGGTCACCACGGGTGCACGCTCGCGCTGCTGCTGATCCCAGTAGGAACGGTAGAAGCGCGTGTTCTCATCGCGTATTGACTGGAGATAGAGCCGCGCCCAGTCGCGGTCTGCGGGAAGCGGGAAGTATCCCGCGAGAAGCGCGATCAGCTCTGCGGTTTCGCGATCTCCCGCCGCCCGCGGATTTCCCTCAGCGCGATGGAAAATGTCCATGGCCTGCGACATTTCATCGAGATTCCCGAAATACTGCGCGACAAACTGAGCGTTCACCAGGTCGCCGCGGAGTGCGAAACGTTCGCGCAGCCGAGCCATGTTTGCATCGAGTTGCGAGTTGACGTTCGAGCGGCGCCTGAGCTCGTTCATCTCGGCCTTGTATCCACGACGGAAATACGGAACGAGAGTCGTGTCGTCCTGAATCAGGGCGAAACCATGCAGCCACAGATCGACGTGGTGCTGAGTCCTCACCGGCCATTCGGTAGGCGGTGTAATGACCGAACCTTGATCGTTGGGGTCGACGCCCGTCGCGGGCCCGCCTGCGCTCGCGCAGGCACCAAAGAGCGTCATCAGGCTCACTATCGAAACTGACCGCGCGATTGAAAGCATATCATTCTCCGGGTAGACGCCGCGGGAGCGGCGAGTCAGCCCGGCCTGTGACTACCGGGCGCTAGTTGATCGATTCGACTATCAGCGCTATTCCCTGTCCGCCGCCAATACAGGCGCTTCCAAGGCCATATCGCTTGCCTTCTGCACGAAGCGTATGCAGTAGATGGGCCGTTATCCTTGCCCCCGATGCCGCGAGGGGATGGCTGAGGGCGATCGCGCCACCCTGGCGGTTGAACTTCTCCCTGTCGATCCCGAGCTCCCGCTCGACAGCGCACGCCTGAGCTGCGAAAGCCTCGTTCACCTCAACGATATCCATGTCCGAAAGCTTGAGGCCGGCCGCGGCAAGCGCCTTTTTTGACGCCGGAACCGGACCGATACCCATCACTTTAGGATCTACTCCCGCAACGCCCCATGATACGAGCCGCCCGAGCGGCTTGAGCCCGCGCTCATTAGCAAACGATTCGCTCGAGATTACCAATGCGCCCGCACCGTCGCCAATCCCCGACGCATTTCCTGCTGTAACGACACCATCTTCCCGGAATACGGGCTTCAGTTTCGTCAGCGCTTCGATTGTTGTGTCAGGCCGAATGTGCTCGTCGCGCTCGAACACCTCGGTCTTCCGTGTCTTGGGATTCCTCACCTCGATTGGAACGACCTCGTCAGCGAACGCGCCCCCATTCCACGCTTCGCGCGCGAGCTGCTGAGATCTCAACGCAAACTCGTCAACGGATTGGCGATCGAGCTTATACTGATCGGCAAGATTTTCGGCAGTCTCGCCCATTGCGAGATTCACGAAGCTGTCGCGCAGCGCCTCCCACAACGTATCCTCGAGCACCGGGGATTTTCCGAGTTGCGTCCCCCATCTGACGCGCGCGACATGCGGCGCCTGCGACATGGAGTCCGCGCCGCCAACCAGGCATACCCGCGAATCCCCAAGAAGAATTTCGTGCGCGCCGCTCACGACTGACTGAAAGCCGGAGCCGCAAAGGCGATTCAACGTGAGCGCCGATGAATCGATGCGGCACCCCGACTTCAACGCGACGTGTCGCGAAAAGTATGCGGAATCCGTCGCGGTAAAGAGCACATTTCCAAGTATTGTGCTGTCGATATCAGTGGCTGCTACGCCCGCGCGCTCGATTGCCCGCTTCGCTACCTCAGCAGTGAGATCGGCGACCGGCATGTCGCGAAGCGATCCACCGAAAGTCCCGAACGGCGACCTTACAGCCGCGAGAAAGACAACGTCGCCCGGCGTCATTGGCCGACTGTTCGACCGCAGGTCACGCAGAACCTCCAGCCTTTCTCCAGCTCGCCTCCGCACGCCGGACAACGTGACACCGAGAGGTTGTTTCCACAGTGCGGGCAATAGACAACGTTGCGTCCCTCCGGCAACGTACCGCCGCAAAACCTGCAGCCCTCGGGAACCGCTGCACTCATCATAGATGACAACGCCGGAGGCGCCGACCTCAGAGTGTCAGGAGGTGGGGCAACGGGAGACAGCGACGCCACGGGAGCCGCTACCTGGAACATCGCAGACACCGGCGGTGGAGGTGGTGCAGCTGGCGTGTCCGGTGCGGTCTTTGGCGCGCCGCCATCCTCGACTCCCGAGACGGTCAATGCGCGAATTTGTCGCAACGCCTCAGGAGCGAGCGATACCTTCGATGACGCGAACTCGCGAAAGGCACCGGGGTCCATGTGCGGCGATTCGATCTCCGACTTCAGCTTGTCACGCATCGCCTGGTCGGTGAGCAGGTAGTCCCGCTCTCCCGATAACAGTCGCATCATCGCAATCTCGTAGTCCTGATTTGTCTCGATGCCGAGCTCGCGCCGGTGATGCCGATACGGTATGAGCGTCTCGTAGAGCTCCTGTACCGTAAATGGAAGAGTTAGATACTCTGAATGGCGGTGGCGGATATTGCTCACGAGCCGATGAAATACGCGGTCTAGATCGTCCATTTTCTCGGGCTTGGCTTGAATGTTCCGGATTCGGGAAACGGCGCGGTCTCCCGGAACCCACTCATCTTGGTGCTGCGTGAACCGAGCCAGCTCTCGAACTCCGAGGGGACCAGCCCGTGCGACGATGATTGCTCCGCAGCCGCGCGCGTCGCGAGGTGATTTGCGTACTCGTTCTGAGGCTGGCCGTTGTGTCCGCGAACCCATGTCCACTGGGTCTCGAACCGGTCGATACTCTGGACGGCACGCTTCCACAGTTCGAGGTTCTCGATTGGTCCGCCCTTCCTTCTCCACCCGCGGGCGATCCAGCTCGCAACCCACGCACGCATTCCTTCGACAATGTATTTCGAGTCACTCGTGAATACGACACGATACCGGTCTTCAAATTTTGAAAGTTCGCCAAACGCTTCGATCACTGAACGCAGGGCCATTCGGTTGTTTGTCGTCGCCGGCTCGGAAATCCAATAGTCCCAGCGCACCAGGCCGCCGCTTGCGGGATCCATCGACTCGATCAATCCGCCGGCGCCGCCCGGATTGCTCCCCTCGCGTCCATTGCCGAGGCATGATTCATCAGCGTACACGGCAACAAGCGCGGGCGGTTCCACACCCGCAGCAACACGCTCGGCAGCTATCGACACCTCGGCAAACAGGTCGTGATTCAACGGGGCACAACCTCCAGCCGGTCGATCTCATCGAGAAACAACGTTACGATCTCACCGGTCGTTGGATGCAGGAGGTCCACTGCCTCCCGCTGACCGTCGGAGTGCAAGCGCTTGGGGACACCCACGTATTCCGAGCCCCGCCGATAGATCGAAACACGCTTCTCGTTAGTGATCGCACTTTCGAGCGAATCGTACTGCCTGTGGTTCAACTGCTTCACGCTATTCTCCACGGTCTTCATTCATCCAGTTAGTAGCAACGCGCGCCAGAACCGCGGTCGCCTGCTCGATCTCACTTACTGGAACGTACTCAACCGAAGCGTGCGCAAGGGATATGTCCCCCGGTCCGAAACAGATCGCCGGTATACCTGCCTCATTCAGCAAAGCCGCGTCAGTCCATGCGCTCAACCCCTCGATCTGCGCTCCCAAGCCTTCCGAAGCAAGTGCCTCCGCAAGCCGCCTCACCACCGGCGCATTCTCGCTGACATCACTCGGCGCCTGCGCAGTGAGCAATTTAATGGTGGCATCGAGTTCGGGATTGAGTGCGCGCACACGATCGCATGCGGCCTCAACCTCATTCACGGCGTTTTCGACTGTTTCGCCGGGAATCGTGCGACGCTCCAATGCAAGCGTGCAACGATCCGGATAAGTCGACATTCCCGTCCCACCTGAAATCGTGGACGCATGCATCGATGCACGCCCGAGGAGCCGATGCGTCCGGCTATGCAGCTCGCTCCGCTCGATCACATCGAGCTCGGCCAGAACGAGTGCTGCGTGTCTGATGGCGTCGACCCCGATGTCGTACCTGCTGCCGTGCGCCGCGCGTCCCCTGAATTCAATTTCGGTCCAGACGAATCCGCGATGTGCCGGACAGATTGCGAGCTTCGTCGGCTCAGTGAGAATCGCATGCTCCGCCTCGATGCCGCTGCCGATCAGCGCGCGCATGCCAAGACTTTCATACTCCTCATCAGCAACGGCAGCGATAACGATTTGCCGTCGCGCATTTCCCCCGCAAGCCTGATGCGCGTTCAATGCGGCAACACACATCGCAGCAACCCCGGCCTTCATGTCGGCCGAGCCTCGTCCGTAGATCCGGCCATCGATCGTGTCGGCGGCCCACGGTGCGTGCGTCATGCCTTCGACTCCGACAGTGTCGAGATGCCCGGCAAACATCAGCGCCGGTGTGTCGCTTGGGCCAATATGGGCGATGAGGTTGGGCCTGCCGGGGGCCGCGTCGGGCAGATCCACCACGAAACCCCACCGTGACAGCAGATCAGCCAGTTCGGTGGCAACGCGACGCTCGCCTGGGGACTCAGGTGCGAGCGTGGGATTTCGGGAATCGATGCGCGTAAGTGCCCGAGTCAGTGCAACTGCGTCGCCCTTCGGAATTTCAATTGGCATGGTCAACGCACTCCCGCGTCAAAGCGCGGGAGTGGATGTGTTATTTCCTGTTTGCCGGTTTGCCAGCCGGTTTTTTCGCCGCCGGTTTCTTCGCGGGGGTGGACTTCTTCGCAGGAGCCTTCTTCGGTGCTGGCTTCTTCGATGCGGCTGCCTTCTTTGCCGGTGCAGCCTTCTTTGCGGGTGCAGCTTTCTTTGCCGGGGGCGGTTTCTTCGCCGCAGGCTTGGAGGCCGGCTTTGGAGCAGAGGCTTTGACAGGCGCCTTCGCAGCGGGACGCGGGTGGTGCTCTTCTGGCGGCTGCTGCGATGGTGACTTGAGAGGCGCCATCGGGGCGGGTTTCGTGCGCTTCGGCTGATGCTCCTCGACCTGGCGAATCAGCTTGTCCGCCTCGTCCTGGGTCATCTGGCCGCGCCGGACCATATACTGAACGAGGTCGCGCGCGCTCTCAATGACAAATCCACTCAGGCCGGCAGCGGCGTTGACGACGTCCTTCATTGCGGCTGCCATCTTGCTGCCTGCTTCAAGACTGATCTCATGCGCCTTCGCCGCCATTTCGGCGACAGTATCCTTGACGTCCGCGCCGCGATGACCGGGGCTGCGTCTTGGAGGAATCGGCGGCGAGCCGTCGGCTGGCGGTGCAGGGGCCGTCGAAGGCTCCGACGACTTTTCGTTCTCAGCCATCACACGCTCCTGATTTATCAAACTGTCGGCGTTGGATTCCTGGGGGGAAAAACACCACCTTAGCCCGCGTAATGAGATGAATGCGGCGGAGAGGGTGGGAAACGGCGCTAAGTATATGATTTTCTTAGACTAAAACAAGTAAGTATAAGGTGGAGCGGGAGGTATGGCTCCCATAGTAAATTCCACCCTCGATATCATTAACAGACGACACATCAGGGACACCTACCCAACACCATATGCCTACTAATATCAATTGTCTTGATTTGAGCCGAGTGTTGGCGGGGCCGCTCGCAACTATGATACTGGGGGACTTGGGGGCCAATGTGATCAAAGTGGAGCGTCCAGGGGTCGGTGACGACACTCGTGGCTGGGGTCCGCCGTTCGACGATCGAGGTGAAAGCGCCTACTATCTGTCGGTTAACCGCAACAAGAAAAGTGTGGCGTTGGACCTGGACGAGGCTGCTGACGTGGAGTGCGCGCTGGAGCTTGTGGGGGGCGCTGACGTTGTGATTGACAACTTCCGCCCTGGGACGCTTGAACGGCGGGGCATCGACCCGGAGCAGCTGCTCGAGGGGAATCCCGGCCTCATATGGTGTACGATCAGCGGGTTTGGCGACGAGAGTTCTCGTGCAGGCTACGATCTGGTCGCCCAGGCTGAGTCTGGCTGGATGGCGATCACCGGCGATCCGGGGGGCGAGCCAATGAAGGTCGGGGTCGCGCTTGCCGATGTGATTGCGGGGAAGGATGCTGTCATCGCTATTCTCGCCGTGCTCGTGAGGCGCGGTCGGGGTGATGAGCGGGTGCCTGCTGAAGATCGACGCATTCATATCTCTCTTGCATCGAGTGCGATCACGTCGCTGATCAACGTCGGACAGAATGCGCTCGTTACAGGGTCGGATGCCAAGCGGTGGGGGAATCAGCATCCTAACCTCGTACCGTACCAGCTCTTTCACGCATCGGATCGTCCGTTGGTTGTCGCTGTGGGGACCGACGCGCAATGGAAAGCGTTCGCAATAGCGGTGGGACTCGATGAACTCGCTGATGATGAAACGCTTGCGACAAATGCGGGAAGGCTCGCACAGCGTGACCGGGTTGTCTCGTTGAGCGTCGAAGCGCTGCGTGAGGAGCCGGCCGAAGAGTGGATGATGCGCCTCGGAGCCGCGGGTGTGCCGTGTGGTGTCGTGAAGACTGTGCTCGAGGTGGTCTCAGAGGCGGACGCTTCGGCACTGACCGGAATTGCGCCGAGCGTGCCCGGTTCTGTTCGCTTGCCTCCGCCGCGACTCGATGAACATGGTGAACAAATTCGCAGGCACGGCTGGAGCGCGTTTTGATCGACGCGCTGCTGACGAGTTGACCTCTCGCGAATTCTCTGTCGCTGGCCCGGAGAATGAATTACACTAGCGATGTGACTACTACCGCAACGTCCCCAGCCACTCAGGTCGATCAGGCTGACGCGGACCAGGAGATCATCACTCGTGTTCTTGCCGGATCAAAGGACGCATTTGGAATCCTGATCCAGCGCTACAGTGATCCGCTCTACCGCCACGCGCTCGGCATGACAGGAAGTCCTGATGTCGCTGAGGATATTCTGCAGGCGAGCTTCATCAAGGCGTATCAGCATCTTGGCGAAGTTCGCGGAAGATTTGACGCATGGGTATTCCGGATCGTCGCCAATTCGTGCAAGGACTGGTTGAAGAACATTCGCCGGACGCACGTGAGTTATGAGGAGGATGACCAGCCGTCGTCGTTCTCTACGCCGGAAGAGGAGATGGACCGCAACGAGCTTCGCACGGATCTCGAGTACGCGCTCGCTCGTCTGCCGGAATCACTGCGTGAGGCGTTCGTCATGAAGCACGTCGAAGGCAGGTCATACGAAGAGATGGCGGTGCTGCTGGAGACGACAGTCGGCGCACTGAAGATGCGGGTTCACCGTGCGCGCGAGGCGCTGCAGGCATTACTCGAGGAAAAGTACGCATGACAGACGAAACGTCGGAGCCGCTGCCCGACAAGCCGATTTACCGGAAGACGCCGCCGGCTACGCCCGCGGTTCAGGCGTGGCTCGATGGTGATGTGCCGCGTGAGGGACTGGCGACCGCCGATGAACAGGAAACCGCGGACCTTTGGGCGCGCATCAACCAGGAAGCCGAGACGCTTCGACAGCGTCACACGCCTATTCATGTGCAGAGCAGAATCCTGAGCTCGCTGCCGGCCACTCCAACTGTAAGGGAAGAAGTCAAGGAAGGTGGCTTCAAGCTCAGCACCACTGCTGCCGCGATCGGCGGTATCGCAATACTTGCAATCGGCGCTCTCATAGGATTCATGCTGGTCAACTGACACGGGCCACAAACAGTAGTTCAAAAAATGGTGCGGCCTGCCGTTTGCAATCCTCCTTTATTGTCTAGATAGACAACGTTTACCAAGAGGGGGAAGAATGAAACTCAGAATGCTGATTGCGGCTGCTGGAATTCTGGCGCTGCCGGCCATGGCGAGTGCGCAAAGCACCACGCCAGCTACCACTGCCGCGAAGGATTCGAGTCTGGAGCCGAAGCCGGTTCCGCCATCGGATGGAACAACGTGCCCGTGGGGCTGTCCATCATCCAGCGGCGTCGCGGGACTCACGGGAATTCAGTTTCTCGCGCTCCAGCAGGAAGTCCGTGACCGCAAGTGTGGCAACAATCGCGTAACCGGGCGTCTCGATGCGGCCACCCGCATTGGTATCCGCAACTGCGCCCGGAAACTCGGCGTAGCGAACAATGCGGCCGCAGTTCTCGTTGCGATGCAGGTTGGTTTCAGTGCGAGCGATGTAAACATGTCAGGTTCGTCGGGGGGCGGGAGGGACTAACGTCCCTGCTGGTTTCGCCTCCAGCGGATCCAGACCTGAGAGAGGAAAAGGCAACGAGAGTTGTAGCGGGGGGATGGGGCGCTGATCCAGCGTCTCATCCCCCTCGTCTTTTGCAGTGTTCGACCAACCTTCGACGCGATACTTCCGGCATAACATCTCCCAGAAGTTTGCAAGCCCGGTGCGATAGCTGTGGCTGGCCTGATGATTATATGCGTAAGTGTTGCGGTAGCGCTCCTCCAGCTGGGGAAATTCCTGCGCAATGAACGGGATGTATCTGTCCCGCGCGCTTTTCCTCAATCGCAAAGCGCAAGCGCCTACGTAAGTAGCACCCGCTTCGGACACGCGTTTCACGAGAGCTTCTAGATCCGACGGGTTGTCGGTAATTCCAGGAAGAACCGGCATGCAGTTGATCCCTGCATCGATGCCCGCTTCGCGAAGGCGCGCGAGCGCACGCACGCGTGACTCGGGAGTTGGTGATCGAGGTTCGAGCTTGCGTGCGAGATCGCGCCGCAGCGTAATCAGTGAGATGTGCACGGAGAGCCGCGAGTGGCGGTTGATTCTCGAAAGCACGTCGATGTCACGCGTGATCAGAGGGCTTTTCGATATGATCGTGACCTTGAGCCCGGGGTGATCCGCGAGCACTTCGAGAATACGACGGGTTACGCGAAACTTCCGCTCCGCGGGCTGGTAGGGATCGGTTGCCGTGCCGATGACAATCGTCTCACCCCTGAGAAGCGCGTCGTGCTTTTCGCTGCCCTGCCGGAGTGTACGGGCGAGAACTTCGGGGGCATTGTGTTTGACGAAAATATTGCGCTCGAACGCAAGCCAGGGCGGCATTGCTTCGTAGCGTTCGCTCAGGACAGTCTCCATTCGGTCGTTGTCGCTTGCTCGCTCCATTACGTAGCGATGTGTATAGCGCGCGTAGCAGTAGGCGCATCCGAAAGCGCACCCCACATACGGGTTGATCGACCAGAATCCCATACCGGTGGTCTCGGGACCGTTCAGAACGTTCTTCGCGAATTGCTGGTAGTAGCGGATGTCTTTTTGCTCGCCGACTACCGGCAGCATTCGCGACTGTCGCTCGAACGCATCGCCGAAAAGAGCTTCCTGCCGGGCGAGGATTTTTCTCTCGGTCTTCGTGCATGTCTTCAAGTGCCGCCCCCTTTACTTC
>JANPKW010000082.1:0-195056 GCA_031426255.1 Gemmatimonadaceae bacterium | reverse complement strand
CGAAAGGCGGACTGAGCTCAATCCGTGTTCCGCAATACGTCCGCAGTCCGCAATCAGCTCAGTCCGCTTCCCGTAATCCGCTCAGTCCGCTTCCCGTAATCCGCTCAGTCCGCTTCCCGTAATCCGCAATACGTCCGCAGTCCGCAATCGACTCAGTCCGCTTCCCCGTAATCCGCAATACATCCGAAATCAGTCCGCTATCGGCAATGCTTCCGGTAGAACAGATCCAAAGTCGTACCCCGGCACGGATATCCGTGGTATGGGCTCGCCGATTATACGTTCGATCGACCGGACCATCGCTATCTCGTCCGGCGCCATGAAGGTGTAGGCGTCGCCCGTCGATGCCGCGCGGCCCGTGCGACCGATGCGGTGAACGTAATCCTCAGGCTGCTGCGGCACGTCGTAGTTGATCACGTGACTGATTCCCTCGACATCTAGCCCGCGCTGCGCGATATCCGTCGCCACGAGCACTCTTACCTTGCCGCTCTTGAAGTCTTCGAGCGCGCGGGTCCGCTCACCCTGCGACTTGTCAGCGTGCATCGCCGTCGCGCTGATTCCGCGTGACGACAGGTGCCGCACGACCTTGTCTGCACCATGCTTCGTACGGGAAAAAATCAGCACGGAATCCATGCCCTTCTCCAACAGCAGCTGAGCCAGCAGATCGGTTTTCTTGTCGCGCGGAACAGGATATACCGCATGAGTCACTGTGCTCGCAGCGGAGGAGCGTCGTCCGACCTGAATCACGAGCGGCTTGCGCAGGTATTTCCTTGCGAGAGCTTCGACTTCGGGAGGCATCGTCGCGCTGAACAACAGCGTCTGCCGGAAACGCGGAACCTCGGCGACAATCCGATTCAGCTGCGGAGCAAATCCCATATCGAGCATCCGGTCAGCCTCGTCGAGCACGAGAACTTCGAGATCGTCGAAGACGACATTCTGACGCTCCATGTGATCCAGCAGGCGGCCAGGCGTCGCAACGATCACGTCAACCCCTTCACGCAGGTCTTTCGTTTGCGGCTCGACTCCGACGCCGCCGAAGATCGCGGCGATCCTCAGCCCGGTATGCCTGCCGTATTTCCGAAAACTTTCATCGACCTGAACGCAAAGCTCACGCGTTGGCGTCAGGACGAGTACTCGCACACGATGCGCGCTGGCCTTCACATCACCGTGACCTTCGCTAAGCAACCGCTGAATGATCGGCAGCGTGAAGCTCGCAGTCTTGCCTGTTCCAGTCTGAGCAAGCCCGATCAGATCACGGCCATTGAGCGCCGGCGGAATTGCCTGCTGCTGAATTGGCGTCGGGCTGGTGTACCCGGCGTCCTTCACCGCCCGTAACAACTCGGGCATTAGCCCAAGCTCCTCAAACCCGGGCAGGACCCCGTCGACCTGAGGAGCTTCGATTGCGATAGTGGGTTCGGCTACTTCCGCGTCTTCCGGATTTGCCGGTGCCGCACTCTTTCGTGTTGTCGTCGGGGTAGAAGAGGATTTGCGCCTCGATCCTCCACGCGCGGGAGTCTTGCTCATTCTAGCTTGAAATATAGCCCGGCCGGTGCGGACTCCTGAAAAAACTCAACAGCTCGGCGTTCACTGCTTCGGGTGCCTCACTGAACAGGACATGCCCCGCACCTTTGATCACGCACGCGGGGCGATCCCCGGCATAACGATGAGCGTCGCCGGCCGGCGACAAGTGGTCCTTTTCACCAGCAATCACCAGGTGCGGAACGGCGAGCCGTGGAAAAGCAGATTCCCACTCGAACCGGTGAAGCAGATGTCGCAGGGCACACGTGTATTCCGGAAACTGAGTTGGTGCCCGCATTTCATCTATGTCGCGCCCGGTTGGGGCAGTGAGATCGCCGTAGACGAGTTCGAGCATCATCTTGATGACGAACCGGCTCGCCACATACGGCAGGAGAGGCACGGCGACTCTCGGCGTCAAAGCCCGGAAGATCGACATGCCCGGGACGCCGGCAAATCCCACGGGGGCCGCGAGTGCCACTGATGTAATGCGATCGGGCGCGATCACCGCGGCCTGCACGGCAACCGCAGCTCCCATTGAATGCCCTATCAGTCCGGCAACAGGGAGTGAAAGCGCATTGAGCACAGCGAGGAGGTTGTCACGCATGGCATCGAGCGTGTACTCGTCGGCCGCCGTCGGTTTGTCGGACAAGCCCTGCCCCTTGAGCTCGACGACGATCGCCCGAAATCCTGCCTGGGCCAGCCCTCGGACCACATCTCGATAAAGCCACGCGGTGCAGCCCCATCCCGGTATGATGACAATCGGCTGCGCGGAAGCAGAACCAGCTTCGACGACACGCACGCGAATACCGGAAGCGAGCCGTATATATCGCGCATGCACATCGCTTTCCCCTGCCGGATACAGGTCTCCGGCAGGAACGCGACCGCGCA
This sequence comes from Gemmatimonadaceae bacterium, assembly GCA_031426255.1. GTDB lineage: Bacteria > Gemmatimonadota > Gemmatimonadetes > Gemmatimonadales > Gemmatimonadaceae > UBA4720. The sequence continues at coordinate 192,653 of JANPKW010000082.1, read as the reverse complement.
GGAGCATGCCGACCGCCTGCTAGATGATCTTGACTTCGCGGCCGAGCAGCTTGCCGATCAGTCCGATTCTGAAAGTCACGTCGGACCAGGCGGCACCTGACGCTTTTGCAGTGCCGCTGCTGGAGAGATCCTCGAGCGGGAACATGGGCCACACCCGCGGGTTTGTAGTTGCCGGAATGTTCGAGCCTTTATGCGGATGCCACACACCCGAGCGATCGCGATCGTCCTCAAAACGCTCGAACATCTTCATCCAGTTGTCATTGCGCCGAAGGAATCCGAGTCGGCCCATCGTCTCGAGCCACATCAGAGCGAACGGAATGTCGGCTTCGACTGCATTTCGGTGCGGAAGCCTGTCGCCAAGAATGAAGTGCGGCTGCTCGATCATCTTCTTGCCGACGATCTGAATTGAATCCTGGCGCGGGTGCGGCTGCGCGATGTACTCGTATACGCGCTCCATCTCCGTAAAGTTTTCATTCCTGAAAATCGGCATGTGCGCGAGCATCGTCAGCATGTGAAACGTCGGCGGTGTCACTTCAGCCGCAAGCACGTGCACATTGCCTACCCGCTTCCACGGCTTCTCTGCAAGCGGTGAGGCAAGGTATTGATGCGTTCGCTCCATGATTCTGCGCGCCGCTCCTCTAAGACGCGGATCACTTTCGTACCCCGCCTGTGCCAGCGCGGCGGCCGCGGCCTCGCGCAATTGCACTCTGCCGCGACGCACCGATTCCTCATCCTTTGACTTCGGTGCGAGCTCGTAGAGATATGAAGGATCATTATCCTCAGCGAGCAGGCGGAATAGTGCGCGTCGAGCGAGTGCAATCGGAGGAGACTCCCGATCCCATCCGTACTCTAGCAGTCGGCGGACCGCCGGGATCGTACCGATGCCGGCGAATTCGTTCCCGTGTTTCGGGACCGTGAGCATCGACTCGTTCCAGATGCCGTCGACGTTCTGTGTCAGTGAGAGCTTGAGCGCGGGGCGGTGTGCGTAGGGAAGAAACTCCATTCCCTTCACCGACGTATCGCTGAGGCGGGCTATCTCCGTTGCTGACCGATACTTGATTGGTCCGGAGGCATTATCGAGAACCCATCCAAGCGGGTACGTGATTGTTTCGCCGGCACCTGGTGGCGGCGGAAGAGTTATACCGGCTGCGGAGCTGGGCAGAGTCACAATCGCGCTCGACGTCAGGATAATAGTTGGAAAAAAGCAGAGCCACCGGCCGAACGGTAAAACTTGATCGGCCGGTCGGGCGTAAGAATAGCATTTTTTGTTCTTGGCGCTAGGGTGCGTCGGCTAAGTCGTTGTCACGCAACGTTTTAGAGATTCCGGGAAATGAAATGTCCGGGAACTTTCGTGTAAACAGATGAGTACAAGAGCCATACTCAACTGTTTCGCGCACCCGTGCGTACTAGATGCTGTCAGGACGACATCAGCCAATACAAATCAGGAGAAGGAATGAGCTTGTTCAAGATTGCAGTTGCCAGCTTCGCGCTCGTTGCAAGTGCCTCGGTTGCCAGTGCACAGGGATCGCCCGGCGCAGGCCAGGGCCAGCCCGGTATGCGCGGCATGGGAATGCGGGGTCAGGCGATGCTGTTCGAAGGCATTACGCTTACTGCCTCGCAAAAGCTCGCTGTCGACAGTATTCAGGCGAAGTATCGCGCTGAGCGCGGCAAGACTATGTCCGCCGGCGAAGGACGTCAGAACTCTGGCGCCCGCACCAAGATGGCCGGTCTGATGGAGAAGCAGAATGCGGATATTCGCGCGCTTCTCACGGCCGATCAGCAGATCGCCTTCGACAAGAATGTCACTCAGATGAAGGAACGGCGTCTGCGGATGCGCTCGACCGTACCCCGCGCGTAACGCTTGGCCGGTTACTTAGGCCGCAACGCGCCTATTGTATACCGACTACCCGGGTTCCACAGTATCCAGCTGTGGAACCCGTTGTCGTATCCCGCCTTCATTTGCGCGCGCACCTGTTCCACACCGTAGCGCGGCGGACCAAGAGTGAAGTCCTGGTACCACGGAATGATCTTGGCGGCGTTGGCAACGCCCGATGTCCGTGACTTCACATCCTTCATCGCGCGATCGATTGTCGCGTAAGGGTTTGCGTTCGGATTTCCGATCTTGTAGGTACCCGGCGCGAAATGCGACGGATATACCATAGGGAGCACTACGTCTGCCTGGTCGACGAACATCTCCCATTTCTGACCGATACCCATATCGGTGGTGTCAGTGGCAGTTAACCCGAACACGTCGATTGTAACGGGCATATTGAGCGGCTTGAGAGCGTTCCGCACGTACGCGAGCTGATCGCGAATCACCTGGGCACGCACACGCCCGTTGGCCAGCGGGTAGACCGATTCGCTGATCAGTCGCTTCTCATCAGGAAAACGAACGTAATCGAACTGAACCTCGCTGAAGCCAAGGTCGTACGCTTCTGTTGCGAGATCCACTGCATACTGCCAGACCTCGCGATGATGCGCATCGAGCCACGGCATCCCGTTCTTGTCGAGCCACGGCTGCAGATCCGATTTGCGCTTGATTGCCCACTCGCGCTTTGCATTTGCAAGCAGGGGATCCTTCACCACAACGATTCGCGCTATCGGATAGATATCGTGCGCGGCCATCGTATCCAGAATTGCCCGCAGCTTCTTGTGCGTCATGACGCTGTTGGTGTCCGCGCCAATCTGATTCGCGAGAGCCACCTTTGATTTGTACAGGACGAAGCCGCGATCATCCTTGACGTCCATCACGAAGGCGTTGACCTCTGTCGTCTTCGCCACCTCGATCATCTGGTTCATCTTCTGGCCGAGCGACGCCCAGCGATTGATGTAGAGACCTCGAAGAGTATCCGGCGTAGGCACGCGCACGATCCGCGCTTTCTCGATTGAATCCTTCCGTATCGAGTCAGCGCGCACGGTCGCTTCTGCCGAGACAACCGGCGTGGACGGCTCGCCTATCGCATCACGCGCGGCGACCGTTGCGCTGTCGGTGCACGCCATGGCGAAAGCCGCGAGTACCAATATGAATAGCTTCATTGTCATCATGGTTTGGGGCATACCGCGAGGCTGGTTCTCGATGCGCAGTGAGTATCCGGTGCGCAGTTGGTACTCGGTTCGCAGTTAGTACGCAGTACGCAATGCCGTTACAACGCGTTGACCTCGGCCGCGGCGTCAGACAGGTAGCCCATCTCCTTCACGACCACCTGAGCCTGCTGCGTCACCATGGTAAGACCATTGGACGCACCTGCCATGCCCGCAGACCGATATCTCAGCAACTCGAGACGCATGCTGCGCAACAGCTGGCGGCAATGCTCCAGCTTCGTTTCGGCCTCTGTCCGTTTCTTGGCGAGGTCCGATACGACTCGGCGCTGCCTCTTCAGATGCGCAAGGCGGCGCACGCGCTCCTCGCTCGCGCGGTAGTCGAGCGGATTAGCCTCTGACTCGAGCCTTCCGATCTCCTTCTCAATCGATTCCGGCGTATCCCTGCCATCCCTCAGGTCGAGCTCGGCCAACGTAGTGCCGACCTGCATCGCCTTTCTGTATATCGCATCCGCAGATTGCGCGACATCAGGAATCTGCTCGCGCTCATCTTTGCTCATTGCCTGCACCTGCCGGTGAATCTCGTCGCGATCCATCCGCACCGACTGAAGCGCCGAGCCGTACGGCGAGTCGTCAGCGGGAAGCGGCGCGGGCGCGCCTTCACCGGGAAGCGGCGAGCGCGCCATCCGGCGCCCCGTCAGGCCTGCAGAACCCCCCGTGCCACTGCCCAGTGCGCTAGATGACGGACGGTCTTCGAACATCCCACCGGATGCGCGAGCACGGGCCCGCGCGCGGACCTTCTCGCGCTTGGACTCATCGAACAGCGCACGCGCATCGTCGATCGTCTCCGCGGCGACATCGAAGAAGAGGCGGTCGCGCGGTTGTCTGAAGACATCTCGCCAGTTGTACCCCTCCTGCCAGAGCTTCGAGTAATTCACCGCCATGCCGATCGACCAGAACGCCGTAACGACAAGGAATCCGCCATCGCCAAAAATCGATAGCGGAACCAGGATCGCGTTGACTGCGAGGTACGGCGCGAGCTTCTTCCTGAATTTCTTGACAGGGGGTGCATTCCAGCGGTCGATCTCATCCGGAGACGGCATGTTCGCAGCGCGGAAACCTCCACTGCGCGCCGCAACCGTTCCTCGTTGAGACGACTGCTGCATCGACGAAAACCCAGCGAGGCCCATTGGCGACCCTGCGGGCTGCTGGGCCGTGCGGAGTGTCGGCATCACACCACTGCTGAGCGCTACCACGACTGACTGTGCATCCGGGAACCGATGCGCAGGATCCTTCTCGAGCATGATCATGATCGCGCGGGCCAGATCAGCCGGCAGGTCGGGCTGTTTCTGCTCGACTGGCATCGGCATCTCCGACAAGTGCTTCACGAGCATCGACGGTGTATTCGGCGCGTTGAACGGCAGGTCGCCACAAGCGATCTGATACCCAACGACACCTAGCGAATACAGGTCGCTGCGTCCGTCGATCTCGGATTCGCCCGCTGATTGCTCAGGGGACATGTACGCTGGCGTTCCAATCGCCATGCCCGTTGCCGTCAATCGCGAATCGCCGGTATCTGTCAGCGCGCGAGCAATACCGAAGTCTGTAACCATCGCACGGCCCGTATCCGAGTCGATGAGGATGTTGTCAGGCTTGATATCGCGGTGCACCACATTGCGCTTATGTGCATACGCCAGTGCGTCAGCAACCTCGCGCAAAACTTTCCGGACCTCGCCCGGCTCCATCGCCCCTTCCTTCTGGAGTTTCGTCGCGAGATTGTCGCCGGCGATGAACGCCATGATGAAAAAGACGAGATTGTCGCGCTCCTCTACATTGTAGATCGGAACGATGTTGGGGTGGCTCAGCTGGGCAGCAGTCTCAGCCTCACGCAGAAAACGAGACCGGATGTCCGTCCGGAAAGCCAGCTCGGGGGGGAGCAGCTTGATCGCAACGTTGCGCTTGAGACGTTTGTCTTTGGCACAATAGACAATTCCCATACCCCCGCGCCCGATCTCTGCATCTACCTCATAATGAGGGGCGAGAACGGACGCGACGTGCGCGCCGAGTGTGTCGTCAGGTCGTAATGGCATGCTTACCGCGTCATCCCGACAGACAGAGTTTGCGAATCATGCCCCCCTGGCGTAAATCCGTTCGCGCAAAAGATGCAGTATATCAGTCACACCTAATAGACGTAGTACTAAAAGTAGTCGTTTCAATTCTCAGGTAAAAACATGGCACAGCGTCAAACTATACCTGTTCTGCCCCTGCGCGGAACAGTAATCTTTCCGGGCCTTACCGCCCCCATCGCGGCCGGCAGACCCGGAACTCTCCGGGCAATCGAAGCCGCGCTCAAAGGTGACCGGCTTGTCTTTGCCGTCGCGCAACGCGACAACACTGACGAGCCCGCGCCGGAAATACTCTATTCGATGGGAGTGATAGCGCGCATCGGACAGATTCAGCGCGGCCTGGGAGGCGTCCAGTTGCTGCTCCAGGGTGAGCAGCGCGCTACAGCGCTTCAGTACTCCACCACTGACGGTTACCTCAGCGCGGTCATAGTTCCTGCCGAGGAAATGAGCCCTGTCGACGAAAACGACCCGGCGTTCACCGCGCTCCAGAAAGAGACGCGCGAACGGGCGGCGGAGCTTGGCGAGCGTCGCGGCCTGCCGGAAGAGGTGGTTCATCAGGTTCTCGACGCCGTAACCGAACCGGGCAAGTTCGCCGATCTCGTTGCCGGGTACATCGAGCTTTCAGTCCCTGAGAAGCAGGGCCTCCTCGAAACGCTGAACATCGAGGAGCGCCTCAAGCGCGTGCTCGTCCATGTTCAGCGACAGGTAGGACTGCTCGAAGCCCAGGAAGACATCAAGTCGCAGGTTCAGGAAGAGCTTGGCGAACGTCAACGCGAGATGTACCTCCGCGAGCAGATGAAGGCGATCCAGAAAGAGCTCGGCGACGATGACCAGAGCAAGGAGATGACCGAGCTTCGGGATAAACTGAGCAAGCTCGAATTGTCGAAGGAAGCGCGCGCGGAAGTCGAGCGCGAGCTTGGTCGACTGGAGCGCTCCGGTCGTGAATCAATGGAAGCTCAGGTGATCAGGACATATCTGGAGTGGATTGCCGAGCTCCCATGGAACGATCGGTCTGATGACCAGCTCGACCTGAACAACGCAGCGGTCGTGCTCGATGAGGATCACTACGGCCTCACTGACGTCAAGGATCGCGTTCTCGAATTCCTCGCAGTTCGCCAGCTCCGCGCGCAACAGATGGCGCAGGAAGTGGAACGCGAGGGCGAGCTGCCGGTGTCGGTTCTCAAGGAGGAGAGCGCCGATGCAACTCCGTCGCTCTTCGTCGGAAAGGACGAGGATCACGTCATCACCGACCAGAAGGAGGCAAAGGCCCGCGCAATGGCGAAGGGCCCGATCCTGATTTTCATCGGCCCGCCAGGGGTGGGAAAGACGTCTATCGCAAAGTCGATAGCTCGCGCGCTTGGGCGGGAGTACGTGCGCGTAGCCCTCGGGGGCGCGCGTGACGAGGCTGACATTCGCGGTCACCGTCGTACCTACGTTGGCGCGATGCCCGGGCGGATTATTCAGGGCATGAAGCAGGCTGGAACGAAAAATCCTGTCTTCCTGCTGGACGAAGTCGACAAGCTGGGAACTTCCTACCAGGGTGATCCATCGAGCGCGCTGCTCGAGGTGCTCGATCCGGCGCAGAATGACACGTTTACAGATCACTATCTCGGAATTCCATTCGACCTGAGCGAAGTGTTGTTCATCGCAACCGGAAATTTTGTTCAGAACATTCCGGGACCGCTGCTCGACCGAATGGAAGTAGTAGACTTTGCCGGTTATACCGAGAAGGAAAAAGCGGAGATTGCGAAGAAGTACCTCATACCCCGCCAGCTCGAGGAATCAGGCCTCGGCGACAAGGGGATCAAGTTTACGGATGAAGCCGTGACCAGCGTGGTATCGAATTACACGCGTGAGAGCGGTGTGCGACAGCTAGAGCGTCAGCTCGGCGCTGTGGCGCGAAAGGTCGCGCGCAAGATTGCGATGGGTGTTACCGGCCCGCTCGTCGATCAGGAAATCACCGAGGAAGAAGTTCGTGAGCTTCTTGGCCGGCCTAAGGTTCATCCGGAAAAGGCGCAGGAATCGAACGAAGTTGGAATCGCAACCGGCATGTACTACACGCCTATGGGCGGCGACATAATGTTCGTAGAGGCTTCGATTCGCAGGTTCTATGGTACGGTCAAGGCAGACAGCGAAGCGGTTGGACCTGGCGGCGCGGTATCTCTCATTCTCACTGGCCAGCTCGGCGATGTGATGAAGGAGTCGGCGCGCGCGGCATTCACATATGCGACAAACAACGCCGCCAAGCTGGGGATCCCGAAGGATCGGCTAGGTGCAATCGAAGCGCACATTCACGTTCCGGCTGGTGCGATCCCGAAGGATGGCCCGTCCGCGGGTCTCGCAATCGCGACTGCTCTCGTGTCGGAGATGTCTGACCGCGCGGTTCGACGCGATGTCGCCATGACTGGCGAGATCACTCTGCGTGGCAGAGCGTTGCCAATCGGCGGATTGAAGGAGAAGGTGTTAGGCGCTCACCGCGCCGGCATCAAACACATCATTCTCCCGAAAGCGAACGAAGGCGACATCGAGGACGTTCCGGATGAAGTCCGCGACGTGCTGACATTCCATCCGGTGGAAACACTCGAGCAGGTACTCGAGATCGCACTCGTAAAGCCGCCCGCGGTGGATGAAGTCGAATCGCTCGACGCCCAGTTGGAAGAAGTGACCGCCTAGATGGTAAACGGCACAGGCTTCGCCTGCGGTTAGCGGTTAGCAACACTAGCAGCTAGCTCTTAGCGAAAGAACCCGATGCTCGCGCAAGTCGTGAGTATCGCCCCCGCTAATAGCTGACGAGCTAGTGTTGCTAAGCGCTAAGAGCTATCAGGTTTGGTTCTTTCCGACCTTAGAACGCATATCCGATGGACAGCCTTGCCACCGGTAGGCCTTCAATACCGTCGACTCTGTCCGCGAGGAGCCGCTTGGCGCCAATGCCAGCTGCGACAGCAAGATTCTGGTCGCGTCCAAGCAGCCAGACGTAGTCACCTCTGACACCAATTGTGAAGGCAGTGTAGTCATCGCGGGTGCATGAGAATCCGTCGCAGAAATCTTCCTCGACTCCGACGAATCCGCCCGATGCGCCAATCGAGAAGCCCCGAATAGCGCGCGCACTTGGATAGTATCTGACGATCGCATCGACGGACGCGACATTCTCGTCATCGAAAAAATCGAAACTGGTTCCCGCGACTGCAACCGAGACAGTCGGCGAGAGCGCGTGCTCGAACTCCGCCTGATACCACTCGAAGAGCAGTCCGATCGGGTTCGACGAGATGAGGTTTTTGCGCGCAATTCCTGCGCGGTCCCCATCGACGGACTGCGCCGAAAGCGGAGAAGCTGCAGCGGCTGCTGACACGGCGCCAATCAAAGCAAGACGTGAGAGTTTCATGTTGTGTTTTTGTGGGTTAGTGCGGGTGAGCGCGGCAAGCGGCCACCGCGGATCTTCAAATCTAGACTGGTGAAAACCCCTCCGACAAACAAAAGTTGCCGGAGGGGTCAGGGCAAGCTCGTTTGCCTGTCCGCGGAGCTCAGTCAGTTACGCGGAAGGAAGCCGAGCCGGACTGCGATGGCTCGATCCTCCTAGAACCCGATTGGTCCCCACTGAAAGAGTTTCCATGGGTCGGCACGGAGGGGTTCGGGCTCGGTGCCCTCAACGAAGTATTCAGTGTAGCGGCGATTTGCCGGGGTTGCCGGGGTTGCCAGCAATCCGGTGACTCTATCGAGCTCACCACTGATGACACCCAAAGGCGGTGTCCACCTCACTTCGGAACGCTCGAGCGACGACCGCCCCGAGCTGCTCGCATAGTAGCGCGCAAGCATTTTCCCCCAAACCGGAGCAGCGAGCGATCCGCCCGCCGCTCCCGACGCAATGGTCTTCGGCCTGTCGAATCCAAGCCAGACTCCGGCTACGATGTCGGGAGTCAGTCCGATGAACCATACATCGGTATTGTCGTTGGTCGTCCCCGTTTTCCCGGCGACCGGAACGCTCGCTGGGAGGAAACGCCGGATCGATGACGCCGTGCCACGCTCAACAACGTCGCGCATCATATCCCTGACGACGAATGATGCGCGCGGATCCAGCGCGGGTGGCAGCACGCGCATTGGGGCAGTGTACACAGTCCTGCCTGACCGGTCATCGATGCGATGAATGAACCGCGGCTCGACCGGCGTTCCGAGATTCGCAAACGTCGTATACGATGCGATCATGTCGAGCGGTTGAACCACCGATGCGCCGATCGCACTCGAAGGATACGGCGCAATCGGAGCTTCGATTCCCATGCGGCGCGCTGTCGCAATGACAGAGTCCATCCCCAGTTGAACCGCGAGCTGAACCGCAACGACGTTCCGCGATCGCGCGAGCGCTTCGCGAAGTGTTATCGCGCCGAGATATTCATGGTCCGAGTTATCGGGCCGATACACGGTCCCGTTCGACATCGGGATCGCGATCGCCGTGTCACCCATCATCGCATTGGGTGGTATGCTGTCCGAAATAGCTGCGGCGTAGACGAAAGGCTTGAATGACGACCCGGGCTGACGCTTGCCATCGATCGCACGATCGAACTGCGATTCCGCATAGTTGCGTCCGCCCACCAGGGCGCGCACATCGCCAGTGGACGGGTCCATCGCGACAACGAGTCCCTGCAGGTATTCCGATTCTCTCCCTCTTCCCACCGTGGTGGGATGACCGTAACCCTCTCTCGCCTCCACCTCGGCAAGCCCTTCTGTCAGTGCGATGACAGCGGAGGTCTGAAGCGCCGGGTCGAGCGCGGTGTGAATCCGGTAACCGCCCTGATTCACAGGGATTCCCGCCCGCTGCGCCTGAATCCTCACTACGTCGACGAAATAGGGCGCGGCCGCAGCCATTCCGTAGTTCGGAGCGGTAACAAGTGCGACTCGTTGCGCGGATCGGGACTGCGCGGGAGTGATGTAACCTTGCTGCGCCATCAGCGCCAAAACCGTATTGCGACGCTCACGTACACGCGCTGGATATTTCACGGGCTCATACAACTCCGGCCCCTTCGGCATAGCTGCAAGTGTTGCAGCCTCAGCAAGCGAAAGACTCGCTGCGCTCTTGCCGAAGTAGTGTCGCGCCGCGGATTCGATCCCGTACCAACCATGACCGAAGCTTATCTGATTCAGAAAAGCCTCGAGTATCTGCGCTTTGGAGTAGCGCTTCTCCATTTCCCGTGCAGCGGCCTGCTCGCGAAGTTTTCTGCCGAGGGTGCGGTCGCTCCGGTCGATGATGTCGGGGTGCATGTTGCCGACGAGAAGCTGTGTGATCGTGCTCGCCCCGCGCCGGTCGCCTAGGATGTTGTCCTTGATGGCGCCGGCAATTCCAACCATGTCGACGCCATCGTGCTGATAGAAACGTTGATCCTCAACCGCGATAAACGCCTGCGCCACGTACTTGGGAAGCGAGCTCAGCGGGACGCTCGTTCGAATCTGCGTTCCTATTTCCCCAATCAGCGACCCGTCTCGTGCGAGGATCTGCGACGATTGAGGTTGAGGAACTATTTGCCAGGGCTCCCGCTTTTGCGCGGCGGCAGGACCCGCCGCGATCAGGAGACCGACAAGAAGGGACGCCACAAAACGTTGCCCGCGACCGAGGCGGGTGGCAACTTCCATGTAATGCATCAATCCGTGCACCATGCAATCGTACAATTCAAGCCGCGAAAGGGCGACTACTCCGGCAATCTTGCCAGGCTGGGCGGAATCTTCGCACAGCTCGATGGTTTGGACCCCCGACCCCACGTCGCGTTCCTGCCCGAGAGTGCCGTCAGCGGCTATTTCCTCGAGGGTGGGGTCCGCGATCATGCTGTCACGGCCGGGACTCTCGCCCGCGACCTCGACGCCCAATACCGTCTCGCTGTTCCATCGCTCGAGCCGATGGATGTTGGACTCGGTTTCTACGAGATCTGGAACAACTCCATCTATAATAGCGCGATATACGTGACGCTTGGCGGTGAAGCGCCAATCATTCGTCATGTTCATCGCAAGGTGTTCCTGCCCACCTATGGCTTGTTCGATGAAGAGCGCTTCGTCGATCGTGGCTTTGAGATCAGGGCGTTCGACACGAGCTGGGGAAGAGCCGCGATGCTGATCTGCGAGGATGCGTGGCACAGCATGTCGGGGACAGTTGCGGCGCTGGATGGCGCGCAGGTGATTTTCGTCGCGTCAGCTTCGCCTGCGCGCGGGATATTTCCACGCTCGGATGAACACGAGGGACCGGCGAGCCTCGAACGGTGGGAGCGGCTCGCGCGGGATATCGCATCTGAGCACGGTGTTTTTGTTTCCCTGGTGCAGCTCGTTGGAATCGAGGGCGGGAAGACGTTGTCAGGGGGGTCAGTAGTCGCAGGGCCGCGAGGGGATATCAAGCTCCGCGCGCCGCTCTGGGATGAGGCGATCGCTACTGTCACCCTCGACACAACCGAGCTCACGCGCGCGAGGGTCGAGTTGCCCTTGCTCACCGATCTCCAGACGATGCTGCCACACATTGTGAAGACCATCGGCAGAATTCAGGTGAACGAGTCGTTACCGCTTGTGTTCGACCCGGCATCAGCTAATGGCGCATCACCGACGGGGATCTCCTCCGGCTCCAATACGTCGGCCTCCCCGCGGAAAACACAGGTCTCGAAGGTCAAGGCGACTGACGTGCAGGTGGTAGCGGCGCCAGCATCAGTGATGGGACCGCCGTCAATTGAGATTGATCCCGAGCTCACCGCAAACTGGCTCACGTCTTTTCTAAAGGAAGAGCTGCGCCTTCGCGGATTTTCACGCGGCGTCATAGGCATCTCCGGCGGCGTCGACTCGGCAGTGACCGCATTTCTGGCTGCGAGGGCACTCGGACCCGAGAATGTCACAGGTATCAGGATGCCGTATCGGACTTCAAGCCCCGACTCACTGGCGCACGCTCAGCTCGTGATTGACAAGCTCGGAATAAACGCGCGAACGATTGACATCAGTGGCGCGGTTGACGGGTATCTCGCACACGAGCCCGAAGCTGATCCTGCAAGGCGCGGCAATGTCATGGCGCGAACGCGCATGATAGCGCTCTTCGATCAGTCAGCCCGATATGGCGCGTTACCACTGGGCACGGGCAACAAGACCGAGCGGCTGCTCGGCTACTTCACCTGGCACGCCGATGACTCGCCGCCGATCAATCCGCTCGGAGATTTGTTCAAGACGCAGGTGTGGGCTCTCGCGAGGCACCTTGAAGTCCCCGAAGAAATCGTAGGCAAGCCCGCGTCAGCCGATCTCATCGAGGGTCAGACAGACGAGGGCGACTTCGGGCTGAGCTATGCTCGCGCAGACGCCATCCTCAACTGGCTCGTCAATGGATATTCCACGTCAGACGTGGAAGCCCACGGCTTCACAGCCGACGAAGTCGCCCTTGTATACAAGAGACTTTCAGGCACCCATTGGAAGCGCAAGCTTCCAACAGTCGCAATGGTTAGTCACAGCGCCATTGGTGAAACCTACCTGCGCCCCGTTGATTACTGATTGAGTCCAGCTATTGCGCCTTGCAGGCTCCGGCGGACACACCCACCTCCGGTGGCATCCTGAATTCGCACGTCGACGCCATCTGATACTTCGCATTGTAGGCCTGTTCGGCTTTTGCGACTGCGTCGAGTTTCCGGTAGAGGGCCACTGAGTCTGTGCTCTTCGCGCAATAAGGCAGGTAATAACGCGGCCCTCCGCACGCGCGGGATCCTACCGGTGCGGCGCGGCATTCTCCGGATGTGGCGCAACCCGTAGTGATGGCCAGCGCCTTTGCTTCAGCCTCGATCTTCTCGATCGCTGCCCAATCTGCTTTCTGAGACTGCGATTGTCCCGTGCCGGTGGCAGGCGCGGGGTTTGCGCCCGTGTTATTGCCGGGTGCCGTGTTTGCTGAGTCGGTGTCGGTTGCAACCGAGTTGCTGGCGCAGGCAATGGTTATCGCCGCACAAAAGGCTGCAAAGACCGGTCTGATGATGCTGAGACGCTTCATTATTCACTCCTCCTATCCAATTCTCCGACAAGAAACAAGCCAGCGTAAGTGTAGCCGGTGCCCTGCGGTCACTACTATAATTAGCTGGTTCCCCTAAAAGCAGAGCAGATGGCTACCACGACCCGACCTGACAGAAAATCTCCCGCCGCCCCTAGCTCCGGCTTGAATGCCGAGGCTCTCATTGGTGCATATCGCACGATGTTCCTGTCGCGCAGGCTGGATGACAAGGAGGTCCAGCTTAAGCGCCAGAACAAGATTTTCTTTCAGATTTCGGGCGCGGGGCATGAGGCGATCCTGACAGCTGCGGGAATGGTGCTTCGCCCGGCGTACGACTGGTTCTACATGTACTACAGGGATCGCGCTCTTTGCCTCGAGCTGGGAGTGACGCCGGCCGAGATGTTGTATGAGGCGGTTGGAGCAGCGATTGATCCTGCTTCCGGCGGCCGCCAGATGCCGAGCCATTGGGGGCACAAGGACTACAACATTGTGTCGGTTTCGTCGCCAACGGGCACACAGTTTCTGCAGGCCGTCGGTTCGGCCGAGGCGACGCTGCGCGCGAAGCAGCTGGACATAGTTGAGGGATTCAAGAACGACGAAGTCGTTCTGGTTACCACCGGCGATGGCACGACGAGTGAAGGCGAATTCTGGGAGTCGTTGAATACTGCCTCCAATCTCAAGCTTCCGGTTGTGTATCTCGTTGAAGACAACGGCTATGCGATCTCGGTTCCGGTCGAGGTGAACACGGCGGGCGGTTCGATATCGAAGCTCGTCAGGTCATTCCCGAACTTCTACATCGAGGAAGTCGACGGGTGCGACCTCATTGCGTCATACGATGCGATGACACGCGCTGTGCAGTATGCACGGGAGCGAAAGGGCCCGGCGCTCGTGCATGCGAAGGTAATTCGTCCTTATTCTCATTCCCTGTCCGACGACGAGACTATGTACCGCCCTCCGGCGGAGCGGGAGGCGGATGCCGCCAGGGATCCGATCACAGTGTTTCCGCAGTGGCTGGTCGCTGAAGGGCATGCTACCGAGGATGAGATAAAGCGCATTCAGGACGAGGTCGACGCGGTTGTTCTGGCGGCGACTGACGACGCGCTCGCGCAGCCGCAGCCCGCCGCCGATTCCGTCTACTATGCTGTCTATTCACCAGACGTAGATCCAACGTCCGAGCAGTTCGATACCGAGGACGATCCCAAGTTCACTGGCGATCCCACCACGATGGTGGATCTGTTGAACTCGTGCATGAAGGATGAGATGCGGCGTGACCCGAAGATCCTGATGTTCGGCGAAGATGTGGCCGACGTCTCGCGCGAGGAGCATCTCGACAAGGTCAAGGGCAAGGGTGGCGTGTTCAAGGTTACGTGGGGATTGCAGAAGGAATTCGGAAGCGCACGTGTCTACAATTCGCCGCTTGCTGAAGCGAACATCGTCGGTCGTGCCATCGGTCTGGCACTTCGCGGCTTCAAACCTGTCGTCGAGATTCAGTTTTTCGACTACATCTGGACCGCTTACATGCAGCTGCGTGACGAGCTCGCGACGATGCGATGGAGATCGAACAACAACTTCTCCTCTTCGATCGTCGTGCGTACCACCTACGGCGGATATATCCGCGGCGCGATTTATCACTCCCAGACGGGCGCTTCGCTGTTCACGCATTGCCCGGGTCTCCGCGTCGTCTGCCCCGCGACGGCGCTCGACGCAAACGGGCTGCTTCGCACGGCGATCCGCTGCGACGACCCGGTAATTTTTCTCGAGCACAAGCACCTCTACCGGCAGACCTACAACAAAAGCGCGAATCCAGGCCCGAACTTCATGATTCCGTTCGGGAAGGCGAAGATTGTTCGTGAGGGAGCCGATGTCACCGTCGTGACGTATGGAGCAACTCTTCAGCGGGCAGTCACTGCCGCGAACGCTGTTGCGGAAGAAGGCATCGACGTCGAAGTGATCGACCTGAGAACCTTGAGCCCGTGGGATCGTGAGACGGTTTACGCTTCTGTCAGGAAGACCTCACGTGTGATCGTCGCTTACGAGGATTCACTCTCGTGGGGTTATGGCTCCGAGATTTCCGCATCGATCGCTAACGATTGTTTCGCCTGGCTCGATGCACCGGTTCAACGGGTTGCCTCGTCCGATACGTTTGTCGGCTACGCGCCTCAGCTCGAGGATGCAATTCTGCCGCAGGTCGAAGATTTCAAGCGGGCGTACAGGGAGACCGCAGCCTACTGAAGGTTGCGCGCGGTTCGAAGGTAGAAGGCATCTGCCTCGAAGCGCTTCATGGCCGGTGTCGCCGTATAACGCCTGGAAACTGCGAGGGCGGAGTCGCGCTGGCCCATTCGCGACCTCGCGCGTACCGACCGGCTTCGACGAAAAAGTGCGCGAGTACAGCGTAGGGACGCTCGCGCAGATCGATGGCACTAAACTCCCGCCTACGCAACGCGGATTCTATTTCATTGACAGCCGCAGTCGTGTCCCCTGCTCCGTGAAGCCTTAGTCGCGCCATCATCAGCAGTGTGAGGAAACTTCCGGGCACGGATCCACTGGAAAGCTGCGACTGCCGAAGCGCGTGAAGATGGTCCAGCACTTCCGGTGTTCTTTCAAGCGCAGCGTCGACCAGTGCCTGATGCACCAATGGAGTCGACGGATTGCCGGCTACAAAGGAATGAGCGAGAGAGTCGGCGAGTGCGTAGTTGCCCGTGCCGGCGGCAAACTCTATCTGTGCCCGTGCGAATATCGGGTTCGCGGGAAATCGACGGGCGCCTTCCACGAGTGCTCTGTCTGCATCTGCTGTTCTTCCCTGACCGAACCTCGCGCGGGCGAGATGGTAAACATTGCCGGTGTGGTCTGATGCTCGAACCCCTCTGTCAATGTCCGCTCGGCCTCAGTGTATTGCTTCGACTGAATGAGCAGGGAGGCAAGGCCGGCCCAGTATGCGTTGCGACGATCGAGCTTGGTGTAATTGCGGAATGCGTCGATAGCGGCTTGACGGTCACCTTTTACATGGAAGAGATAGTTTGCCTCGACCCCAAAGCGTTCAGCCTCGACGAGTCGATCGCGAAATTCGTACGCCTTTATCAGAGCTTCGATTTGTCTCGCCGGCTTGGCACCAAGCGCGTTGAGCGCGACCGACAGACTGACGTATGCGTCGGCGAATGTGGAATCAAGGCGGATCGCGTTCTCGTACAGCGATGCTGAGCGCGCGAAGTCTCCTTCGTAAAATGCCGCGAGGCCCGTCGCATGACTGCGTAACGCAGGCAGCGAGGTAGTTGAGGCTTTTGTCAGCGGTGAGCTTGCACGAATGGACTGAATCGACTCACCTGCGCGCATCCTGACAGACGAGGTCCGTCGATCGAATCACGCAGTGTCGTGTGACTGATCAATCGGTAATGGTCGGGATGTCGCAATTCAACGGTTACAGGCGAGGTGTAGCGACAACTGCCGCCTACTGCGTCCTCGGAATTGGCATCTCGATCAGTTTATAGTTTCTTGGAAGATCGAAGATCGAGGCAGGCACCTTCACTGTCTCGATAGTTTCCGCTGTGGCCGGTCGCCGACAGCATTAGCTGCCGGAGGCTGGAAGCTGTGGTTTAGAGTTTCGTTTCCACTCGCCGACCAGGAGAAGGCACAACCACACCTTCCGGCTTCCGGAAGCCCGGCTGTCGGCGCCCGGCTGAAGCAGAAAACCGTTGTGAGCTTGGGAATGCGGTCTATCGCGGTGAAGACCCGCCAGACCGTGAGCCGCCGCGTCGTCCGCGATTTCCACCTGACCCCGACGACTTCTTGTACGGTGAGTCGCCGCGGGGACCACCCCCACCACCACCGCCTGCCGAGGACTGCTGCCCTCCTCCGCCACCACCCCGTCGCGCAGCCTTCGCCGCACTGCGCGCGCGATCCTCCGCCTTCTTCTTCCTGATCTCGGCGATCCTCTCCGCCAGCGGAACCTCGAATCTCTGCTGCGGTCGCGCCGAATAGTCAAAGCCCTCGACAGTCACTCGCGGAAGCTTGCGCGAGATCGCGCGCTCGATGCCGCGGATATCTGCCTCCTCTTCAGGCGAATAGAAGGTGAACGCCTCGCCTGTCATCTCGGCCCGGCCCGTCCGTCCCACCCGATGGATGTAATCCTCCGGAGCAGGTGGTACATCGAAGTTCACAACGTGACCAAGCTCCTCGACGTCGATTCCACGCGCAGCGATGTCGGTCGCCACAAGTACGCGATATTTCCCGGTCTTGAATCCGGCGAGTGCCTCAGTCCGCTGCTTCTGCGAACGGTTGCCATGAATTCGCTCTGACGCGATTCCATTCTTTGCGAGGAAGTCAGCCAGCCTGTTTGCGCGGTGCTTGGTGCGCGTGAAGACCAGAGCCTCTTCCATGTCGCCGCGCCGAAGCAGCTCGAGGAACAAAGCAGACTTGAGCTCCTGAGGAACCGGATAGAGCGCCTGCGTAATTCCGGTTGCGGGCTTCGATGTGCGGTCGAGATTAATCGTCGCCGGATTCTTGAGCATCTGCGACGCGAGCTGGGCAATCGGCGGCGGCATCGTCGCACTGAAGAAAAATGTCTGCCGCTTTGTCGGGATGGCTTTGATGATCCGTTTGATGTCGGGCAGGAATCCCATGTCGAGCATGCGATCCGCTTCGTCGAGCACGAGATATTCGACGCCGCCGAGTTTTGCGTACGGCGATTTCATGTGATCGAGAAGTCGTCCCGGCGTCGCCACGATGACATCGACTCCGCTCCGGAATGCATGCTCCTGCGGACCCATGCCAACTCCACCAATGACTGCCGCAGCAGTGACAGGGGTGTGCACCGCTATCGCATCGAGCTCTTCAACAATCTGCGCAGCGAGCTCGCGTGTTGGGGTTATTACGAGCCCGCGAGTAGTTCCACGCGGCCGGTCGATGAGTTTGTCCAGTATTGGAAGCAGGAAAGCAGCCGTCTTACCGCTGCCGGTCGAGGCGCATGCGAGAAGGTCACGTCCGTCCATCGCGGGCGGTATTGCGTCTGCCTGAATCGGAGTCGGGCGCTGAAAGCCCATCTCCTTCAATCCTTTGATGAGATGTTTGTTGAGCTGGAAATTTGAAAAGGGCACTTTGTCTCGTTGAGTTTGAGGCTAGTGTGGCGTGTCCTGTTTCTTCTGCCACTCGAGCCGTGGCGCAGTCCGCTGCGCCGCGTCGTTCAATAGCTTCGTCGTGAAGCGTTGTCCTTCTGAGATGCGCTCCACCTCGAGCGCGATCGACTCTACTGCAACTTCGAGGCGAGCCATTCTCGCGTCTGAGACCAGCCCGGCTGGTGCCTCACTCCTCGCGTCGATCTCTTTATGCCGAAGCACTGCATTGGTGATTACGCGGACGATGTACGCCGCCCCCGTGACAACGAATGCCATCATTATCAATGCGCCTGTTTCCGTCATTGCCCCCTCCGGCTACCGGGTAACTGCATAATAAATGACGTAGAGCCACGAAAGTATTCCGTGGATGATCGCCCACATGATCGAGTGGTTCACGCTCCACGAAATGGCGATTGCGAGGGCGCTCCCGAAGCTGATACCCGCCTTTGCCGCCGGGTGAATCTCCTTTGCCATCGACGTCTCCGATAATGGGTAGCTTGTCAGCCCGTTGCGAGCCAGTTGAGCCCGCGAACGACCATTACCGTGAGGGCAATACCGCCGAGCGCCAGCAGAACAATCCCTGCCAACGCTGCCGCTATCACCCACCTGCTCGACTTGCGAGCCGTGACTGGCCCTCCGACGTGTTGTTCGAGCAACGCCGCATTACGCACGTTCGCCTTGAACCCGACATCGAAGAGGTCGCCCAGCAATGGTATTGTCCCTACGACGGTATCGACGCCAAGGTTCAACAACATTCGGCCAAGCACTGCCTTGGGAATGCCCAGCCTGGCTGCGGAAATCACGATATAACCGGAAAGCGCAGCCCCGGAGACGTCGCCAAGCCCCGGGATCAGGCCGAGGACAGAGTCGAGTCCGAAGCGGATGTTGGTACCCGGTACCCGGATTGCCGAGTCGAGGAGGCGAGCAAGGGACCTTACCCTCTCTGCATCCTGCGCCCTGACAGGTGGGGTCACCCCGGTCAATCCGGTGAGGAGGAGAGGCGTTTCTTATTGATCCAGAGCATGCGCGCCAGCGCTGCCCCGGCCAGAGCCATCAGGATGTAAAGTGCGGCGAAGCCCCATTGCTGTCGCGATGCAAAAAGCATCGCAACGAACAGCTGATAAAGCGCGAACCCGCTGATGATAATCAGCAGGAGCGGGACCAGGCGTGCGAAAGCTGACACGTGATCATCCTCGTGAATGTGAAGGCAGTGACGCCAGATGGACAATAAGCCAATGAAGCCCATGGGCAAAGCAAAGCGGGGCGGCCATCTGGCCGCCCCGCTTTACGAAGTTGGGAAAGAACTAGTCTTTCTTCCCGCCGAAAATCCCCTTGAGCTTCTTTGTTGCGGCATCTTTGGCGCCCGCCTTGATGGACTCCTTGACCCCCTCGGCTGCGCCCTGCTTCGCTGCGTTCGCGACCGAGTCGGCGTTCAGGACGGGGCCATTCGCCTTGACCCCCTTCGCTCCGTCGACGCCAGCGGCGCCCGCTGCGAGGTTCGGCATTTCCACCATTTTGTAATCCGATGGAACCGCAAACGCCGATGCCGGGAAGTTGGCGGACTTGAAGTTGGTCATCTCCATGATGCTGGTGGTCGTCTCCTGTTTTCCCTTGTCGTCTGTCGAAACCATTTTGGTTTCAGCGCGGAGCGGAACCCCCGATTTCGGCATCTTCGCGTTCGCCGCAGCCATCTGGCTCTTATAGTCGGGGTTGTTGAACATGTCGAACTGTCCCATCATCGCCGCCGCCTGGTCGTTTTGTACGAACGGGTTGGAGATCTTGAGCGCCGGCGCGATGTAATAGTCAGTCGTTGTCTCACTGCGGGTCTTGCTGGTGCGGCCGAACATCGAGGCGCTCACCGAGTAGTTCTGTATCATACGGTAGTGGCGCGTCGCGTATCCCTGAAGGGACGGGCCAGCGCCTAGCACCTGCGTTTCGATCTTGATGTCCGACATCTGCATCTTCACGAGGCCGCCGACTGCATTCATCATTTTCCCCGCTCCCGACATCATCGCCATCATGTCCCACTTCATGTACGTCTTTTCCGTGGGATTGACGAGGAGCATTTCCTTGCCGCCGTCCTTGACGATGAAGTAAGTGCCCTTACCGCCCCACGCTTCCATACCACCCCCGCTGCTCGCCGCCTCGAGGATCTCGATCTTTGCGTCGTCGCCCGCATATGTACCGCGGCCACGCATCGTGATGACCTCCTTGTTGCCGGTCGACTTGCCTGTCGTTTTCATCGTGAACTCGTAGCTCATGCCGTCGGCGACTGGCCGGGCAGCCATGAACATGAGGGGCATCGCGGCGATTGCGACGTACCGGGAAGTGCGGCGGAAACTGACGCGCATGGTGACTCTCCTTCTCGCTGCTTGGGGCGGGAGGCTAAGGGGGGATGAACGTCGCAAAGATAGGATATGAACCTTCGTATTTCCAGACGTTTCCGCCGTATCCAGTGGGGGCTAGCGAAGATTTTCCAAAGCGGTAATGTTACTAAACGTTCGATCGTAAACCCTGCCGTTTCTGACAGGCTTGTTCCCATGGGGGCGTTCCATGTCGTACAGGCACCTCGCATCTTGCATCGCGCTGCTCGTCATCGCAGTTCCTGCCGCCGCGCAAAACACTGCAAAGAAAACCACATCGTCTGCGAAGGCAGCCGCGGCTAAAGCGGACTCGATCAAAGCCGCTGTCGCAAAAGCTGATTCCGCGAGAACGGATTCCATCAAGGCGGATTCGGCGTTGGCGGCTGATTCAGCTGCGCCTAAGAAGAAAAGCCGGTTCGGAGGGATCGTCAACAAGGCCAAGGCTGTGGCCAACAACAAGACTGT
This sequence comes from Gemmatimonadaceae bacterium, assembly GCA_031426255.1. Classification (GTDB taxonomy): domain Bacteria; phylum Gemmatimonadota; class Gemmatimonadetes; order Gemmatimonadales; family Gemmatimonadaceae; genus UBA4720. The sequence continues at coordinate 171,574 of JANPKW010000082.1, read as the reverse complement.
CCAATCGGTCGCAAACAACAAGACCGTTCAAGCGGCAGCCATGAACGTCGGGTGCTCGGTGGTTCCCGGGGCCGCGGTTGCGAGCGCTTTGAGCGGTCAGGGGCCATGCGCGAACTCGGGGCTGGCTGGCGCGCTCAGGGCCGCAACCGGCGGAGGCACCGGGAACATTGCTACCGTAGAGGCAATGTTGCGCAAGCAGGGCGCACTGAACGGGATGTCGAATGCTGCTGCCGCAGCAGTCATTCAACAAATGATGACGGCGAACGCAAATGGCGCCGCATCAGGCGCACAATCCGCCGCGGCGATGTACGAGATGCTCCAGAAAGGCGGAGCGTTGAAAGGTATGACGGCCGAACAAACTGCAGCCTTGCTGCTGATGCTGCAGGCTTCCGGGAATCAATAGCGGCCGCGAGCGTGCCCGGCGGATCATCGCCCGGCAGTTCTCTTACGCGGGATCCTTCGGGAAAACGACTGACGCCACGACGGCCGACACGAGCACCGCGGCAATCACGAGCAGTGAGATGTGAATCGGAATGTGGTACACGCTACCGAGAAGCATCTTCACCCCGACAAACGTCAGAACCACTGCCAAGCCAAGTTTCAGGTAATGGAACTTGTGGATCACGCCTGCGAGCATGAAGTAGAGCGACCGGAGGCCCAGGATCGCGCAGACGTTCGAGGTATACACGATGAACGGATCCCGCGTCACTGCGAAAATCGCGGGAATCGAATCGACCGCAAAGATCAGGTCCGTCGTCTCGACGAGAACGAGGACGATGAAAAGCGGCGTTGCCATGAGCATCGCAGGCATTCCCGCCTTTGGTGACTCACGTACGAAAAAGTGCTGGCCCCGGTAATCATGAGTCACCGGCACGAGCCGCCTGACCAGTTTCAGAATCGGATTCGCCTCCGGCTCGATATCACCCTCGTCGTGCATCGCCATCCTGATGCCCGTGAAAACGAGGAACGCGCCGAAGACGTAGATGATCCAGTGAAACCGCTCGATGAGAAAGGCTCCCGCCGCTATCATCGCCCCACGCATTACAAGCGCCCCGAGAATTCCCCAGAACAGCACGCGATGCTGGTACTTATCCGGAATCCTGAAGTACGAAAAGATGAGCAGGATTACGAAGATGTTGTCGATCGACAGCGAGTACTCGATCAGGTATCCGGTCAGGAACTCCAGCGCTGGCTGCGTTCCCATCTGCAGGTAGACGACCCCTGCGAAACCAAGGGACAGGGATATCCAGACCGAGCTCCAGGCTGCGGCTTCCCGGAAGGAAGGTGCGTGGGCTTTTCGGTTGAATATCCCGAGGTCGATCGCAAGAACGGCGAGGACCCCGACATTGAACGCGATAAAGAGCGCGGTCTGACTCATCGGGGCGCTCTCACGATCGGTCTGCGTGGCTTACGGAGTAGATAAAGGTTCAGCGGCGCTCCAAAGCGTCACGAACGTCGAGCAGCACCTCGAAGTACAGCTGCTCGCGCCTGTATGCAAAGTCGAGCGAGGCCATCTGCGAGCTGTCACCGGATTCCTTGGCACGCTCGAAGGCTTCGCTGTACATCTCGTCGAGATTCTGGAGGATACGGTCGCGAGGGCGGGACATTAGGTCCTCAGGAATGTTGGAAGGAGGCAGTATGTTGCCGTTCCTGTCGATACCCGAGATGCGCTCCAGCATGGTTTCCGGATCGCGCCCATCGAATATGAATTTCCTTGCCGCGCCCAGGGCCAGCCGGCGCGGATTGTAGGGGATTGGCATCACCCCTCAATTAAAATCCGCTGCTACCACAAAGGAAGGCACGGCTGATCACGCAGTGCCCTCGACCCGCTACCTGTCTCCCTTGTCGCTGCATGCCCGCTTCACATCACGTGCGCGTCAGGATCCCGGCATTTTGTAAAAGACCGCATCGATCACCACCTGGCCATCACGCAAATGTTCAACGACGATTCGATCGAGAAGCTCGGGCGTCACCTTCGAGTACCAGACGCCTTCAGGGTATACCACCACGATGGGACCTCCCGCACAAACGCCAAGGCATGGCGTCTCTCCGCGCTTCACGCGATTCGGCCCGAAGAGAAGCCCTTCGCGCTGAAGCAGCGACGCGAGCAGTGAATACAGCGCGCGGCCACGACGATCCGGAGAGCAGAATCCGCCCGTGCACACTAGCACATGGCGCAAATACGGCTCCATGTATGGCTGGCCGATCGGCGGCAAGCTCACTCGACCATGGCGGTCGCGAGGACGCAATCCTTCTGCTGACTCATGCCCGAATAATGATAGATTCAAAGCCATGATTGATCCCCTTATAGCCGAAAAGGGCTATTCCCACCCGGATTCGCTGGTCAGCACCGAGTGGCTGGCCCAGCACCTCGATGATGCCGACCTTCGCATCCTCGAAAGTGATGAGGATGTCCTCCTTTTCGAAACCGGGCACATCCCCGGCGCCCAGAAAATCGACTGGCACGAAGACCTGAACGACCCGGTCCAGCGCGACTACATCTCCCGTGAACAGTTCGAGAAACTGCTGCGCTCGAAGGGCATCGACGACACCACCACTGTCGTCTTCTACGGCGACAAGAACAACTGGTGGGCAGCCTATGCTTATTGGGTGTTTCAGCTCTTTGGCTTCACCAACGCGAAACTGCTCGACGGCGGACGCATCAAGTGGGAACAGGAAGGGCGTGAGATGACGACGGACGTGCCCACGTTCCCGGCCTCCTCTTACATGGCTAAAGACAGAGACGACGATCGAATTCGCGCCTTCTTCCATCAGGTACGCGAGCACGCCGATGCGGGCAAGCCGTTGGTCGACGTCAGATCACCCGATGAATTCAGCGGCGTGAAAACCCATATGCCCGATTACCCCCAGGAAGGAACGCTTCGCGGCGGACACATCAAGGGCGCCCGCAGCGTTCCATGGGCCCGCGCTGCAAACTCCGACGGCACCTTCAAGAACGCAGACGAGCTGCGCGCGATTTATGAAACCGAGCAGGGGCTGAAGCCGGGCGATGACGTCGTTGCATACTGCCGCATCGGGGAACGCTCGTCCCACACCTGGTTCGTGCTCACCCACCTGCTTGGCTACGACAAGGTGCGGAATTACGACGGTAGCTGGACTGAATGGGGGAATTCGGTACGTGCGCCTATCGAGAAAGGCGCGCCGGCTTGAGTACTCCATCGCGAATCCTCCTCGACTGGAAAGGGGAACACACCTTCGACGCCGGACGGGAGGGGCGTCCGCAGGTGCGGCTCGACGGTGATGGAGTCTCCGGACCCACTCCACCCGATGCACTCCTGATTGCGCTGGCATCGTGCGTCTCGGTCGACATCGTCGACATTCTCGCCAAACGCCGCACACCGCTCGAGCACTACAACGTAGAGGTACTCGGCGAACGCGTGGATTCAATTCCACGGCGATTCAGGCACATCACGCTCAACGTTTCGATGACGGGCGAAGGCATCGAGCGAAGCCATGCCGAGCGCGCCATCGACCTTTCAGTGAACAAGTACTGCTCAGTACGCGATTCACTCGACCCGGAGATTCCCGTCGTGTGGAATCTTCGACTCAATGGCAAGCTGGCCGAGGATGAGAACGAATAGTCTCAGACTGGGTTTCGCTATTGTTGTTTTTTTAGCGTCACTGCTTGCCGTATTTCGCGCACCGACGAACACGCTTTGGATAGCATCAGTCGTCCTGACCGAGAGAGGCCACTATCTCGCCCCGGTGGCGCTTCTCGTTTTGCTTCCCGGGTGGAGAAGAACGCGACTGGGAATAGTCGCTGTGGCCCTTGGCGTTACAGCCGCAATTTTCGCGTTGTCGCCTGCCCTGCGGGCGCGGTCTGTTGCCGAGCAGACCCGCTTAGCGATTGGCTCAGTGCAGCTGGCGCCATCGCCAGGCGCACCGCCGCATCGGTCGCCATTCAAGATGAGGGCGCTGTTCAGGAAACATGTCGCTCCAGACGTCGGACAGCGCACGATGACTTATGCGCAAAAGGATGGCAACCGACTCGACCTCGATCTCTATCGCCGCTCGGGCCAGCGCGCCCCCGAGCCACTCGTGGTAATCATTCACGGCGGTTCGTGGTCGGGCGGTACGCGCTCGGACCTTCCGGCACTGAACAGCTACCTGGCGGCGCGCGGATACGTGGTCGCTTCGACGAGCTATCGATTCGCACCAATGCACCGGTATCCGTCTCAGACGGAAGACATCGATGATGCGATTGATTTTCTCAAGACCAACGCGAACCGCCTCGGAATCGACAGCACAAGAATTGTTCTTGTAGGCCGTTCGGCAGGTGGTCAGCTCGCTCTGATGTCTGCTTACACAAAGAGGGACGCCGCGATACGTGGCGTCGTCGCTTTTTACGCGCCGACTGACATGAACTGGGGCTGGGAGCATCCCTCTGACCCGCGCGTGTATGACAGCTTCGCTACACTCCGGAATTTCCTTGGCGGATCTCCGACAGAGAATGCCGCGATATATCGCGCAGCGTCGCCGCTGGGTTTTGCCGCTTCAGGAGCGATTCCGACGCTTCTGATTCATGGGTCGCGCGACGAGCTCGTTGCCTCGCGACAGAGCGCGCGACTCGATTCTGCCCTCCGGCACAATCGAACGCGGAGTCTTTTCATCGAGATGCCATGGGCCACTCACGGATGTGACTATTTCATCAACGGTCCGTGTGGTCAGATATCGACGTACGCGATCGAAAGATTTCTCGCCTCCGTCTTGTGACCATGGAGGCGCTAGCGGCCTCTTTTCTTCTTGTCGTACGAGCCAGGCTTGAACGTCGCCCACTTTTTTTCGGTATCGGTCAGCTCTCCACGCAGTTTTGCGTAGCTGTCGTACCGCTCCGAGCTCGCTCCCCCTGACTGAACGGCCGTGCGCACTGCACAGTCTGGCTCGTTGAGATGAGTGCAGTCACCGAACCGGCAACTTTCGAGAAACGGTCTGAACTCCGGGAAACAGGAATCGAGATCCTCTGATGGCATTCCCCACATTCCGACTTCGCGGAGCCCTGGGGTGTCCACGACGTAGCCACCGTCGGGCAGCGGATGCATGTATCCGCCGACGGTCGTGTGACGTCCCTTGTTGACACTCTCGCTGATCTCTCCGACGCGGAGGTTGAGTCCCGGGTACATGCCATTCAGAAGCGATGACTTGCCGACGCCTGATGGTCCGCTGAGTACCGACACTCGTCCCTCTAACGCATCGTGAAGCTCGGTGAGTCCTATGTCCTTCTTCATACTCGTGAAGTGCATTGGATAGCCCGCGCTCACGTAATCGCGAAATCGCTCGCGCGTCGCCGCTTCATCCGCAAGGTCGATCTTGTTGATCACGATTCGCGCGTCGAGGCCATTGCCTTCGGCAATCACGAGAAACCTGTCGAGCATACGGACATGAGGTTCCGGCTTCGCGGCGGCGAAGACGATCATCACCTGGTCCACGTTCGCTGCGACGATCCGCTCACCGTGCCCGCCTCCGGGCATGCGACGCGCAAGCTGTGACTTCCGCGGAAGTATTTCAGCGATCGCCCATGACTCGTCGGCACCGGGCTCGATGTTGACCGAATCACCGACGGTGAGCTTGAGTGAGTCGTCGAGCTTCTTTAGACGGCCACGCATTGGGGCTTCGATGATCTCGCCCTCATCAGTGCGTACGCGCCACACTCCGCCAGTCCCGCTGAGCACCATTGCGTGGCGGTTCACGCGTTGCCCTCGTCGTTCATCGCTTCCCACCATGGGCGCGATTGCCCGACTCTCAGCTCGAGCGCGTGGTTCAACGCCGCGAGCGCAGCGTTGAGCTGCATCGCTCCAACTTCGGCACGGACTTCACCCTCGGTCGCCCCGTAGTGGAGGTAATCGGTCTCCACGTGTCCCATCGCGACCGGATCGCCGGCACGCCACCTGATGAACATGAGGTATCCGGCCCAGGGACGAGATGCCTCTCCAGTCGCATCCGCCATGACTTCGACAGAGTATGACGTTCCATCTTTTCCTTCGAACGCGGGCGGCCGTGCGTGAACCGCTGTGTAACCACCGACCGTGTTCGCATCACCCCTGGAGTGATCCGCGGGGAGAAATTGTCCCATCTAGCCGCGGTTTCTCCCAATCATCTCTTTCACGATGTTGCCGGTGATGAAAGCGACGTTCGCGGGACGTTCAGCAAGTCGGCGCATGAGATACGGATACCATTGGGTACCGAAGGGAACGTATACGCGCATGCGGTACCCCTCACGGACGAGCTTATCCTGCAGGTCGCGTCGCACGCCGTATAACATCTGGAACTCGAAGCTGTCGTTCCTGATGTCATTCTCTCGCGCGAACCGTTTTGTTGCATCGACGATCACTTCGTCGTGAGTCGCAATACCCGGATAATGCCCGTCGGTCAGCAGCGACTGCATGCAGCGGATGTATGCATCGTCTACATCCTTCTTCTCGGGAAAGGCAACGGTCGCGGGCTCCTTGTATGCGCCCTTGCACAAGCGCACGCGGGCACTCGCCTGGTTCGCCTCGGTCACGTCACTCGTGGTGCGGTACAGATAACTTTGCAGTACGATGCCCACATTTCCCCGATACGACGGATACAGTCGCTCGTAAAAAAGATCGAGCGTCTTCTGCGTGTAGTCGCTCGATTCCATGTCGAGTCTCACGAACGTCTCGAGCTCATGAGCCCGATCGAGGATCCGCTGCATGTTCGACACGCAAAGGTCCTCCGAAATGTCGAGCCCCATCGCCGTCAGTTTGACGGACACGTTCGAGTCGAGGCGCTCGCTCCGTATCCTGTCGAGCATCTCGATGTAGGCGTTGGCTGAGTCCCTCGCCTCCTTCTCGTTGCTGACGCTTTCGCCGAGCAGGTCGAGGGTTGCTGTTATGCCTTTGGCGTTCAGCTGCTTGACTGCGGCCAGGGCCGTATCGAGGGTCTCGCCGGCGACAAACCGGTTGGCGAATCCCTTCGCCATGCCGTTGTGGCGAACGAAGTTGAAGACCTGAGGCTGGTTCGAGAGGTAAAGAAGTACGTTGCGTAGCATCGGTTGATTATACCCTTGCTTCGTGACTTGTCGTCGCATCGGAAACGCCTGCGCACTCCCCAACCCAGCCAGGGGACGGTAGACTAGCTCGCAATGAAGTTAACCGGGAAGATACCCAGACTCGAATCGTTGTACGCCAAGGCCCGAACGGAGGCGGTCGCGCGTGGTGAGCCGGTGCTGATGAGCTGGAGCGAAGTAGTCCCCGTGCTGGATCCCCTCGCGTGGCTCGCCTCCATCGTACAGGCGGCTGAAGATGATCCCTCCATCGCTTCACTGGTGAGCGAGGGATGCGCGTATTGGAGCCGACCAGCCGAGGGGTTTGCCTTTTCGGGAGTAGGGGCCGCGATAGCGCTGACCCCCGACGGGCAGGGACGGTTTCGCTCGGCCGACCTCCAATGGTCGAAGCTCCTCGATGGATTGGTGACAGATGGAGTGGACGAGGATGGCCCGTCGAATCAAATCGATAATTTCGCCCGGCCGATTCTCACTGGTGGTTTCGCCTTCGACAGCCACGGCGCCACGAGTACGGAGTGGCAGGACTTCAGCTCAGCGCATCTGATCGTTCCGAGCTTGCTGCTCGCTACTGCAGGAACTGCCAGCCGCATCACTTTTTCGGTGATGATCGATTCGCTGGAAGACGAAGCCACGCTGGGAACGCTGTCGCGACTGCGTCTCATGGCACTTGCTCCGGTTGACGACTCCGGGCGCCAAGCGGAACACGGCCGCCCCGCCATGGTGTCATATTCGAGCGAGCTCCCCGTTTCCGCATGGCGTGAGCTGGTATCGGATGCCGTCGATGAGATTAACCGCGGGAGATTCGAAAAGGTCGTGCTCGCGCGAGCCGTGCGGGCTTCTGCCGATGGGGATCTCGATCCCTTTGCCCTGCTTCGGCACCTGACGATAGAGAATACCGAAGCCTTCGTATTCGGATTCTGGCGCGGATCGAACGTCTTCCTCGGCGCGAGTCCTGAGCGGCTTGTTCGCCTCGACGGACGCCTCGTGCGCGCCAGCAGCCTTGCCGGTACTGCCCGGAGGTATCGCGACACTGCGAAGGACGAGGCCACCGTGGCCGAGTTGTTCGCAAGTGCAAAAGAGAGGGCCGAGCACGCTCTTGTTCGCGATGCCCTCGAACGAGTGCTTGAAGAAGTGTGCGCTGATATCGACGCTCCTGCAGAGCCCGAGGTATTGAGTCTTTCGCAGGTTCATCATCTTCACACCGCCGTACGTGGACAGCTGCGGCCTGGTCATTCTCTGCTCGACGTGGTCGAGCGCCTGCATCCAACGCCCGCTGTCGGAGGATCACCCCGTGGTGCGGCGCTCGCGTTCATTGACGAACGCGAGGGACTCGACCGCGGCTGGTATTCCGGCCCCGTCGGCTGGGTTGGTTTGCACGGGGGTGAGTTTGCTGTCGCACTGCGGGCCGGACTGGTCGCAGGATCCTCAGCGCTGCTGTTCGCCGGATGTGGAATAGTAACGGGTTCGGATCCTGCTCTGGAACTCGCCGAATCGATGTTGAAGCTGAAGCCAATGCAATCTGCGCTCGAGGCCGGGACCGTACAGAAAACTCCACCAAGCGGCGCGCAGAATCTGGTGGGTCGCACGTGACATTGCGAAACGATGAAGCTGCACACGCGTATGTAGGCGCGTTCGTCGATGAGTTATCACGCGCAGGGGTGCGTCACGTGTGCCTTGCGCCCGGCTCCCGGTCGGCCCCGTTGGCTCTCATGATCGCCAGCCATGAGCAGCTCCGAAGCTGGATGCACATAGACGAGCGCTCTGCAGGATTTTTTGCGCTCGGACTCGCGCGCGCACTCAACGAGCCTGTTGCATTAGTGTGCACCTCGGGCACCGCTGCGGCCAACTTCCTCCCCGCCGTAGTCGAGGCGCACAGCGCGAACGTTCCTCTGATTGTACTAACCGCCGACCGGCCGCCGGAAATGCGTGATACCGGCGCAGCGCAGACAATAGACCAGAACAGGTTGTTCGGGGCGCACTCGAAATGGTTTGTCGACGTCGCGCTACCAGAGGCAACCGCGGACATGCTGCGGTACGTACGTACTCTCGCGGTGCGGGCTACAGCGCAGTCAGCCGCCGTTCCTGCAGGGCCGGTGCACCTCAATTTCCCTTTCCGCGAGCCGCTTGTGCCGGTACCTCATGCGGCTTCGAGAGATGTGGACGATGGAAAGCTCCGTGCGTTCAGCGGACGCAAGGGGAATCAACCATGGGTGCGAGTGTCCGATAGTGCATTGCGCGCCGATCCAGCGGTTGTCGAGCGCCTCGCGGCACAGATTCAGGCTGCGCAACGTCCCCTCATCGTTTGTGGGCCGCAGCCCGATGTAAGTCTCGCCGGCCCGCTTGCGATGCTTTCCCTCGCGGCGCGTGCTCCCTTGCTGGCAGATCCCCTGTCGCAGGTCAGGTGGGGCGGTCACGACAGGACGACGGTAATCGACCGTTATGATGCGATACTTCGCGACGACGAGACTCGAGCGTCCTTGGCGCCCGATCTGATCATACGTGTAGCCGGTGTTCCAACTTCGAAGTCGCTCATGCAGTACCTGTCGCGGCATTCGGATGCGCCGCTTGTAGTGATTAATTCCAGCCGGTGGCCGGACCCGACCCTGCTGGCAGACGAAATGGTGCACGCGGATCCCAGGCTGCTGGCGGAGGACCTGCTGGGACTTATCAGCGCGCACACCGACGAAGATCGGAATACTGACGAATGGCTGGAAAGGTGGCGCGCTATCAACTCGGCAGCGGGCTCCGCGCTTGCAGCATATTCGGCTTCGCTCGATGAGCCCTTTGAAGGTCAGGCGCTCGCTGATGTAGTCGCTTCGCTTCCTGAGGGAGCAACGCTCTTTGTGAGCAGCAGCATGCCGGTGCGCGACCTCGATGCGTTCGGAGCTGGCGATACTCGGGACATTCGCATCATGTCGAATCGTGGTGCCAACGGAATAGACGGAGTTGTGTCAACCGCGCTTGGCGCAGCCGCGGGCGCTCGATCCGAAGGGGGCGGGCCAATCGTACTTGTGATTGGAGACCTCGCGCTTTATCACGACATGAATGGCTTGCTTGCGGCTCGGCTGCATGCGCTGAGCATGACAATCGTCCTGCTGAACAACGACGGCGGCGGAATTTTTTCCTTCCTTCCGCAGGCCGATCATCCGGCCCACTTCGAGAAGTTGTTTGGAACTCCGCACGGTCTCGATTTCTCTCACGTGGGATTACTGTACGGTGCGCGATTCTCACGAGCGGGCGATTCCGGCACGCTCAGGCAGCTCATTGCGGAAGGCATCGACGGCGGTGGACTCCACATGATCGAGGTACGCACCGACCGCGCGCGAAACGTTGAACTTCATCGCGATGCCTGGAAACGTGTGGCGGCAGCAGTGCGCGGCATCTGATCGCGATCCCATGAATGAAGGCCCCCGTGACCATCGCAATATCGATGTGGGCGACGGCCTGGTCCTGCACGTGGAGATTTCCGGGAGTGGACCTCCAGTTGTACTGCTCCACGGTTTTACCGGGTCGACCGAAACATGGAAAGGCTTATGTCCGGAGTTGAGCGAATTCCATGTTGTCCTGGTCGATCTGCCGGGGCACGGCAGGTCTTCCTCCCCGAGCGACCCTTCACGGTACCGACTCGACCGGTTCACAAGCGATCTGGCTACGCTGCTCGACAGACTGGACTTGAAACGAGTGGTAATGGCCGGATACTCGATGGGGGCGCGAGCGGCGCTGAAGTTTGCCGTGGCGCACGCTGAGCGCGTTGCAGGGCTCGTGCTCGAGAGTACATCGCCAGGATTGTCGAACGCGGCCCTCCGGGTGCAGCGAACAACCGCGGACAACGAGCTCGCGGACATGATCGAGAGGAGCGGGGTTGTGGCCTTTGTCGATCACTGGGAAAGGCTGTCGTTGTGGGAAAGCCAGGCTAACTTGAGCGCAGAAGTCCGTAGTTCGCTGCGAGCTCAAAGGCTGGGCGGAAATGCGGTGGGACTTTCCAACAGTCTTCGAGGCGCTGGTGCGGGAATCGATCCTCCGATGCATTCGCGTTTGCACGAAGTTACCGCTCCAACGCTTCTCATTGCAGGCGAACTCGACTCGACTTACGCCGATCACGCCCGGGTCCTTGCCGAGGGGATACCGGATGCGCGGCTCTGCCTTATTGCGAACGCCGGGCATGCTGTTCACCTGGAGCAGCCCGGCGCTCTCTCGAGTGTGCTCACTGGATTCCTGAGTAGCCTGCCTCATTCGCCCCAGGCGTGGCTCTGAGCCGACCGACCGCTTATCAGCCATCGTTCTTCGGTTAGATTCCGCCGCGCGAGCCAACCCAGACGGAGTTTTTCCAGATGACGGTGCAGTGGAAAACGATCAAAAGTTATTCGGACATCCGCTACGACCGCGCGGAGAATGAAGGGATCGCCCGAATCACGATCAATCGCCCTGAAGTGCGAAACGCCTTCCGGCCGCAAACCGTTTCCGAGCTCATAGACGCTTTCAATCATGTCCGCGATGACATGACGACCGGTGTCGTTCTGCTCACCGGTGAAGGCGACGACGCTTTTTGTTCGGGCGGTGACCAGCGTGTTCGTGGCGACGGCGGTTATGTCGGCGAGGACCAGGTTCCGCGACTCAATATCCTCGATGTGCAGAAGCAGATCCGGTATTTGCCAAAGCCGGTGATCGCTGTCGTTGCCGGCTACGCGATCGGCGGTGGACATGTTCTGCACCTTGTGTGCGATCTCACGATTGCCGCTGACAATGCGAAGTTCGGACAGACCGGGCCCCGAGTGGGCAGCTTCGATGCGGGCTACGGTGCGAGCTACCTTGCGCGCGTGGTGGGACACAAGAAGGCGCGCGAGATCTGGTATCTCTGCCGGCAGTACAGCGCGCAGGAAGCGCTCGACATGGGGCTGGTAAATACAGTGGTGCCACTCGAGAATCTGCGCACGGAGGCGATTCAATGGGCGCGGGAAATCCTCGAAAAGAGCCCGATGGCAATCCGCTTTCTCAAGGCCGCCTTCAATGCGGATACGGACGGCCTTGCCGGGCTCCAGCAACTTGCCGGCGATGCGACGCTGCTCTACTACCTCACCGAGGAGGCAAAGGAAGGCAAGAACGCCTTCCTTGAAAACCGCCCACCAGATTTCGGAAAGTTTCCCCGCTTTCCATGAGCTCGAGTGCGGTAGAGACGGTCAGCCCTGTCCGCGCGTGGATTCTCGCCTCGCGCCCGGCGACCCTCCCTGCCGCCGCAGTACCCGTACTCGTCGGCACTTCAGTGGCGATGAACGAAAGTGCAGCGTTTCGACCCGCGGTGTTCGCCGCGACGCTCGCATGCGCGCTCCTGATTCAGGTCGGAACCAACTTCGTCAACGACTATTCGGATTTTCGACGTGGCGCGGACACAGAAGCGCGGCTCGGTCCGCTACGCGTCACCCAGAGCGGACTGATCAGCACGTCAGCGATACGCATCGGCATCATTGTCGCTTTTGGCCTTGCCGTTCTCGTCGGTGCGTGGCTGTGCACGGTGGGCGGGTGGCCGATCCTTGCTATTGGCACGTTGTCAGTTCTCTCCGGCATTGCATACACCGGCGGGCCGTTCCCTCTTGGCTATCACGGCTTGGGTGACGTCTTCGTGTTCCTGTTTTTTGGCGTGATTGCAGTGACGGGCACAGCCTACCTCCAGACCGGCGATTGGAGCCGGGACGCGTTGACTCAGTCGATTCCGATCGGGCTCCTCGCGACGAACATCCTCGTGGTCAACAATCTCCGTGACAGGCATACTGATGTCGCCGCGGGCAAGCACACTCTTGCTGTACGCATCGGTGAGCGCGCGACGCGCGCGCAGTACGCGCTCTTCGCGGGAGCTGCGTATACCGTCCCAATAGCCTTCGCGCTCAAGGGTGAATTTCGGCCATGGTTTCTCCTGCCCCTGCTCACCGTTCCCTTCGCGCTTTTTCTCGCACGACGAGTCCTGAGCGGAACATCGGGTCGCGAGCTCAATCCCGTTCTCGAGCAAAGCGGAAAACTCCTGCTGGCGTTCGGAATACTCACGGCTGTGGGTACGCTACTCTCGCGATGAGAGACAGCGAGCAGGCATTTCCAGATTGGCTCAGCAGTCGCGCAGCAGCTACGCCCACTCGGCCGGCGCTAATCGTCGGTACGAAGACATGGACTTTCCGCGAGCTCGACGCCGACGCGACGCGCGTCGCGATGTTCCTCGCCGTGCACGGCGTTCGGGCCGGCGACCGCATTGCGACCGTCCTGCACAACGGATGGATCGCTGCCATTCTCCCACATGCCACGCTCCGCCTCGGCGCGATCCTCGTCCCGCTCAACGTTCGACTTACCTCGAGTGAGCTCGAGTGGCAGATCAATGACGCACGGCCGCGAGTAGTCATTGCCGAGGCGCGTACTCTCGACTCCGTCCGGAATGCAACGGGCGCGCTAGGTGAAGTCGAGATCCTGATGGTCGATGCCCTGGGCGAGTCGCAGGCTGATGCGGTCGCGAAGGAAACGTTGAAGCTCAGCCATGATGCGGACGCGGTCCTTGCGATCATCTATACGTCGGGCACTACCGGCCGCCCGAAGGGCGTCAAACTCACGGTAGGCAATTTCTGGTGGAGCGCCATCGGCTCCGCGCTCAACCTTGGTACCGACCCTGGCGACCGGTGGCTTGCATGCCTGCCCTTGTTTCATATCGGCGGACTTTCGATCCTGATTCGATCAGCGATCTACGGCATCGGTGCCGTTGTTCACGAGCGGTTTGATCCCCTCGAAGTGAATGCCGCGATAGACGAAGGCGGAGTAAGTATTATTTCGCTTGTCGCTGTCATGCTGGAGAGAACGCTCGACGCACGCGGAGATCGGCCGTTCCCTGCTACGCTTCGCTGCATCCTTCTCGGAGGCGGACCCGCCTCCGCAGCACTTGTTGAGCGGTGTGCGAACGCAGGCGCCCCAGCTGTTCAGACATACGGTCTTACGGAAACATGCTCCCAGGTCGCGACGATCGCGCCCGGTGAGGCGCATCGAAAACCTGGCTCTGTTGGCAAGGCACTTTATCCGAATGAATTGTCTATCCTTACCGATGAAGCAGACAGTGTTGGTGAGATTCTCGTGCGCGGCCCGGTTGTCATGGCAGGTTACGCCGGGATGGGGGAGGAGACGAATCGAATTCTTGTCGACGGCTGGCTTCACACTGGCGATGTGGGCCGGCTCGATGACGAAGGGTACCTCTACGTGATCGATCGTCGGGACGACCTGATCGTCACGGGCGGCGAGAACGTATATCCTGCCGAAGTCGAGGTCGTGCTTGCAGCGCACCCGGCCATCGACGAAGTCGCGGTGATTGGGATCCCGGATCCCGAGTGGGGACAGCGCGTGATCGCAATCGCACACGTCACGGGCGAACAGCCTGACGCCGAAACGCTCGACGCTTATTGCAGGCAGCGGCTCGCCGGATACAAAGTACCTTCAGAATTCCGTTTCACCCCCGAGCCATTGCCACGGACCGCCTCAGGAAAATTGCGCCGCTCGGATCTGAAAATGACCGCAGTGCAGAAATAGTCGGTCGGTTGATTCAGTCCGCCGAGAAATTCGCCCGGCGAACTGTGAGGTCATCGATGTACCCGACGTTCACGTCGACTCCGATCCCTGGGCGCTCCAGCGGTACTTTAACGAGGCCCGCTGCATCCATGGTCCACGGTGACGTTATGATGTCACGCTCCCAGTATCTCGAGCTCGGAGAGAGGTCACCGGGTTGAGAGAAATTCGGCAGTGATGCGAGCGCAACGTTATACGCCCGGCCAATTCCGGATTCAAGCATCCCCCCGCACCACACCGGCACACCGGTGCGAGCGCAACGGTCGTGGATCGCAATCGCCTGGTTGAAGCCGCCGACGCGTCCCGGTTTGAGGTTGATCACACGGCCGCTTCCGAGTGCAAGCATCGATGCTGCTGCTGAGTCACCGTCGATGGTTTCGTCGAGGCAGATTGGCGTGAGCAGCTTCCGCTGAAGCGCAGCGTGGCCGACGAGGTCGTCATGGGCGAGCGGTTGCTCAAGCATCGCGAGGCCAAGGGTATCTATCTCCTCGAGGGCGCTGACATGTCCGGAGTTCTCGAGCGAGTAGCTGCCGTTGGCATCTGCCGCGAGTGACAGTGCCGCTCCAGCTGCTTCACGCGCCGCGCGTATAAATGCGACGTCGCGTTCCGGGCTGATCTTGATTCTGATTCGGCGGTAACCCTCGCTCGCCACGGTGTTCACGCGGGCAGCGAGGGCGTTCGGGTCCGACTGCATTCCAAGCGCGACTCCAGCCTCTACCTTGTTCTTCGGGGTTATCGATTCAGCTCGACAGTGTTGACTCTCCCGCACAAGCAGCGCCGCCAGTGAAACTTCGTCGCGCAATGCCCACAGGGCCCACATGCCCATCTCGACTGTGGCCCGCGCCATTTTGTGGCCGCGGATGTTGTTCGCTATCAGCGTATGGGTTGCCGCGGGCGAGTCAACGTTGCGGCCGAGTACTGCGGGGATCACCCATTGCGAGAGTGCGAACCAGCATGTGTCAACGGTGTCCGGGCTGTAACCTGGGTGCGATTCCGCAACGCACTCGCTCCAGGTGGAAAGCCCGTCAGTCGTCGTAAGCTCGAGGAGCAGGATTCGTTTTGTTTCCGTCAGGCCAGTGGAGGTCTGAAACGGCTCGACGAGATTGAGCCTGATTTCTCGCAGCTCGACATTAGCGAGTTGAATCACGGCGTGTCGCGTCAGCAGTCAGGGTGTCGGCGGGGCGCCGCCGACTTTGAACACCGGATAGATGCCGCCAGGGCGAAGATCGGAATCGAAGTAGTTCCATGTGACGAGTCCGTCGTCACTTTGCGGCTCGAGCAGGTAGGCTGCGAGGATACTGAGCGGTTGTGCCATGTCCACGACAAACGAGCCCGGCTCGATCTTTCGCGTTTCGCTGCGCCACTTGCCGGTAATCCGCATTTCGCGGTGGCCCTGGAAAGGACGCGGTGCAACAACGGTAGAATCGATCATGAACACGAAGCCATTGCCGACGAGATCAGCACCCGCAAGCGTGTTTGGTGTGACGACTCGTACAATGATGCCGTGGTTGCGCAGCACACGAACGGCGGCGGTGTCTTTCGCCGCGAGTACATACCGTTCCGGCAATGGCACACGCAGGGTCGGCTCAAAGCGGTCGAACACCGGCATGTTGACGGTGACATATCGCCCGGTTCGTCGGCGGCCCCTGGGCACACCAGGCTGAGTGCGCGTCGAATCACCCGTGCGCTCAACTATTTCTGCGATAACGGGCACCGGATCGGGTGCAGAAACCATTTGTGAGGCGATCGGAACGGCTCGATAGACTGACTCTGCCTCAGCTATTGCGGGGTGTTTTCCACCATGCCCCCCCGAATACCAGATCCCGTCGACGGGAAGCACCCCATTAAGCCGCCAACCCTGACCACGCTCGGAGACCACCGCCAGAATCTCACTCACGAACGCATACGTAGACTTGACGCGCCGCTCGAACGGATCATGCGAGTATGCCTCACTCAGAATGCTGATCCGGCCGCGAAGACCGTAGTAGTTGGTACCGAACCGCGGCCGCGAGTCGAAGGTCACCCATCCCTTCGACAACGTGTCGGCCGATATGAAATCGCCGTAGTCGAAAGTCGGGTAGTTGTGTCGAGAGTGCATCCTCCGCCGCAATTCAGGCATTATCAAGTCGCGCGTATGAACGCCAAGCGGCGACGCAGGATTCAGCGGTGGCGCATAGGTCAGGGCGTACCCGTGATAACTACCGTTCGTCGTGTGAAGATCGACGAACACATCGGGATCCCACGCATTGAACATTGCGAGCGACGCACGGGTTTCTGGAGCCTCGACCTTCATGTAATCGCGATTCAAATCGAGGCCCTGAGCGTTTGGGCGAACGCCGACCATCTCCGGACCGTTCTGCGACCCGCGATTCACTTCCTGACTCGCCAGCTTCTCGTTCCCGTCCGCGTTGTAGATCGGGACTGCAATCAGTACTACTGAGTCGAGCACGTTCAGCTTCGGCGACGAGGTCAAATCCCGCAACAGCGCGAGCAACGCCTCTTTGCCCTCCACTTCGCCAGCGTGAATGTTTCCCTGTACGTAGACAATCGGCCGACTGAGTCGCTTCGCGTCGGCGGGAGTCGAAACGCGTGGGCGTGAAGCTATGACGTACGGGATTTCGCGTCCTTCATTCGTCTTCCCTATTGATCCGAACGCAAGGTCCGGACGGCCTTTCAAGGAATCAATGAACGCCATGACATCAGCGTAGCGCGATGTCTCCAGGTACCTGCTGCGTTCAGCCCGGGTAAGAGGCCCGGCCGCCGCTTGGGGCGAACCCGCAACCCGATAGCCACTCGTACAGCCCGAACTAATCATCACTACTGCGCTCGCAACAATGCGAGTCCAACGCTTGTTGGAGATGCTGGTCACAGCTTCGGGTGAAACCAGTCGCCGCGACGAGCCATCGTCACCAGCAGCTCAGCCGGCTCGAACCTTCCAGGAAACCGGTCGTTGAGCTCCTCGAGCTGCTTCACCACCTCGGCAACTCCCAGCTGATCCATATATCTGAACGGGCCGCCGCGGAACGGAGGGAATCCAATCCCGAACACAGCGCCGATATCGCCATCACGTGGCGAACGAATCACCCCTTCGTCGAGACAACGTGCAGCCTCATTCAACATTGGCAGGATGGTCCGCTGCTGAATCTCCGCCGCGGAAATCTGCGCTCGCGTCGGGGTCTGTCCCGAAGTGGATGTCGTAACGCGCGCACCGGGAGCTAAAAGGGCGTAAACGCTCTGGTCCACTTCCCCCTTCTTGCCTTCCTCATCGTACAGGTAGAAGCCTTTCTTCGCCTTGCGCCCGAACCGGCCAGCAGCAACTACAGCCTGCATCGACGACGGCGGGGCAAACCTCTCTCCAAACGCCTCGTACATGATCTTTCCCGCCTTGGATCCAACGTCGAGTCCGACCTCGTCGACGAGCGTGATGGGGCCCACAGGAAATCCAAAATCGAGCAGCGCGTTGTCGACTGCGTCGATTGATGCACCCTGATCGAGCAGACGTCCCGCTTCATTAATGTATGGGGTGAGGATCCGGTTCACGTAGAAGCCCGGACCGTCCTTCACCACGATAGCTGTCTTGCCGAGTTTTTTGCCGTATGCGACTACGGTCGCCGTCACGTCAGGGTCAGTCTGCTCGGTGGTAATCACCTCGAGCAGCGGCATTTTGTGCACTGGCGAAAAGAAATGCATGCCGAGCACCCTGTCGGGGCGCTGTGCGACTTCGGCGATTTGCGTTATCGGGATCGTGCTCGTGTTGGACGCGAAGATCGCTGACGGACGAAGCTCGGCTTCAACTTCGCGCAGTACCTCGTGCTTCACGTTGATGTCCTCGAAGACTGCCTCGATCACCAAATCGACATTGCCGAATCCGGAGTAATCGCTCGTGCCACCAAGCAGAGCCATCGTATCCGCAAACTCGACCCTCGTGATCTGGCGCTTCACCAGCCGCTCCTTCACTATTTCTCGCACCGCCGCAAAACCTTTCGCGACGCGACCGTGATCGGCGTCCTTCATTCGAACGAGAGTGCCCTGCTGGATTGCAACCGCAGCGATTCCGGCGCCCATGAAACCAGCCCCGAGGATGCCGACCTTCTCGACGGGCATTATTTCGGGCGTAACTCCCTCAGGCAGCTCGACGCCCGGATCTTTCTTCAGCGCAGTGGTGGCGAAGAAGATCGAAATCAGCTGACGCGATACCTGAGTCATCGCCATCTCTCCAAACAGCCGTGACTCCTCGCGATAGCCGTGACTCGCGCCACCACTGTAGCCCGCCGCTACAGCGTCGATAGCAGCAAGCGGGGCGGGATAATTGCCGCGCGTTTTGTTCATAGTCTCTTCGCGCGCTTTCTTGAGAACGACGCGACGCCCGGCTGGATTTTCGTCGAGCAGGAAACCTGTCACACCACCCTTGTGACGCTCATGCTTGCGGGTGCCCTCAGCAATCTCGTTCGCACGCTGGATCGCGATCTTTCTCAGGATCGACGGGTGAACGATCTCATCGACGAGCCCGATCTGCATTGCTTTCTTTGCGCGGACGTTTTTCCCCGTAAGGATGATGTCGAGCGCAGCGCGCACTCCAATCAGCCTCGGCAACCGCTGAGTTCCGCCTGCTCCCGGGATCAATCCGATCTGCACCTCAGGAAGCGCCAGCACCGTTTTCGGATGATCCGTCGCAATTCGGTAGTCTGCTGCGAGCGAAAGCTCGAGAGCCCCGCCCATGCACGCGCCATGAATTGCGACGATGAGCGGCGTTCGCTGGTTCTCGATCGAGTCGAGCAGGAGCTGCCCTTCGTGACTCATTCGCTGCGCCTCTTCAGACGTCTTGATCGCGAGGAATTCCTCGATGTCGGCGCCGGCTATGAAACTGTCCTTCTTGCCGCTGATGAGCACGGCGGCCCGCACGTTCAGATCGCGCTCGAGCCTGTCGAACAGCGCGATGAATTCATCCTTTACGGCACGATTGAACTTGTTAACCGGCTCACCAGGAAGGTCGATCGTGATGATCGCGACTCCACTGACGATTTCCGTGAAGAGTGCGTATGGCGAGCTCACTGGTCACGCTCCACTACCATCGAGAATCCCAACCCGCCGGCAGCGCAAACCGTCATCAGCCCGTATTGCCCGCCGCGGCGGCGAAGCTCGTTCAGGAGGGTAACAGTGATGCGAGACCCGGTCGCACCGAATGGGTGTCCGATCGCGATCGACCCACCCATCACATTAAGCCTCGACAAGTCAACCTCACCAACTGGCTCCGAGAACCCGGCACGCTCAGCCCACATCTCCGACTCGAATCCGCGGAGGTTCGAGAGGACCTGCGCAGCGAATGCCTCGTGCATCTCGACGAGATCCATGTCGCGCAGCTTCAGTCCCGCGCGCGCGAGCGCAACCGGAGCAGCAAGAACGGGTGCCTGAAGCAGCTGTTCGCCCGGATCGAGCGCTGCATACGCGTAGGACCTTATGTATCCAAGCGGTTCGTAGCCAAGGGACTTTGCTTTCTCTTCACTCATGAGCAGGACGCACGCTGCTCCGTCAGTGAGTGGTGAAGCATTTCCTGCTGTGACGCTTCCGTAGCGGCGGTCGAACACCGGCTTGAGCCCGGCGAGTTGCTCATAGCTGGTGTCAGAGCGAATACCGTTGTCGGATGTGACCACGCTTTCGTATCGCGGTGGCACGTATACAGCCATGATTTCTGCAGTCAGGCGTCCATCGGCTGTACCGGCGGCTGCAAGCCGATGTGAACGAAGCGCGAGTTGATCCTGATCCTCGCGGGAGATCCCGTTGAGCTTCGCCATCTTCTCCGCCGACTGGCCCATCGACTCACCAGTGGTCAGCTCAGCGATCGCCGGGGTGATCGGAACGAGATCCTTCGGGCGGATTGAAGAGAGCGCCTTGACCCGCCCGGGGAGAGTTTTCGCTTTCGATGCGAGCACGAGCGCTTCGCTCATACCCTGAGAGTGCAGGATCGGCACGTTCGAGAGCGACTCAGATCCTCCGGCAATTGCGACATCGATATGGCCGAGCGCGATCTGGTCTGCTGCGTCAGTGATGGCCTGATTCGCAGAAGCACACGCACGGCTGACCGTGTACGCCTGCACGCCCTTCGGCATCAGCGGCATGAGCGAGATCTCGCGCGCGATGTTTGGGGCAAGCACATTCGGGATGACCGTTCCAAACACGAGCGCCTCGATCTCCTTCCCGCTGAGATTTGTTCGCTGGATCAGCTCAGCGACGCAAAGTTTTCCCAGGTCGATGGCTGAAATCGACTTGAAGGCCGTGCCTGCCTTTGTAAAAGGGGTGCGGACGCCATCTACGATGGCGACGCGTCGACCATTTCCGAACGTGGGCATGACGGGAAGTTAGACGTGGTGGGGGTATCTTTCCAGAATGCAGCGCACCTTCTCTGCTCTCGAGTCGCGGGTTTTCGACGTGCTGGTCATCGGTGGCGGTATCACCGGTGCAGGAATCGCGCGAGATGCTGCGATGCGGGGCCTGAGCGTAGCGATCGTCGAAAAGGGCGATTGGGCGAGCGGTACCTCGAGCAAGTCCTCCCGTCTGATCCACGGTGGAATCAGGTACCTGGAGCGCGGCCAGATACGGCTCGTGCGGGAATCGGTGCGCGAGCGCGAGATCCTCATGCGCATCGCACCGCACCTGGTGAAACCGCTCGAATTCACCTGGCCGGTCTATCACGGTGCGCGCCTGCCTAAGTGGAAGCTGAGAATAGGGCTGAGCATCTACGACCTGCTTGCCGGTCCGCGCCGGGTCCGGCGGCATCACTCGCTCGACACCTCGGAGACCCTGCTGAATGAGCCGAGGCTCAGCGTGGCGGGTTTGAAGGGGGGCGCAAGCTATTTCGATGCAGCCACCGACGACGCGGGGTTAACCCTCGCGACTCTGACGGCGGCAGTCGAGAAAGGCGCGGTTGCGGTAAACAACGCGTTGATGGTTTCCGTGACACAATCCGGCGGCCGGGCTAATGGCGCTTTTGTTCATGACATGCATGATGGATCGGAGGCAAACGTGCGGGCGAGGACAGTGGTGAGCGCGACGGGCCCGTGGCAGGCCAAAGGAACCAAGGGCTCGCATGTCGCAGTTGCCAGAGCGCGAATCGGCAATCAGAGCGCGGTCACTCTCACTGCGCCACAGGACGGCCGGGTGATGTTCGTGCTTCCATCCGGGGATCGCGCAGTAATCGGCACGACCGACGTCTACACGGACGAGTCGCCGGACAACGTCAAGGCGAGCGGTCGAGAAATCGATTATCTCCTCGCGGCGGCGAATCATTATTTCCCCGATTCCAAGCTCACCACCAGCGACGTTCTCGACACATGGGCCGGAATCCGCCCCCTCGCTACCGCCCCACCCGGGTCGACCCCATCGAGCATCTCACGTGAGCATCAGATATCGCACGACCGCGCGGGAGTGATCATCGTGACGGGCGGCAAGCTGACGACATACCGGTCCATGGCCGCGGAGATTGTAGACGTGATCGAGCTTGCCCTGGGTCGCCGACCGGTTCGCGCGCCGACCGACGAGGTGATGCTGCCTGAGGTGATGCTGCCTGTGGTCTGAGTTCAAGACACTGACGCTAAAGCCACCCCTGACCACGATACCATTCCGCGGTTCGTCGCGCCGCGGACGCTACATCGACCGACGGGGCATACCCGATCTCGGTTCGCGCGCGAGTAAGGTCGAGCACGCGGTGGGCAGTGAGGAATGCCACACTCTCAAAGAACGGCAACCTCAACCCGGCGAGTCGATCGGTCACCCGCGCAGCCTGGTAATAGACGTTCATCGGCAAACCCGGAAAAGAAGCGGGTTGACCGATCGCGGAGCCGGCCATGAGAGTGCGAAGACCCGCCATTGAGATCGGTTCGGGCCCAGCAAGGTTGTAGATACGGCCCGCCGCCACCGGCGACATCGCGCATTTGATCAACCCTTCGACGATGTCAGAAACGTCCGCCGGATGATGCATGTTGGAACCATCCCCGACGAGCCTGAGCCTGCCGCTCGACGCAGACCGAAATAATGGCAGCCAGCTCTTGCACCCCGGACCCAGTACTGCGGTGATGCGCGCGACCGTGGCGATATCGGGGTATTCACTCATCAAGGTTGCTTCCGCCCCAGCCTTCGAGCGCGCGTACGCCGAATCAGGGTGAATACGCGACGATTCACTCACCAACCCGACGCGTGAGCCATACACCGTCGAGCTGCTGCAGCTCACGAGACGTTTTACGCCAGCCTGTCGCGCCGCGATCGCGACGTTTCGTGTACCGTCCACGTTCACGACGAATACCTCCCGCGGGCGGCTTCCGTGCGATTTCGCACGGGCGAGGTGAAACACGACATCGCACCCACTCATCGCGTTCGTGAGTCCGGCAACATCCGACACGTCGCCCGTCAAACCAGTTACTCCCTCGAGACGCAGCGTCGGTATCGCGGCTGGATTTCTTACAAGCGCGACAACCTGATGCCCGTCGGCGGTCAACCGCTCGATTAGATGCGTGCCGATGAATCCGGTCGCTCCTGTAACCATCGCCTTCACGCGCTTATCTCCGCAAACAACGCCCGAACCCGATTGACGTGCTGACGCATGCCGTACTGCTCAGCTGCGCGCGCCACTTTTGCGGCTTCCAGCCGGTGCGCTGGAAACGCATCACCTGACGCAATTGACAGCATGGCCTCGGTCAGCGCGGCGACGTCACCCGCCCTAAAACGCAGACCGTTAACGCCGTGCTCAACGGTTTCGGCAAAACCTCCGGAGTCGCTTGCAATCACTGGGACGCCGGCGAGAGTAGACCCAATCGCCGCTAGGCCGAACGGCTCTGCCCATAGCGATGGGCAGACACAGGCCCAGGCGTCGGCGCGATAACCGTCGACCGCGCTCTCGCCAACCCAGCCGGTAAACTCGACAGCATCAGCGACCCCCAGCATCGTCGCAAGCTGCTCGAGCTCCCGCCGCAACGGCCCATCCCCTATAACACGAACGCGCGCCGCCGGGTAAGTGACCCTGCAGCGTGCAAGGGACGCCAACAACAACGCGACTCCTTTCTCCCTTGCGAGCCGCCCTGTGTAGACAAACAATGGATCGCGTGCCGGAACACCCTGCGCAACGGGAATGCAGCTCGCTCCGAGTGGTATCACTGTGGCCTCGATACCAACAGCGAGGAGTTCCCTCTGCACCGCTAGACTTGGACATACGATCCTGCTGGCGGTCGACAGACCCCGTCGGATCCCCGCGTACCGCGGCACATCACGCAGCCAGTGCACTATCCCGACACACCCGTTCGTACAGCATACGAATCCTGCACGTACATCACACGTACTCCCATTCCGCAGAAGTTTGGTGCCGAGTGGACAGACAACCTTGTAGTCCATCATCGACGCCACAGTTGGTACGGAATCGAGGGCCCGAAACACCGATGGAGACAGGTGATAGGCAAAGTGACTCACAAGCGCGACGTGTGGCTTGAAATCGCGAACCGTGTCGCGCACCTTCGTTGCCGCAAATGGATTGGCTACCTGAAGAAACGCCTGCGCGACAACCGAGTCGCTGCCGGATGCGGTAATGTCTGCCTCGATCGGGTCCACAGAGCCACAGGTCAGCAGTCGAACGTCGTCGCCCTGCGCCCGAAGCTCGTCCCTGAGCGAAAGGATGTAACTCTCCGCTCCGCCTCGATTTGACATCCAGT
Source organism: Gemmatimonadaceae bacterium (assembly GCA_031426255.1). Taxonomy (GTDB): domain Bacteria; phylum Gemmatimonadota; class Gemmatimonadetes; order Gemmatimonadales; family Gemmatimonadaceae; genus UBA4720. The sequence continues at coordinate 147,253 of JANPKW010000082.1, read as the reverse complement.
CACTGAGCAGGAGAACTCGCATCGGCGCGCTGGTTACGGCTTCACCGGCAGGCCGCACCGCGCAGACTCTTCAGCCGCGAGGATCACCTCGAGACTTCTCTCTCCATCGGCAAGTGATGCGAGAGGCTCTCGTTCACCCCGCAGCATCTGCACGAACGCCTCGAGTGAGCGGTAATAGGATGGGTCTTCAGAACGGCGGATCAGTCGCCGGGTCCGCCATGCCAGGTCGGACATACCGCTGCGCACAGCCGAGCGCCGCGGTCCGTAACCAACACGCCTCGGCAACGTTTTTGTCAGCGATGCGCGATGCCTGTCGAGCCGCAGTGTCCCTTTGCTCCCTGCAATCTCGATCCAGTCAGCATAGGCTGAATTGAAAGAGACAACACATTGCGCATGGATTCCCCCGCTCACCTGCATCGCGAGCGAAGCGATGCTCCCGCCTTCGTCGCCCGTGGCCAGCACGCTTTCGATCTCGCCGTCAGTCAACCACCTGACGAGATCGACGTGATGCGATGCGAGGTCGAGGAGAACTCCGCCACCCATGGCGCGCGACAGCTTCCATTCTGGAAGACCATCCTTTGGCGACGGCTCGCTGAAGGTCGATTGTACAGCGTGCACTTCGCCGATGGATCCGGCCTCAACCAGCTCGCGAGCGCGGGCGTATAGCGGGTGGGCGCGCCGGTTGAATCCCACCGCGACAGCAACTCCAGCATTGTCCACAGAGCTCCGCAGGCTCCTAGCTTCCTGCCTGGCAATCGCGATCGGCTTTTCGAGGTAGAATGGCTTACCCGCCTTGGCCGCCATGATCGCGACAGACGCATGCATGTGCGTCGGTACCGAGATCACTACTGCATCGGCGTCGCAGTTCTTCAGGAGCTCTTCGGCAGTTCGATACGATGTGGCCGCTGTTCCGCGGAGCACCTGATTCCTGGCATCATCAGACGGATCGGCGACGGCGGTTATCGACACCCCGGGCATTCGCCGAAGGGCAGGAGCGTGGCAGTACCGCGCGACCGCCCCGCAGCCGATGATCGCGATCTTCATTCAGCCAGTGGCGTCAATCGAGCTGATCCCCTCGCAGCACGTTCGCCACGTAGCTCGTCTTCTTGAGCTCGTACTCTTCCATCCGCGCCATCTCGCGCTCGTTGATGCCCCTCGCATAACCGACTGCTTCACCAAACGAGCGAACGATCGCACTCGTGGCAATGACGGCGGCACTTCCCGCGGGCAATCTTCCCTGACCGTAAAGCCGGCGCATCGAATCACGGTTCCGGTACAGAAGGACGAACGGTACCAGCGGAGACGCTGCGAAATAAAACAGTCTCCGCCGCTTCGACCACCTGCCGCCGCGATTCGCGCCGACAACGAGTCCCGAGAGAAAACGCTCATCTAGCCAACCACGCTTCTCGAGATTGGTATGCCCCAGTTTCGCCCCCGAGGCGAAATAGAACTTCCGCTTCCGCTCACGAAGTGCCATCGGCAGCTCGTCGCCGCTCGAGAGAGCGTGATCGAGTATGTCGTCAAGCTCCAGAAGCACCTCACGTTTGTATGAGGCGTTCCACGTCGGCCCGCTGCTCACTTGCGAGTCAGGAAGCCCTGAGAGCCAGTATCCATAGTCAAGTAGAAATGAAGCCCAGCTGCGCGAACCACTCGGATTGGCGTTGTCGAGACCGGGAACGACGACGTCCCACGGTCCCTCGTGCGCTTCGATGATAACCTGCGCGAAGTCGGGATGGGGATAGCTGTGGGTCTCGCCAATAAAAATCACCGGGGCGGTGCATGCCCGTACTCCCGCGGCACGCGCAGGAGGCATCGGCATGATCGAATCGACCTGCACAATCCGGAATCCAGCGAAGTTTGTCAGGCGGGTTTCATCCACCGTTGCTGCCGCGGCAGACGGTATCACTATCACAATTTCCACTGCTTCCCTGACCGTCTGGGCATCGAACGCAGCTATCACATCATCGATTGTGGCATACTCGTCAGTGACGAGCACTACCGATAAACGCGCCTCATCCATTCTGTATTGCCATACGGTCAAATTACCGGGACAAATCGCGAACGACGCGCATTCCCAGATTCTCCGCGGGATACATCACCGCTCTGAGGCCGGATTCCTCGTAAAACGAAATCGCAGCGCCGACGGCGCTCGGGGGCGGTCTCCATCCAGCGAACGCCGTACGATCGAGGTATTCGTAGTACAGGGAGCGCATCGAATTACGCGTGCGATACCGCCACGGCTTGAGTCCGCCTGCGAAATGGATGATTGACGGAAGGTCCTCACGCGAACGCAGGCTCCTGCGGGGAACGCCTGCGTTGTGGTTCCAGCGAGGCTCGAGCGGGACCCATTTTCCAGCGAGGGCAGCATTGAGGCCCTCCTGATCCCAGAACGTTACGGAGTGCTCATTCCGCCTCAGGTACTCGATTGCCTTTTGCGGAATCGAGTCTGCTCTCCACGCCGTAACGTTTACGGCCATTACACCCGCATTGAAGTACATCGAGCGCGAATCGATTCCCAGCTCGCGGTGACTCTCGATGCCAAATCGCGAAGACACGAGCGGCACCACAACATCCTGCACTGCCCCCACGTGCGCGTCGCCCGGGGCTCTATCCCATAACTCGCCGATATCGTCGAGCACGAGAAGATCACAATCGAGCCAGATGGCCTTGGAAACTGTCTCCGGAAGCAGGTCTGTAATAGCAAGCTTGAAGTAAGTCGAAACAGGCATGCGGCCCCACAACGGCAGCCCCGCAAAGGCCGATTCGTCCACAGCGATCCATTCGGCCGAGATTCGCTCAGGCCAACCTTTCATCACCTCGGCACGCTCGTCTTCAGGGACGTCGGAGTGAATGATGTACACCTTGGCGGCGCGGCCGGATTCCAGGTTGTCTGCGACGGATCGAAGCATCGCAGCCAGCGGGCGTACGTAGCGCCTGTCGAGCGCGCACGTGATGACGACTTGTTCGCCCCCTGTCACAGCTGCATGTGAGTGAATGCCAGCTTGTGGACCTCGTAGTGATCCATTCTTGGCTGCGCTGCCGGTGATGCGCCGAAGATATAACCAGCCACCTCACCGGCGGTACGAACGACTGTGCCCAGCACCAAAGCCGGGATCGTTCCTGCTGGCAGGTCACCGGACGCAAGCAGTTTTGCGACCGCATGCCGCAGTCGATAGAGGATCACCGCGGGAATTAGCGGCGACGCCGCGACATAAAGGAGTCGCTTGCCAACGCTCCACCGGTCACGTCGCGCGTTAGCAACAAGGACACCACACAGGTAGCGCTGCTCGAGCCACCATTTGGCCATCGATATATTCGCGTGATCGAGTTTTGCGCGCGGCTCGAAATAAACCCGGACTTTACGCTGGCCGAGCCACACCGCCATCGCGTCGCCATGCTCCATGCCGAGCTCGAGCAGCGTGTCCGCCTCGGCGAGGAGTGACTTGCGATAGGCGACGTTCCATGTTGGACCACCACCGATCTGCCCGGCTGGCAAAGTCGAATACCAGGTCCCGTAGTCGATCAGGAAGGACGCCCAGCTCCACGCGGTTTCTGGATTCGCGTTGGCCAGCCCAGGGACTACGATGTCCCACTCACCTTCGTGCGCGTCGATGATAGCCTCGGCAAAACCCGGCGTTGGGAAGCTGTGGGTCTCGCCGAGAAAAACGATAGGCGCCGTTGCTGCACGAATCCCTGCGGCGCGCGCGTCCGGCACAGGATGAATCGAGGCAATTTCGACAATCTTTACTGCAGCGAATCCTTCGAGCGAATGCTCGTCATCACCCGGGCGGTCGCCGGCGGGAATGACGATGACGACCTCGAGCCGGTCCCGCACAGTCTGTTCGCGAAGGGATGAGAGCACGCGACGAATTGTCCGGTAGCGATCAGTGACAACGATCGCCGACATCCGCGCTGCGGTCACAGCTAAGTCTCGTGAATCGTTTTCAGGCCTACGATCTTGAGGCGGCGGATGGATGCGGGAAGTTTCAGGACGGTCGTTTCCCCTACGCCCCTGCCAACGAGCGCGAGCCCTATGACCGACGACATGCTAACGTGCCCTTCCTCGAACTCGACCGAGTCGCCGAACACGAGATTGTAAGTCTCCTTGTCGCCCGTCTGCTCATCCTGAACCACTACTTCCGATCCAAGCCCGACCTTGTCCGGCGGAATCTGCGTAACGTCGATGGACGATAGCTTGCTCAGCCGCTGACGGAGCTGGCCAAGTCGTGCCTGCACAAACTGCTGTCGCTCCAGCGCTGCCTTGTACTCGCTGTTTTCGCGCAGATCACCATGCTCTACTGCTTTGCGGATCTCCGCGGGCAAAATCACATTGAGCTCGTGTTGGAGCTTTTCAGCTTCCGCGCCGAGCGTCGCTTTCAGTTTTTCGATCATGGGGACTTGACTGCTGGCGGTGAGAAAAAAGCCGAGCGCTCGTTCAGTCGGACGAGCGCTCGACGTTTCAAACTAGATGGGCGTTCGGAATGCCGCTAGGTGGCCGCCTTCACCGGATCGGCGGGCCGCCGCCCGTCGTTGGAAGGCGACTCGTAGGCCGAGATCACGGCATTGGCCGCTTCAGCGGGATCGTCGGTCAGGACCAGCAGGTCCATGTCGCCGGGTGAAATTTTCTGCTCGGCCAGAACGCGGGACTGGAGCCAGCGGAGCAGCCCGGCCCAATAGTGCCTCCCGACGAGAATCACCGGAAACTGATAGATCTTCCCAGTCTGGATGAGGGTTACTGCCTCGAAGAGCTCGTCGAGCGTCCCGAACCCGCCGGGATAGATGATGAAGGCGAAAGAATATTTGATGAACATCGTCTTCCGAACGAAGAAGTAACGGAAGTTCACCAGCGTATCGACGTACGGGTTCGCGCCCTGCTCGAACGGGAGCTCGATGTTGCAGCCGACGGAGCGCCCGCCGGCCTGTGCGGCGCCCTTGTTGGCGGCTTCCATGATCCCCGGACCAGCGCCGGTAATGACCGTGAAGCCCGCTTCAGCCAGAAGGCGTGCGGTTTCCTGAGCTGACTTGTACATCGGGTCTTCAGGGGAGGTGCGGGCGGAGCCGAAGATCGTAACTCCTTTCTCGACTGATGCGAGCGTGTCGAAGCCTTCGATGAACTCGCCCATGATTCGCAGGACGCGCCATGGATCGGTTCTCGTAAAATCCGAATCCGGTCCCGGCATCTGAAGGAGCTTTTCATCCTCCGTAACCGGAGCGTAGCTCCTGATGTCATGGTCGACCCTTACACTCGCGCCTGCCCGCCGCCCCTTCATCGTTTGCGATGGCGGAATGCGACCCGCCATCAGGTGGCCTTCTTCCATGCGCTCGCGAGTACCTTCCCGCGCTCCCTCCTCTGCTGAAGCACGCCGTGCCGGGTCTGCTTTCTTCCCGGTTGCGGTGCGAGGAGTTGTCGAGCGTGGGCGCCTGGCCTTTGCCGGCACTTTTGCAGGAGTAGCTTTCTTCTTCGTCATCTGGGATTTACCCGCGCAGGATTGTCACGACGCACGCTCCAACTTAACACTGAAAAATGTCCTCCACCTCGTGTGACGCCCTCCAGGCGATCGTTTGCCAGTAATCGTTATCGTCGCCGATGGTGCACGACCGGATGTGTTGGCGAACGCAATAGAACGCGGGATTGTGCCTGCGCTTGCAGCGTTGGAGAGGGAAGGCGGGATGGAAACCATCACGACTGTGTTTCCTTCAGTGACGGGCCCCGCGTATGCTCCATTTCTGATGGGAAGATACCCGGGGCCTGTGGGCTTGCCCGGTCTCAGGTGGTACGATCGCACGCACGAGACGGCGCGCTTGCCGGGACACTCGCGTAGTTATGTCGGCCCAGAGCTGCGGCTTGTCGACAGCGATATCGATCGCGATGCTCCGACGATATTCGAGTTGGCAGGCTCGAGCCTCGCGGCGCTCAACGTCATCGGTCGCGGGTTGCCGGCGAACCGGAGGTTTGGGAACAGCGCCTGGTTTGCAATGAAAACCGGGCGGACTCATTTCAGCGGCAATGTGAAAGGATGGCTGGCAATCGATCGCAGTATTGCAGCTCAGGTAGCCGGGGGCATCCGTCGGCATCGTCCCGATTTCGTTTTCGCAGCCTTGGCCGGCATCGATAAGACGTCCCACTCACTAGGACATGAAAGTCCGAATGTCGATGAAGCCCTGAAGATCGTCAACGATCTCGTCGCCGATATTCGACGCGATGCGGAAGAGCGCGGCGAGTGGAAGAACACGCAGGTGTGGATTGTGAGCGATCACGGTCACTCGCCGGTCTCGCACCATGACGACCTTGCAGGCATGGTCAGGCAATTAGGGTTTAGAACAATTGCTCACCCATTCGTGCTGTCGAATCGCGGTGAGATCGCCGTGATGGTCAGCGGGAATGCAATGGCGCACATTTATCTCGACCTTGAACGGAAGAGTCGCCCTTGGCTTGGCGACCTCGGTGGGCGTTGGAAGCTTGTGCGCGATGCGCTGCTTGAAAGGGAATCCGTCGATCTGATGATTCTCCCAGTCAAGCCGGGCGAATGTGAGATCCATGGAACGCGGGGACGCGGTTACGCGCGCCTGTCGTGGGATTCGGGAGGGATCAACTACGATCCGGGTTCAGGAGATCCCATAGGGGTGGGATCCCAGCGAAGGTTAGGCGACGACGCCGCGCATACTGTAACGGCGGATTGCGACTATCCGGACGCGCTCGTGCAGATTGCACGACTATCCGATTCTCCGCGAAGCGGTGAGATCATTCTGTCCGCATCACGCGACTGGGATTTCAGGTCCAGGTACGAGCCGATCCCGCACATGTCGTCGCACGGAGCATTACATCGCGAGCACATGCTTGTGCCGCTGCTGGTCAATCAGAAGCTTGCCTCGCGCCCCAGGCGAACCGTCGACGTCATGCCGTCGGCGCTGAAGGCGCTGGGACTCGAGGTTCCTGCCGGGCTCGACGGAAAATCATTCCTGTAAATCGACAGCGGAAAACCCAGGCTTCAGCATTCACCGCGCTATACCCCTTGAGGGCGTCCTCGCATCTGCACGCGCCAGTCATCGCCTCTCGCGACCACAACTCCGACGAACTCCGGACCTAGATCGAGTTGCTTCACGGTGAACTCGCGCGTGAGGTGCTCCATTGCGCCGTTCTTCCACGAAGCGAGACCGCGCCAGACACTATCGCCCCTCGCTTTCGCGGTGCCCTCGCGCTTTACCCATATCGACAGGAAGGCACGGTCACGGTCCTCCCCTTCCAGCGGCAGCAGACTCTCATACTCAGCTGTCGAGTATGATCGTTTTGCGACCTTCATTGCGCGCGGGATCTGACGCATCTGCTCGACATCGACCCCGACATCACGGTTTGCTGTAACCGCAATGATCACCACGCTTCCGGAATGAGTCGTATTGAATTGGAGCCCGATGTCGTTCGGCTTCGACAACGTCGGCTTCCCCATCGCAACGAACCCGAATTGAATGTCCGATGGTGATCCACCTGCGTACGATGCGAGAAGTTGTCGCTGCATCGCTCTGGAGACTACGTATTGTCTCGCGGCTTTCTCCTCCAGTAACGTGCTGACCCTCTTCTGCTCACCTGGTGAGAGTCGATGGAGCAGGTCATCCAGCTCGCGATCATCGACGTCAAGAGGAGCCATCCAGACGTCGACGACATCCGGCGCAAGTTCAATTGATGGCAATGAGCACCGCCTTGGCCTTTCCGTTGTCGATTGCAAGTCGCGCTACGCTTGGCGCAAGATTAAAACGTCGTGCCCCCGCGGCCCCGGGATTAATCACCAGCTGATCTCCTAACCTTTCGATTAGCTGCCTGTGGGTGTGACCATATACAATTATCGGCTCAGTGTACGCGGCGACAAGTTTTGCCGGAGTCGGACTTCCCAGGCCATGGCCATGAACGACGCGGATGGCCACCCCGCCGGCCTGCGCCACAAACGACTCGCTCAGCTCGGGGTCGTCGACCGGATCCGTGTTGCCGAAGACCGCCTGCACAGGGGCAATCATGCGCAGCTCATGAAGGATATCCGACCCTCCAACGTCCCCGGCATGAAGGATCATGTCGACACCTGCGAGAGCCTCGTGCACCGACGCTCGCAGCAATCCGTGAGTATCAGAGATGAGACCGATGGTCACACGATCAGCCGATTGAGTCATGCTTCCTATATTACCTGCTGAATGTCCTGGTCACGACTCGCACTTCAACTTTTCACCCGGTCGCTTGCCCGGCCCCACCTCGGGGCTGCCCTGGTGCGCGTCGCCTGGCGATTCCGCGCCCGAGGGTGGTACACGCGTTTTCCGTACCTTCCCCTTCCTGATCAGACCTACGTCCGCTGGCGCATGTATACGGCATACGGGGACTATGACGCGAAGCCGAGTGTCGCCGACGTGGAGCGTTACGCTCTTTGGGCAACCGAAGATTGATCGCGACGCCTGTCGACGCGACACTTTCCAACCGGTTGAAGGCTCAGGCATACGGAATCGGCTTCGACCTTGCCGGCATCGCGAAGCTCGGACCGGCAGAAACGGCAGGGGCCTTCGAGAGCTGGATCGCGAAGGGATATGCAGGTGAAATGGCGTACCTTCCCAAGGGCGCTGACAAGCGGCGAGACACGCGTCTGGCTTTTTCAGGAGCCGTCAGCGCTCTCGTAGTAGCACTCGACTATGGTGGTTCGTCGGAGCCAGGCCCCGTGGCAAGGTACGCGCGGGGCGACGACTATCACGAGTTGATGTGGGGGAAGCTGGATTCGCTGCGCGAATGGCTCGAGTCCGAGACAGGCGGGCCGGTTGCGGGCAAGTCGTACGTGGACACTGGCCCGATACTCGAGCGTGACCTCGCGAGGCGCGCTGGCCTTGGCTGGTTCGGGAAAAACACGAACCTGCTGAATCCGGAGCGCGGCTCGTTCTTCTTTATCGGATCACTGCTCCTGGGCATCGATCTCGAAGCTGACCCCCCGTTCGCCGTAGAACGCTGCGGGACGTGCACGCGATGTCTGGACGCTTGTCCGACGAACGCCCTCGTCGAGCCCGGCGTCCTGGATGCCAATCTGTGCATCTCATATCTGACTATCGAAGCGCGTGGCGAAATTCCTGTCGCACTCCGGGATCAGATCGGCGGCCTGCTATATGGTTGTGATATCTGCCAGGACGTATGTCCATGGAACATCAGGTTCTCCAGTGAGCTCGACGCAGAATCTCCGCTCCGGGCACGCAGTGTGATCGGCGAAAAGTCTGCACGCTCACTCGCGGTCGAGTTGCTCACCATGTCCCAGGAAGAGTTTTCCAGCTCGTTCAGCAAGTCACCAATGAAGCGCGCCAAACTTCGTGGCCTTAAACGAAATGCGGCAGTAGTTCTCGGCAACGTTGGCAGCAGCGAAGACGTTGCTGCTCTGACTGCGGCGTTGTCAGATCCGGAACCGCTGGTTCGCGAACATGCGGAGTGGGCCCTGTCAAAGCTTTCGCGCCGGAGCGGCGCCGCGCTTACTTGATTCGACGAACGACGACACCATCGCTCTTGCGCTCTATCTGACGCGGATCGAGTCGCATCACCATCAAGTCAGGGCGCGACCCCACGCCGCCCGGAGCACTCGAATAGCCGCCGATGATGAGATCGCCGTTCGATGCAGCTGCAATCGTATAAGCATTGTCGTCATGCGCAGTGCCGAACGATCCCAGCCACGGTTCGAAGGATCCGTCGGGTCTTAGCCGCGCCATCATGATGTTCCAGGAACTGGAACTCGAGGTGCGCGTGTACCCGGTGAACCATGTACCCCCTGAGGAATCGGTTACCGTGCTCATCGCACGGTCATCACCGGGTGTGCCGATCATTTCATGCCGGAGAAGTTCACCATCCTGACGGTATGTGAGCGCTACGATATCGTTCACCGACGCTCCCCAGCTTTGCGAATATCCGGCTACCATGATTCTCCCATCAGGCAGAATGTTGAGGCCGTGGTTTGCGTCGTTCCCTTCTGCACCAGCGACCTGCCGCCACACGACTTCACCGCGATCGTCGATCTTCAACGTGAGGATGTCATAACTCGACACGGCACCCGTCACGCCTGCTATGACAACCCCCCCGGTCACCGGTGAAGCAAAGAATCCGCGATCGACGCCTGCGCCTCCGATCGCCCGACGCCACCGCTCGTTGCCAGTGCTGTCGACCCGCACGACGAAAACGTCCCTGCCGCGCGATGAATCACCCTCCGTCTCGCCAACTATTATCAGGTCCCCGTTCGCCGCAGGGACGAGCGCTGTTCCTCTGTCATCGCCAGGCCCACCGTACCTGTGCTCGCTCTGCGTGGTGCCTGATGCGTCGGCCAGTACCAGCCACGCATCGTGACTTCCCGCTCCACGACTCGCGGTGAACCCGGTAAAAACGAGCCCACCACCTGTCGTCTCCTTTACATCCCAGAATGCATCGAGGCCGGGGCCACCGAAGCGGCGGTTCCACAGAAGTTTTCCGTCAGGCGAAAATCGCATTGCAACCGCATCCCACTCGGGTGGCACTGTTCCACCGTCGATGCGATTGACAAACCCAACGGCCACTATCGAGCCGTCCTTCGTTACGAGGACACGAGTTACCCAATCTGTGTTGGCGCTCCCGCCAGTCCATGTCCATGCAGCACGCCCAAGTCCGGCGGGCATGAACGGGACGCGAGACGTGTCAGGCAGTTGCGCCTGTTGTGCGCCGCTCGCGAGGGGAAACAAAAGCGACAGCGAGAGCCATCGCGAGACGCAGCGTATCGATATGCGCTTGAACATGTTCCAGACTACACACCGCCCCGGCTCCTGCCCTGACGATATCGACGAACGGGCCGATTGTGCGCGTGAACCGGCATCTTCTCTATCTGGAATCCCCCTCCGGGCGACCGCCGGGAGCGCGCTGCCTTCTTAATGCCGGACTCCGGATCGACTCTGGAAGCCTCTGCCACTGCTCCACCGTCAACACAGCACGCGCTGATTCGATCGCTTTGAGATAAGCATCGCGACCTTCCTGAAGTCGCGGCTGAATCGTTGGGAAGATCGTACGCATGTCCCCGCCCGTGCCAGCTGAATCGACCGCTCGCTGGAGTTGTGCGGCGATTGAATCCGTGGTGGCGCGAAGCGAATCAGCAATCGGCGAAAGCGCGACGACCTGCGCATCCGTGAGCGCAAGCGTATCGCGCATTTCGAGTATGCCGGCAATTGGGTCAGGCGCAACACGAGCCAACATTGTACGAACATCGAAGTTTCCTCCGCCGGCCCCACCACCAATCCTTCGCAGCGCCCCCATCACCATCTCACGCTGGCGATCAGGCCCTAGCTGAAGTCGGACCTGCATACCAATCTGAAACGGGTTTCTCAATGCAGTGCGCGAACTCTGCGTATCACCAAACCGCTCGTTCACCTCATAGGTGTAACTCTGCGCAACTGGATCAAAGCCACGGACGTAAAGCAGAGTTCCGTCCGGCCGATTCGGCTGCCCCCAACCCTTGAGACCATCGCTGCCATTGATAAGCCTGTCGGCACCGGCAAGCGGATTCACCAGACTCACCATGAAGTTCAGACGGCGACCGACGCTCCCGCCGAAGTCGGGGCGGAAGTTCATCTGCATGTCGAGCGTAGTGCTCCAACCCGCACGGCAGCTGTTTCTTGCAGCAATCTGGCCAAGCTGTGAACGCAAACACTCCTGCGCAGACTTCGGCGAACTGCTCAGCAGGTCCGTCATTGCCGACGCCAGCGCCGGATCCGCTGTTGTGGCAGGGTCAAACAGGAACGCGCGGTCATTACGCGATCCGTCACCATTGATGTCGCCGCCGACTCTGGGTGAGAACGGCTGTCCGTCGGTAAATCTCAGAATCGAAGTCACATCGACCCACGGTCGTGCAAACCAGTTGAGGGAGCCATTGAGCGAATGACGCCGCTCGAGATCACTCGTTCCCCACTCGACTGCGTTGGGATCACCACCCGTCGTCGCCGAACCGACGCCGAATCCAAAATTCCCGAAACCCCTTCCGCCCGCGGCGGCCCCGCCACCTAAGCTCGCACCGGGTGCAAAACCTGTTTCGTCGCGCGCTTTCGTCCACGTATACGACATGTTCCATATCAGGCTGCGCGCGATAATACCATTCAGACCTACGTTCACCTGGGCAGTGCGTGACTCGAGCTCGGACATTCCCTCGACTACCTGCGCCAGCTCCCCGTTGCGACGCGACGCAAGAACGCTCGTCTGGCCCGTTGATCGAATTATCGTAGCCGCCGGCGCATAGATTGGCCTGCCACCTTCACTTCCGAGCACGAATGCCGGCGTTTCCCGGAGGTTCAGGTCGCGTGCCCCGGTGAGATTGGTACCGAGCGCATACGACGCATCGATATTGATACCAAAACGCTGCGAAATTCTGCGTTGTACGCCAAGCGATGCCCGCCATGCCCGAGGTGCACCAAAGTCTTCGCTGAAAAGCGCCACATTGGGTATCCCCCGCGAGACCGCACTTCCAGCGCTTCCACCCGCGCATTGCGACGGAATCGATTCCGGGTTGGCGAGGAAACCGGACCACGCCGGTATCGGAACAGCGCTTCCGATGCAGATGAGCTGCTGTTCACCACTCGGCAGCCCCGTTGCATCGATCGCCGAGGCGAAGAGCTGCGATGATGTGCGACCGCGAAATTCACCGATACCGCCACGGATCACCGTCACATTGGCATTGCCTGCGCCGAAATCCCCGCCCGCGGCCACTCTCCCACCGCCGCCGCCTCTCCCGCCGAAGCCGCCACCCTGACCGCCGCCCCCTTGGCCGCCCCCACCCTGACGGCCACCCTGAGCCGGATTCTGCTCCGGAAGCCCAAGCGTCCAGCTGAACCCCACACGAGGGCTCACGCGCCACTCGGCCGGGAGCCTGTCGGTGCGCCGGCCGAACAAGGAGTCCACGACAGGATTGTACGCAGGCTGGTCGAGATACCGATCGTGCTCGAGTCGCAGACCGTACGTGAGTTGGAGCGCCCTGCTCCTCCGCCATGTATCACCGAGATACAGTGCGGCTGCAAGCGCTCCTCCTTCACGTTCACGCGCAGACAGCGTGCGGCTAAAAGACGCAGGCGTGTTGAACGCGAAATCCTCCAGTGAATTGTAGCTGTAGCTTCCGTATGCGTTGCTGCTCGTTGCAGTGGAGAACGCTGTGTAGTTGAGAAGCCCGCCGAGCTTGAAACGGTGCCCACCGATCCCAAGAAGCGACAACTCATCAGTGATCTCGAGCTGCGTGTTGCTTCCTTCAGTTGGCAGAGCAGGATTTCCGCCGAAGTCGAGCGTCGTTACACCCGTTGATCCATCGTCGAATGCCGATGTCACGCGCACGCGACCTTCGGGCATCAGCAGGTATGGATCACCGCTGCGGTCCGAGCGCGAGTAGCTCACACGTGCCTCATTGATGAACGTGCCGAACACAGATGATAGAGTCGCCATCGCCCCGGCGCCCGTCCCCTCCTGTTCACCACCATAGGCGGGCACCGCCAGCGCTCTGGTTCTGAAAGCTTCCTGAAGAGTGCCCTGATAGTTGCCCCTCAGCATCAGCGAGTGATCAGCACTCATCATCCAGTCCATCCGAATCATCCCGGAGTACGTGTCGTTGAGCTGCTCATCGGGAATCGCTGCGACACTCGAGGGAAGCCCGTATCCACCGAGAATGTCTAGAAATCGCCGCGCCGAGTCTGACGAAGTTCCGAGCCGTTGTAGCGTGAGTGCATCGGCTGCGGTCAGCGATTGCAACGGGTTCAATCGATGTCGAACCTGACCCGACACGAAGTAGAACAGCTTGTCCTTCGCGATTGCACCGCCTACTCCCCCAGACAACTGATGCTGCGTGAAGCCCTGACCGAAGCCGGTTGATCCTTCTTCGCCTTCATCGGACCACTGCAGTCGCGGATCACGAAGATTGTAGTTGAACGAGCCAGCAACGTTGTTGGTGCCGCCACGCGTCGTTGTCTGAACGATTCCACCTGTGAACTGGCCTCGCGCGACATCGTACGTGTTCGTCACAACACGGGTGTTCCGCACTGCCTCCTGGGGAACGCCGCCGGACTCGAACGTCAGGCCGTCGAGCGTTACGCGATTCTGTTCAGGACTCTGGCCTGCTATCGAGAATCCCGCGGCCGTGGTATCGCTCCCTGTCACCTCGACAACTCCCGGTGCTAGAAGCGCAATCGCGTTAGGGTCGCTTGGATCAATGGGCAACCGGGCAAGCGCTTCTCCACTCAACGTGCGCCCGCTCGAGCCCGGCGTGGGTCTCTCATCCTGCCTCGGCTGCGGGCGCCTGGCTGCCTCGACGACAACTGCGTCGAGTTGGGTCGGAGCTGCGGAGAGAGTGAAATTCGCTACAAGCCTGTCCTCGTCAGCAAGCCGCGATACGTTGACCTGCTGCGGCCTCATTCCGATGCGACGAACGACGACTGTGTATTGTCCCCCTCCATCAGGGAAAAGGAGCGTGTATTGTCCCTTTTCGTTCGTCGCCTTCCCGCGGGAGATACCCGTCTCGACAGATGTAACCTGAACCTGCGCCGAGTTGACCGGTTCCCCACCGGGGCCGGTGATGGTGCCGGTGATGATATCGGTAGTTCCGCCGATCTGCGCGAAGCCAGCCTGTGGAGTTGCGGCGATCACCGCTCCGAGCACAGCGATGAGTCGTGCAGACCGAAGATAGCGAGCGGACATCTATACCCCGAGTAGCTGTTGAATTCCTATGCTACTCATACGCAATGGGTGCACCGGGTGCTGGATTCCAGCCAGGCGGCGCTGCTCCGTGGGCGACAGCGGTTGTGTTTTCGCAGGCACTGTCTGTTGAACACGGAAGCACGGGGGACACGGAGTGTCACGGAATGCTATTGCTTCGCTCCGCCTGTCCTTAGGAAATCCGCCAGCTCCAGGGGAAGGCCAGCCGATACGACTGCCGTTGCGGCCCTCTCTATGTCATACGGCACGCGGATGACTTCTACCCGGAACGATCCATCGTCGATCTCGAGGATCACATAGCCAGCACGAGGATCTCCATCCTTGGGTCTGCCCACGCTGCCCGTATTCACGAACGTGACGCCGTCGACGACTCGATACCATGGCTTGTGAGTGTGGCCGAAGCAAATGATGTCACCGCTCTTCAGGCCTGCCTGCACCGCCATCTTCGACAGGAAGGCATCGGCGCGATCTTCAGTAACGTAGACCAGGTTATTTGTTGGCGTCGCGTGGACCAGTGTTATCGTCGGCCCGGCCACATGTCCCCCAAGTGGCTTGAGGTCAATTCGAAACGGCAGGCCTCCGAGCCATTGCTTCGTTTCCGCGGAGATGTTTGCCCGCGTCCACTCATAGCTGATGTGAGCTAGCTCCTCGTCGCGAGGTGTATCCGCACGGCAGCCGCAATGTTTGTAATCAGTTGCAACTGTCGAATCGTAGTTGCCCGCGACGCCCGAGATTCCGGCTTCGCGGATCGTCTCTACGACTTCGTTGGGCCACGGACTGTAGCCCACCAGGTCGCCAAGGTGGTACGTCGCGGTGATGTCTCCGCGATCGTCGATGTCTGCGAGCACCGACTCCAGCGAAGGCTGGTTAGCGTGGATGTCAGATATGATCGCGTATCTCATAGCCCGAAAACTATTGGAAGGGCGCATCACGTGACGCGGCGGCAGTTCGCAAGCAGATTTGGCGAATGCACGACCGTGGCAGGAAGCGCCAAGCCGGGATTTATCTCGAGGGCATAGCCGGTAGGCGACCAAAGGTCCCGGTCGATTCGAACGCGCTCGAACGCCGTGCGCGGGAGGTGATGTCGGCGGAAGGGTTCGCCTACGTGGCAGGAGGTGCAGGAAGGGAGGCTACGATAGATGCGAACCGCCGATCCCTGGATCGATGGAGCATCGTACCGCGAATACTCCGCGATGTTTCCCATCGCGACATGTCCGTGCATCTGTTTGGACGCACTCTCGATACGCCGCTTCTCCTCGCGCCGATCGGAGTTCTCGAGATGGCGCACCGTGAGAGCGACTTGGCCGTTGCACGTGCAGCAGCAGCCGAGGGAGTTCCGTTCATCTTCTCGAGCCAGGCGTCAGTTCCGATGGAAACCTGCGCGACGGCGATGGGCAACTCGCCGCGATGGTTTCAGCTCTATTGGAGCAAAAGCGACGACCTTGTCAGAAGCTTCGTTTCGCGAGCTGAATCGTGCGGCTGTGAAGCAATCGTTGTTACAGTGGATACAACGTTCCTTGGCTGGCGATCGCGTGATCTCGATCTCGCCTATCTGCCTTTCTCCCGCGGACTCGGTATCGCCCAATACACGAGTGACCCTGTATTCCGGGCAATGCTGTCAGAGCCGCTCGAAGAGATACCGGCTAAACCACCGGTAAACCTGACCACACTCGGCGCGGCTGCAAAAATGATCCGTAGCTACCCCGGCAAACTGCCGGAAAAGCTGAGGTCTGGTGCGCCGCGCGCTGCAGTCCAGCGGTTTCTCGCGACCTTCTCGCGACCGGGGCTCAGCTGGGACAATCTCTCGTTTCTCCGCGACTTGACGAAGCTGCCAATCCTGATCAAGGGAATTCAGCATGCTGATGACGCGCGCGAAGCGCTCGCTCGCGGGGTTGACGGCATCGTCGTTTCGAATCACGGCGGACGGCAGGTTGATGGCGCAATCGGTTCACTCGATGCATTGCATTCCGTAGTCGGCGCGATCGGAGGCCGGATGCCAATCCTGTTCGACAGCGGAATCCGCGGCGGCGCAGATATCTTCAAAGCCCTCGCCCTCGGTGCAACAGCAGTCTGTATCGGGCGCCCCTACGTCTATGGGCTCGCGATTGCCGGCGAAACCGGAGTGCGCGAGGTGATACAGAACATGATAGCCGAGCTCGATATCACTCTCGCGCTCACAGGAAGTGCGAGTGTGACCGGACTCGATTCGTCATGCCTGGCCCCGGGTCCCGGCTAGCGCGTACCGCCAATTGTACGGACGAGCTCACTCGAAGCGCTGGCACCGCGCCTTATTGCGAACACAGCGGTTTTATCGAATCGAATCCATCGTGCATTCTGTCTCACCTCGAGCATTGCAGGTTCTGGATGCACATACAGCCCGTTGATATCCACAGTATCGAGCGCGACCGTCGCGACGAGGTCGCCAACTGAAGTTACACGCGGATCTATCTTCGCCACCGACTCCTCGTAGTTCAGCGCTATGTCCGCACGGAACGGCGCCGACCCTGGAAGCACGATGCTCCCACCGCGCAGAAGCATGTCTACGGCCGAGCGTGAGTTTGTCGGAATGCTCTCATATGCCGCCGGATCAGCACTGCGGTACGTGCCGGTAACCATCGCATCCAGCGCTGACAGGATCGCGATTACATTCATCGCCCTCAGCTGCTGCTTCTCGGGATCGTCGCGCATCGCGCCGCTTTCGATGAGGACAGTACTGGTGCCCCACTGCTGCATCAGGTCCCCGAACGCGCGCGGTTCATACGCGTCATTGTACTTGGCAAGCTTCCCGGGAATCTCGCTCCTGAGAACTGACGCGATCACCGATGCGACAAGCCGAGCGGTTGTGCGCGTCGGGCCGTAGCTCCGCTCCTGGTCAGCTGCGGGTGCGAGCAGGGCGATCGCAACCTGATTGCCATTTCCGCCGGTCAGCGTCCGCGCATTCTGATCGTGAAGGTTGAAGCCGAACTGCGGCTTGATAGAATCACGCAGGGCCTTCAGTGCACGCGCTTCCGGCGTGACGAGGTTGCGGGCATCGCGATTCACATCGATGCCGATCGCATTCTCACGCTGGAACAGCTCCGCTCCATCAGGATTGAGCATCGGGACCATCACGACCTTCAGGCCTGATGCAATCTTCGCCCTCAGGGCCGCGTGAACAGGATCTGTCGAGCCGAACCACGCGATCAGGTCTGCGAGCGACATCGTAGCTGTGGATTCGTCGCCGTGCATCTGCGACCAGAGCAGCACAGTTACCGGGCCGGTTCCGAAGGTGACGGCGCTGATCGCCCTTCCCTGAATGGATGTGCCGATGCTCCCGACGCTCAATGCTGGTGAGGCGAGTGGCTGCTCGAGAGATTTCCATAACGCGTCCTGCGTAAAGCGCCGCGATGTTATGGCTGCCACCTTGTGACGCTCGGCAACCGCCTTCCCTTCGAGGCGGCAGCACGTCGGCTCGACGAACGCATTGCCCGCGCCCGTTTGAATGCATGACGTCAGCAGGAACAGCGTCAGCGTGGCTGCAATGGCGTTACTTGATCGCATCCTCCTCCTCTTTGGTGTGTTGCAGAGTACCGTCCGGATGCTCCGGGGGACTATAGAGCGTGTAAAGCCTGAGCGGCTCGCTCGCTGAAGTGTTGGTGACGTTGTGTTCGACACCCGAGGGAATGACGAATGCGCTGCCATCCGACACCGGTTCGACTTTTCCATCCATGAGTACCTCGCCATCGCCGGACTCGATCCTGATAAACTGGTCGTGTCCCTCGTGGGTCTCGCGGCCAATTTCGTCACCGGGCTGAATCGTCATCAGCACGAGCTGAGTGTGCTTGCCTGTGAAGATGACCCTCCGGTAGTCATCGTTGGTGAGCGTGTCTTCTTCTATGTTCGTCAAAAAGCCCTTCACTGGTCCCTCCCGGGAATATCTGGTTCACTTTGCCAAGGCTGATCGCACAGCAGGTGCGACGATCGTGCCGAAGAGCTCGATGGACCTCATCACCACTGCATGTGGCAGTGTGCCCACAGTGAACTGGATCAGGAACCGTGTCATGTTGAACAGCTCGTGCTCGAAGAGAATCTTCTCGATGACCTCCTGAGGGCTTCCGAGCACCATTGCGCCGCGTGGTGAACGCTCGGCGTCGAACTGCTGGCGTGTTGGCGGCGGCCAACCTCGTTCCCGGCCGATCTTCCCCATGGTGATCGCATATGCGGGAAAGGCCGTGTCCGCAGCCTCCTGCGACGTTTCCGCGATCAGCCCATGCGAATTAATGCTCAGCTCGAGTTTTGCCGGATCATGCCCCGCCCGTCGTGCGCTCTCGCGATAGAGATCGGCGAACTGGACGAAGCGCTCCGGCGCGCCGCCAATGATTGCGATCGCCAGCGGCAAGCCGAGCGTTCCGGCACGAACGACGGACTGTGGGGTTCCGCCGACCGCTATCCAGACAGGAAGCGGATCCTGAACAGGCCGCGGGTAGACGCCAAGATTGGTGAGCGACTGGGTGTGTTTCCCCTTCCAGGTAACACGCTCACTTTTCCTGATGGCGAGCAGCATTTGAAGCTTTTCGGTGAAGAGCTCATCGTAGTCATCGAGGCTATAGCCAAACAGAGGATATGATTCGATGAATGATCCGCGGCCCGCCATGATTTCAGCGCGCCCTCCGGAAAGGAGATCGACCGTCGCGAAATCCTGAAATACGCGCACAGGGTCGTCGGAGCTGAGGACTGTCACTGCGCTGGTGAGTCTGATGCGTTTCGTGCGCATCGCTGCGGCGGCAAGAACTACGGCGGGTGCAGAGACTGAGAAGTCGGTGCGGTGGTGCTCGCCGACTCCAAAAACGTCGAGCCCGACCTGATCGGCAAGCTCGATTTCCTCCATCAGGTCCTCAAGGCGCTGTTCTGCGCTGACAGTTGTGCCTGTCGCTGGATCGGGAGTTGTTTCAGCGAATGTATAGATGCCGAGTTGCATCAGCGCTTGAGGGTCCTATCCCAGTTGAGAGCATTGTAGCGCCTCAATATCTCAATCGTGCGGTCGAGCGGTAACGCCTCAGCGGTTGTGGTGTGCCCCTTTACCGTCGTCGCCTTGAGCAGCGAATTGTAAATCGCTTCCTCAGTAGCCTCTGCGGCAGCCGCGAAAAGCGGAGACATGCGCTCGTTGCTGAGGTCAGTAACAGAATGCTGCGGGGCGTTTCGCATTCGACGCACGGATGTCGCGGTCGAGAATGCGATCACGTAATCGCCTGAACCATTCGACATCCCGCTTCCCGTCCGCGCAACCCCGACCATCGCACGAGAGGCAAGGCGCTCGAGGTTTCGGCTGTCGATCGGGGCGTCTGTCGCGACAATTATCATGATGCTGCCGTCTGCAGCGTCGGTCGCGCGCACTGAGTCGCCTAGCTCACGCTGAAAGTTGTAGCGTCCGAGCTCGCGGCCTACAGGCGCGCCGTTCATTGTGAGTGAGCCGCCGAAATTGCTCTGGACGAGTACGCCGACAGTGAATCCACCAACAGACGCAGGAAGCTTTCTGGAGCTCGTCCCGATTCCGCCTTTCCATCCAAAGGTTACGGTGCCTGCCCCCGCCCCGACCGACCCTTCCGCGACGTCATCGCCAGTCGCTGACTCGAGCGCGCGAGTGACGTGTTCGGCAGTTACTGCACGTTTGCGAATATCGTTGAGGCCTCCATCGTTGGTTTCGCCTACAACGGGATTGATGGAGCGGACATCAGACATTCCAGGTTTCGCAATCATCCACTGGGCCATCGCGTCTGCCGCGCGCCACACGCACAGCGTACACGTCAGCACGATCGGAGTCTCGAGCTCGCCTAGCTCCCGTAGCTGCGTCACTCCCGTCAGCTTGCCGTAACCATTGCCGACAAAGAGCGCAGCCGGCACTCGCTCGAGAAAAACATTGCCGGCGTGGGGAATGATTGCAGTGACGCCCGTGTTGATCGAATCGCCGGCGGCAACAGTGACCTGGCCAACACGAACACCTTCTACATCAGTGATCGCGTTCCTTGCTCCGACCGGAAAAATTCCTGTAACGAGTCCGATGTCACGCGCGCGCGGACGCGCTGTTGTAGCCTGCGCCTCTGCGAGGATGGGCGAGGCAAGCAGCACTACGCCGGCAGCAACCCTGAAAGCAAACATGCTTCGTTCAGGTCAGCGCGTCGTGAACTCGCGCGCGGGATTCTTCGGTGGTTGTCAGAGCGGGGGCGGCAGGAGCTGTCATTTTAATGGCTCTTTAGTGATTTCCTCGCGGAAACATGACTTCCCTGACATGGGCTTTCCAGTTTTAGCGATCAGAAGCGGCTCCCCGGGCGCGGGGTGATTGTCGCCAGCAGAAGCAGCCGGCCTGACTCAGCGCGCATCCCATGCAGCTCGTTCCGGTCGTAAATCACGACTTCACCCTTGTTGCATTGCCTTTCTGCAGATTCCCCTGACAGGATTCCGGAACCTTCGAGCACGGTCAGCATTACCGACGACATACTGCGGTGAGGAGGGACGGTCTGACCTCGCTCGAGCCGGAAGACAACGAGACGGACGTCATCGGTGTCATGAATGACAGCAATTGCTGGCCGGTCGGGACTTGCCGCCACGGCTGCATACGCTGCAGCCATCGGATCGAAGTCGATCACCGTCCCGCCTCAACTGCATTGCCGATCGCTCTCTCCAATGCGTCCATGAGCACTTCGGGATCTGCACCGGCAACACGGGCCGCATCCTCGAGCGAGGCGGCGCCGCCGCAACATGCATCGACACCAAGAACGTTGAACACCGGTATCGAAGCCGGGTGAAGCTTTATCACGTCATTGACTTTGGACCTCATATCAAGTCGCATTTCTTTCATAGTCTGATCCTCAGGTAATATCGGCTGCACACCGGAAGCCAAGTGTGCTCATCGTGGAGCGGTGGCTCAGGCTGGCGCGGACTGCGTAGCGCATGAACGCAGGGTAGTTCGATGGGTTCTGAACCCCAATGGCCGCGCTTGCGCAGGACATGTCGTGCTTGTGATTTGCTGCATTGTGATTCTCGCGTGAGTGCCGAGCGGCTGGTGCCTTGAAGTCGGACGTCCACTCCCACACGAGCTCGTGCATGCCGCGAACACCGTAGAAGTTGCGAAACCCTGTATCTACAGGCTTGCGCGCCTTGGCAGACCGGCCTGCGTACATTCCGAGGAGACGTTCCTTGAAGCCGTGATCGCGCGTGGCGTCTGCTTTTGTCTCACTCGCTCTTGCCGTGTACTCCCATTCATCGCTCGTTGGAAGTCGCTTGCCTTTCGCTTGACAGTACGCCGTCGCTGCGAACCACGACACTCCCGTTATCGGCAATAGGCTGGAGCCGCCGGTCAGAATGCCATTCCTCGCGAATGCCGCATACTCACCGCGAGAAACGGGCTGCCTGTCTAGCGCAAAAGCCTGAATCTGGACCTTCGATGATTTCGCGTCGCCGTAAAGTCTTTCATGCACACCTGACGGGATGACCACCATACCCGCGATTACACTCGCCTTCTCACCGGCGGCAGACGCCGACGATGGGAGAAGAAGCAAGGCTCCGGTGAGAAGTGCGGCGACCGACATCTTCACTTACCCCTCGACCCTAGTTGTCGCCGACGTTCATGCCTTTCACTGCTGCGAACACTTTCTTGTTCGCGGCACCGTTCACAGCGATCATGCCAAGCGTGCCCTTGTTGAAGGCGCGGAAGATCGAGTGATCGACGAGAATCAGATTTCCTGCATTCTCTGCTGCGAACTCGACGATGGTCGAGCCACCGGCGGGAATGAGAGTTGTCTGCACATTGTGTTGTGCGACAGTTCCCCCTTCAGTGTAGACGTTGTCGAAGATCTCGCCGATTGCGTGAAACGAGCTCGTAAGATTCGGGCCGGCATTTCCGACGAACAGCCTGATGTGGTCACCAACGTCGGTCTTCAGCGACTTGTCACCAGTCAGAGCGCCCACGCTTCCATTGAACACAACGTATGTCGGGCGCTCGTCAATTCCCTTTTCCATGTCGAGCGTCTGCAAGCCGGGCTCGCCGAACTTTCCCTTCGTGTAGAACTCGGACTGCATCACGTAGAACTCCTTGTCCACCGGCTGCAATCCATCTTTCGGCTCGACGAGGATGAGGCCGTACATCCCGTTCGCTATGTGCATCGGCACAGGAGAGGTGGCACAGTGATAAACGAAAAGCCCGGGATTCAGCGCCGTGAACGTGAACACGGACTCGCCGCCCGGCATCGTCAACGACGCCTCGGCACCGCCGCCTGGGCCGGTGACCGCATGAAGGTCGATGTTGTGTGGCATCGTGCTGCTCGAGTGGTTGGTGAGGCGCAGCTCAACGAGATCGCCCTGACGGACACGGATGAACTTGCCCGGCACAGACCCGCCGAACGTCCACATGGTGTACTCGACACCATCGGCAAGCCGCATGGCCTTCTCGGTCATTTCGAGATTCACAATGACTTTCGTCGAATGCGTGCGCTTGATCGATGGTGGAACGTTCGGCGCGTCAGTCAGAACTGCGATTTCTTCACCGACGATCTTGTCGGACGCGGTGCGCAGCTGCAGCGCCGAGCCGAACTCCGTGACTCTACCTGTGTCTCTGCCGAACGCTGCCGTTACGACTGCGAACAAGCCAAGAACGAGCATGGCTGGTAGTAGCCGGCGGAAAGTGATCTGCGAAATGAAGCGAGTCATCGAAGTGCTCCTTTGGTTGTAGCGTCGACTTCCGTGCGGCTTGTGCCGAGGAGGTCGGCGATTGTCGTCGTGGTGAGGGGGTGGCGCCGGCTTTCCGTTATCGCGGTCCACATGTGGTGAGCGGCGCAAGGCTGCTCCCGGTTACAGAATCCGGTGCCAAGGAGGCAGCGGGCCTGCGGTTTCTTTGTCTCGAAGCAGTCCACGATTCTCGCGATCGTAAGCGTCTCCGGCGGGGATGAGAGCGAAAAACCACCGAGAGGGCCGCGCGCGCTTCTGAGGATTCCTGCCTTCGCCAGCGCGTTCAGCGTTTTGGCGAGGTAGTTCCGTGGGGCACCGGTTGAGCCCGCGATCTCATCAGCCCGAACCGGGCGGTCGTATTCGCGCGCGATCACCAGGATGGCGCGCAACGCGTAGTCTGACGTGCTGGAGATCATTCGTTGTATCCTCTCAAATGGCAGTTTCTCATCTCGATATGAGAATGCCTTCTCCGAGAGGTTCAATCCGTCAGCTTTCGCCGGAATGTGGCTTCGCGCACGGCTGACTGTTCGTAGGGGAATGCCCTACCGACACGGGCATCTGTCTCCGCAAATACCTGAGCGACCGGTTCACCGTGGAAAAAGAAAACCCCGGCGTTTGCCGGGGCTTTTTAGTAGTTCCGCTGAATCATGCCGCGCGACGAATTCGCTCTTCACGCGACTCGATTGGGGTCGCCTTTCCAGTGCGGGAAGCGATCAACGAATCGAGCGACAACTTTCCTGCACCAGTGAGCGCAAGCAGGAGCGAGCTACCCCACAGAGACAGCGGAAACTCGATTCCACCTGGGTTAAAGAAGCCTGCCGGCAGGTGCACTTTCAGGATGGCGACAGTCATTGTCGTTGCTAGGCCAAACGCGGCGAGACGCGTCAGCAGTCCTGCGATCAGCGCGATGCCGCCAAGAAACTCGACGAACGCGACCAGTGGTGCCAGAAGTCCGGCCATCGGCATCCCCATCTGGGTGAAGCCGGCCGTGACGCCCTCGAGCCCGAACACGAAGAGCTTCTGGCCGCCGTGCGCAATGAATATCGCCCCGACGACGACGCGGAGGACTGTGAGGCCGATGCTGACCTGACGATCGGATGCATTGCTGAACATTGACATGGCAAACTCCTTAGGTGTTAAAACGGTTTGTGTTATCACACTCTTTACTCGAAAAAAAACCTTCTACAATGCGCTCCTGATCTCCGTCAAGATCTCGATCAGGACTCTCAGCTGGCCTTCTGACACGTGCGCCAGCTGCTTTTCGTTCTGCTGCTCCACCACCGAATCCAGGGAATTGACAAGGTCAAGACCCTTTGGCGTTATCCGGGTCTTCACCAACCGCCTGTCATCTGTGCCTCGGGCACGAGTGACCAGGCCCGCTTCCTCCATCCTGTCCAGCAACCTGGTTGCATCGGGCATCCGGTTTATCAGGCGGTCGCTCACCTCGTTCCGGCAGAGTCCTTCCGGCTCTGCCCCCCGAAGGATCCGCAGCACGTTGTACTGCGTTGCCGTGATGCCGTATGGCTTCAGCATCTGCTCAAAGCGGTCACTCAGTTGATTCGACGTCCGCTTCAGGTTCAGGGACGCCTCTTCATATAGAGTCCGGAACGGTTTGTTTTGTTTCAGCTCCTGCCTGAGGTCCGCAGCCATGTGAGTAAATATGCGTGTTATAACATCTAATGTCAACCCGCGTCGCAATTATTCATCGTGAGCAGGTATCTCCGAGCGCAAACTGCGCCCTGCGTCTTCCTTACGCCATAGCGCGGAGTCAACATACGCGCGTGGACAACATATGTCATACTCTCGTCGGCGCAGCGCTCGCGCGCACGGGCCTCCGGAGCAGAACGGCGCTAGCCTCAGCCACAATGATGATCGGCGCGAATTTCCCCGACATCGACATCATTGCCGTTCCTCTCGGCCGCGCGACTGAATTCCGGCGCGGCTGGACTCATGGCCTGCTCGCGCTCGTCGTGCTTCCGTTCGTTCTTACCGGCCTCATGATGCTCTGGAACCGTTACAAAAGGCGCGAGGGAGAAAAGGCCATTCCGCGGGAGCTACTTCTGCTCTCGACGATCTCGATTTGGACCCATCCGACCCTTGACTGGATGAACTCGTATGGTCTGAGATGGCTAATGCCATTCGACGGCACGTGGTTCTACGGCGACTCGCTTTTCATAGTGGATCCATATCTGCTGATCATGCTTGGCGCCGGGGTCTGGCTTTCGCGCAGGCGCGAGCAAAGCGGGTTGCCTTCGCCGTGGAAACCCGGCCGGATCGCGGTTGGGCTGGCCGGCGTTTACATCGCCACGATGCTCGTTTTTCAGAATGTCGCCGAGCGTGTAGCGATTCGCGATGTTGCGGGAACTGGTCGCGCTCGCGAGAACCTGGTGGTCACTGCGTCTCCCGCTAATCCGTTTCAGTGGCGCGTCCACGCCGACGATGGCGCGCGCTATTTCACCGGGAGCATCGGAATGCGATCGCAGCGACTGGCATGGGAACCTGAATCACTCGACAAGGGAGCTGACCACATCGCAGTCGCCACCGCCGTCAGGAATCCGGCCGCGAGGCCTTTTCTCGACTGGGCCCGGCTGCCATTCTATCGCGTGCTGACGAGTGAAGCCGGTGTGTTTGTCCGCATTACCGATGCGCGGTATGGCGCGTCAATCGACGTACCGATCGAGCCCATCACGAACGATGCACTACCGCAAAACATTCGCGAGCGCAACCTTCCTTGAATGAATACTGACAGAGCCGAACCGATCATCTGCGTTGAGTACCCTGACTGGGTGGACTCGGTAGTTGACTGGGACAGGATCTACGGCACAGATGAGGACAGGATGCACCTCGCGATTCGGCTCTCGCGTGAGAACATCGATCGTGGCACCGGTGGACCTTTTGGTGCTGCCATCTATGAGACATCGGGACGGCTTGTATCCATCGGAGTGAACAGCGTTGTCAGATACAATAACTGCACGCTGCACGGCGAAATGGTCGCGTTCATGACCGCGCAGCAGAAGCTGTCGACATTTTCTCTCAAGGCGCCAGGCCTTCCGGTCCACGAGCTGTTCACCTCGTGCGAGCCATGCGCCATGTGCCTCGGGGCTACCTTGTGGAGCGGTGTGCGCCGCCTCGTCTGGGCCGCAACGCGCGATGACGCGGCTTCACTGCAATTCGACGAAGGGCCTGTGTTTCCGGAATCCTACACGTATCTCGAAGATCGGGGCATCGAGATTGTCCGCGAGGTGCTGCGTGACGAAGCGCTCGAGGTGCTTGAGACCTACCGCCATAAAGCGGGACGTATCTATAACGCCTGAGGCGCATCAGCGGGGTGTGTGCAGGAAACCACGACAACATGCGGTGATTTTACCCGACTGACTCCGGCTTCCGCGTTGCGCAATGTGAGGAAACCCACTTCGCGGTACAAGAATGTCGACAGCCAGCGCATCGCCCACAGTAGTCACGCACCTTGATGGCGAGAAGTTCGCCATCAGGATCAGGTCGCACGAGATTTTCGTCGACCAGACGCTTAACAGTGGAGGCGAAGACACTGCACCCACACCCATCGAGCTGCTTGGCGCTGCGCTCGGAAGCTGCATCGCCTACTACGTGCGACAATTCCTCCGCACTCGTCACCTGCCGACTGGAGGCTTACGCGTCGCGGTTGTGCAGAACAAGGCCACTAATCCCACGAGGGTGGAGGAATTTCTGGTGAATGTCCTCCTGCCAGCGGAAATCCCGGATAGCTACCTGCCTGTGATACAACGCGTGATCTACGCATGCCCGGCTCACAATACGCTCAGCATGGGCGCGAAGCTCACCATGACATACGAGGTTCCTCAGTCGGAGGAGGCCGGCATCTAGAGGCTTCCCTACCTGGTGCGGGAGTGGCAAGCTTCCCGCATGACGACTGATCCAATGCTCGCTGAAGCGGAGTCCGCTCTCCGCGAGGCAAACCTGACATTCGCCGCTGCGCATCCAGGCGAGGGGCCGGGTCGCCAGCCTGTCCATACTGTCTACGGCGGCGCGCAGCTTTTCGCGTCGGATTCAGTTCCGAAGCTCGGCACAATCGCCCTCCGGGCCCTCGATCAGTATGCGCCCGATGCAGCCACTCTTGGTAAGGCGCTCGGTATCGGAAAACATTCAGCACTCGATACGATCGAAAAGCGCGTGCGTGAGAAACTCATGCGCGAGCCTATCGAGGATTTCCGGATCGACTTCGAGGATGGCTACGGAAATCGACCGGATGCCGAAGAAGACCAGCACTGCGGGGTAGTCGCGGCGGAAGTGGCGAAGGGAATGAAAGCAGGGACGCTTTCGCCATTCATTGGTATTCGCGTCAAGCCACTTAATGAAGAGCTCCGCGCGCGCAGCGTCCGCACACTCGACCGCGTCATGACCGGGCTTGTCGAAGGCGGTGGGATTCCCGAGGACTGGGTCGTCACGATCCCCAAGGTGACGATCATCGAGCAGGTGGACTACACAGTCGCGGTGCTCAAGTCACTCGAGAACAAGCTTGGCCTCTCCGATGGAACGCTGCAGTTCGAAGTGATGGTGGAGACTCCGCAAATTATTCTCGACCAGCGCGGCACATCTCTCCTCCCGCGCGTGCTCGCGGCTTCGGATGGCCGGCTGCGTGGCGCCCATTTTGGGACATACGATTACACAGCGGGCATCAACATCACGGCAGCGCATCAGCGTATGCGCCACCTCGCATGCGATTTCGCGAAACATTTCATGCAGGTTGCGTTCGCAGGAACTGACGTGTGGCTTTCCGATGGCTCGACGACAGTGATGCCCGTTGCGATTCACCGCGCACCCGCTGGCGAATCGCTGACTCGCGAGCAGCAGGATGCAAACGCCGCAAGCGTGCACTCAGCGTGGAGACTCCACTTCGACGACATCAGGCATTCACTCGCGGGCGGATTCTACCAGGGCTGGGACCTGCATCCAGCCCAGCTAGTTACGAGATACGCGGCCCTCTACAGTTTCTTCCTCGAGGGTATCGATGCGGCCGGAGTCCGCCTCAGTAATTTCGTCGGCAAGGCAGCACAGGCTACTCTCGTTGGTGATGTCTTTGACGATGCCGCTACCGGGCAGGGCCTGCTCAACTTTTTTCTTCGCGGCATCAATTCGGCCGCGATCACCGAAGAAGAGGCGCTCGAGATGACCGGGCTCACCGCTGACGAGTTTCGCGGCCGCAGCTTCGTGAAAATCATGAAGGGCAGGAAGTGAGCACATCCTGGGAGCTGCTCGATCTGGTAGCCCGATGGGTACACGTAATCGCGGCGATCATGTGGGTCGGCAATTCACTTCTTTTCAACTGGATGGACCGGAGTCTCCTGAAGACACCGGGGCCCGGCCAGACGCAAAAGCCTTCAGGAACTATCTGGCTCCTGCATAGCGGTGGCTTCTATTACGTCGAGAAGACGCTGCTCGAAGGCGAGAAGATGCCCGATCGCGTGCATTGGTTCATGTGGCAGGCATACACAACATGGATCAGCGGGACTCTTCTCCTGATCATTGTTTACTACGCTGGAGGGCGAGCGCTGCTCGCAGATCCGTCAGTCGCTGATCTCACGCACTGGCAAGCTGTTCTCATTGGTGTCGGCGCGATTGTTTTGGCCATCAGCGTTTACGATCTTGCGCAGAACAGGATTGCCCCGCGGGCCGCAGGCATTGCCGTCGCGATCTGGCTCACGACATTGATCGGAATTTCGATCGCGCTCACTCAACTCCTCAGCGGACGCGCTGCATTTATCCACGTCGGCGCCATGCTCGGGTCGATCATGGCAAGCAATGTCGGCTCGACGATAGTTCCATCACAGAAGGCGCTGGTTGCTTCAGTTGCCGGGGGTGGCGCGGGAAGTCAGGCACTATCCGATCGCGCAAAGCGCGTCTCGATTCACAACAATTACTTCACGTTCCCGGTGATCGTGCTGATGCTGAGCAGCCATTTCCCGGCAGTCTACGGTCACCGGTGGAACTGGCTCCTGCTGATTATTCTTGCGGCTGGAGGCGCCGGCGTTCGGCACGTCCTCAACATCCGCTGGACTTACAGCGCATGGAAACCCGCTCTGGCAGCCGCGATTGCCGCTACAGTCGTCGCGCTGCTTGGAATACTTTCAGTCAAACATCCGGCAGCCGAGCTAACCAGTGCAACGGGCCCTGTAACGTTCGAGGAAGTCAGGCACGTTATCGACCAGCGATGTGCTGTCTGTCACTCGAGTCGCCCTACCGATGTTTCATTCGGGCAGGTTCCTGGTAACGTGATGTTCGACACACCGCAGCAGATCATGACTCACGCGCAGCGCATCAGTGAGCGCGCTGTAGTCTCCCGCACCATGCCGCCAGGCAACAAGACTGGAATAACTGAATCCGAGCGCGCGCTCCTTGGCCGCTGGGTGAATGCAGGCGCAACCGTCGACCAGGAATAAGCAATGATGATCTGTACATGGCTCGAGGCCCACGGATCCAGCTGCCTCGAGCTGGTGGCCGTGGTATTCGGAATCGTGAGCGTCTACCTGAGCACGCGCGAGAACATATTCAGCTGGCCAACGGCAATCGTGAATGTGTCGCTGTTCTCGGTTTTGTTCTTCAGGTCAGGACTCTACTCCGACACGGGACTTCAGGTCGTCTATCTCCTCTTGTCGATCTACGGTTGGTACCAGTGGCTGTACGGCGGAAAGGGACACTCTAAACTCGCAGTGTCGCGCGTCGCGAGGAAAACATGGATGGTCGTCGCCGGACTTGGAGTTGTCACCTGGCTGTTGCTGTCGACGATCACCTCCCGCCTCCCCGGCACG
Source organism: Gemmatimonadaceae bacterium (assembly GCA_031426255.1). Classification (GTDB taxonomy): domain Bacteria; phylum Gemmatimonadota; class Gemmatimonadetes; order Gemmatimonadales; family Gemmatimonadaceae; genus UBA4720. The sequence continues at coordinate 117,046 of JANPKW010000082.1, read as the reverse complement.
TCCCTTCCCCATCTCGACTCGGCCACCACCACGATCAGTCTCATCGCTCAATGGATGATGACCCGCAAGCTTCTCGAGAACTGGCTGCTATGGATCGGCGTGGACATCGTGTACGTGGGGATGTTCATCTATAAGGGACTCTATCTCACAGCGTTCAACTACGGCGTTTACCTCGTAATCGCCGCATTCGGGTACTTTGCCTGGAAAAAATCTCTCGAAGCATCGCGTGAGGCGGCATCGGCGTGATCCGTATTGTGGTAACCGGTTCTGAGTCGACGGGAAAAACCGCTCTTGCTAAGCAGCTCGCCGAACACTTCGGCGCGGAATTCGTCCCTGAGTTCGTTCGTGAGTTTGCGGAGGAGAAGCAGGCGCCGATAGGATTCGCGGATCACGGTCCGATCACGCGCGGGCAGATGGCGCTCGAGGACCGGCACGCGGCACTAGCAGCAAAAGGAAACGGGCTCGTCATACAGGACACTGATCTACTGAGCACGGTTGTGTACTGTGATCACTATTTCGGTTCGTGCCCCCAATGGATCTCCGACCTCGCGCGAGAGCGGAGACCCGACCTCTACATTCTCCTCGGCACCGACGTACCATGGATTGCTGACGGAATTCGTGACCGCGGCGACCGGCGTGACGAGATGCATGCTCTGTTTCACGCGGCCGTCGCTGGATCGGGCTCGAGTTACGTGAATATCGAGGGAGATTGGGATTCTCGATGGACGCAAGCGCGTGAGACTGTCGACGCTATTGTTTAAAGCGGGAATGGACCTACCCCAATAAGGTGGACACACGGATTAGGTAGCTCGAGACACATCCTGCCCGACTTATCCGTCAGGTCCGTGCAGTTATCCGTCAAATCCGTTCCCCAAGGGGTTGATTTCTCCGCGGCGCGTGTCGCCCGGGACTTGCAACAGAAAACGACATGAGACGAACGCACTACGTCGTTCTCGCGACATCGGTCATTTTCACAGGATGCGCATCTCCTGCGCGGCTGCCAATCGCGGCAACGACGGGGGTGTCTCCGCAATTGCCGGCGCCCAGGCAGTCGCTGATCCCGCTGGTGAATGTCGTTAACGCGATAGGATGGAAGGGAAACAACAAGCCTATCGGCGCACCGGGCACCAACGTTACCGCGTTTGCAACAGGCCTCGATCACCCGCGCTGGCTTTACGTACTTCCTAACGGCGACGTCCTCGTGGCCGAGTCCAATGCTCCTCCGCGCCCGGACGACGCAAAGGGGATCAAAGGATTTTTCTTCAAGTACTTCCAGAAGAAAGCCGGGGGTGCAGTACCAAGCGCTAATAGAATCACGCTGCTTCGCGACACGGATAGCGACGGTGTCGCTGACGTACGGTCGGTTTTCGTATCGGGCCTTGTCTCTCCCTTGGGCATGGCCCTCGTCGGCAACACCTTCTACGTCGCAAACAGCGACGCTGTCATCCGGTTTCCCTACATACCAGGTGCGACAAGCATCACCGGGCCATCGACACGCGTCGCAGCCCTTCCGGGTGGCCGGCTCAACCACCATTGGACGAAGAGTCTGATTGCCAGTCGCGACGGATCCAAGCTCTACGTCGGCGTCGGATCCAATAGCAACGCAGCTGAGAATGGTATGGATAAGGAGGTGGAGCGGGCGGCAATCTGGGAAATTGATACCCGCACCGGTCAGCATCGCGTCTTCGCATCGGGACTGCGCAACCCTGTGGGCCTGACGTGGGAGCCGGTCACGGGGGCGTTGTGGACCGCCGTCAACGAACGCGACGAAATTGGCAGCGACCTCGTGCCCGACTACATGACGTCAGTGCGCGACGGGGGATTCTACGGCTGGCCGTACAGCTACTTCGGCGCGCACGTAGACCCTCGTGTCAGACCTGCACGACCCGACCTCGTCGCACGCGCCATCGTCCCAGACTACGCACTCGGCGCACACACGGCGTCGCTCGGGCTCGCCTACGCCGCGCAAACATCACTCCCATTTAGTCACGGCATGTTCGTCGGGCAACACGGATCGTGGAATCGCGAGCCAAGAAGTGGCTACAAGGTGATCTTCGTGCCGTTCAGTCGCGGCAGGCCTTCAGGTGATCCGGTCGACGTGCTCACGGGGTTTGTGAAACCGAACGGCGATGCTATGGGGCGACCGGTGGGCGTTGCCCTCGATAATCGTGGGTCGCTTCTCGTGGCTGACGATGTAGGTAATGCCGTCTGGCGAGTCTCCGGAGCGCCTCAGCTCCCGCGGTAGGTCGAGTAGCCGAACGGGCTCAGAAGTAGCGGCACATGATAGTGCTCGCTCTCGTTCCCAATATGGAAATGGATCACCACTTCATGATAAAACGCATCGCGCTTCCCGAGATACTCGGCAACTGAATACGTGAGCCGGTAGTCGCCCTCCGAAAGCGATGAGCCACTCTCGAGAAGATCGCGAACCCGCCCGTCCTGATCAGTGACGCCGGTACCCAGGAGCGATCCATCACGCTGAAGGGTTACACGAATTCCTTCCGCGGGTTTGCCGAGCGATGTGTCGAGAACGTGTGTGCTGATCGTGCTCATCTGCCTCCTCCAAGAAGCTTTCGCAGTCTCAGCTGCGTGATTTGATGCTGCTCTGCAGCTGCAATGCGCAGCTCCGTTGCGGGATCGTTATCAATTCTCGCGCGTGCGTCGGCGAGCATTTCTTCGGCCGTCCTACCCGAAGCGCAAACAATATAGATGTGGCCGAAGCGGTCCTCATATTCCTGATTGGCCGCGGCGAGCTGGTCCTGCACTGACTCTTCCGCACTCAGTGCGCGAGCCTGCTCCCCGCCCGCCCATCCGGTCGCGCGACGGTCTCCGATTCTGGGATGATGAGCAAATGCCTCGCGCCAATCGGGCTCAGTTGTAGCGTGCCATTCATGATCGGCAGCATCGATGATCGCTTCCGTCGACTCGAACGGACGCCGGGCAACCATCCCGTTGACCCACCGCGAGGATCCGCAGCAGGCCCGGAAAACATCGGCTGCGCGGACATCCGGCATTGCGTTGAATTCGTCGAGCGTCACTCTGCCATGCCGAATAGCCTGAGTCTCGCGACCCCGCCGTCGGGATAGATATTGAGCCTGACATGAGTCACTGATTCCGGCGACGCGACATCGAAGTGGTGCCGACTGTGTGGCTGTACAGGCGATTCGGAAACAATGGGCAACCAGCTCGCTTTGTCAGGATCGAACTTCGCACCAATGTCAACGATGTCACACCCCTCGATCATGCAGCTTCCCGGAGCATTGCCTTTGAAATGATCGGTGTCGAGCTCGACTCGACTGATAAGGCCACGCCGTGCAAGACGTACTATCGACCAGTCATTCCCCGGGCCGCGCCGCCGCTTCGTTTCCCAGCCGTCGCCCATGTGAGTCGATCGGCCGGGCAGAATCAGGTTCTGCCGATGCCCGTAGTGCATGTCGCTGCACGCTACGACGTAGCCTCCAATCTCCATTGCAGCGAGATCGATCTCGCGACCTGTCAGCAGTGATTCCGACGGGAGCACCTCACCAAACGCGCGAAATCTGGCGACACCGCCGTCAGGAAAAATGTTGAGGCGCAGGTGCGTAAACCGCTGCTCGTTATCGACTTTTAGCTCATTCGCTGCGTTTCCTTCGAGTGCTGTCTTGTCGAGCAGCGCCTCCCAACGTACCTCCGAGCCCACAAGCCACTCTGCTGAGGGCGTTCCTTCGACGCTGGTCGCATCGATGCTCGCGCTCTCTGGATAATTCCCTGTGAACCATGTTGTGTCGATCACGACGCCGCGAATTCTACCAGCCGCGCCAAGCCTTATGATCGCCCAGTCGTGCCCCGGCGTGCGGCGGCGGCGGGTCTCCCAACCATCCATCCATTTACCGCGCTCTGTGTAGACGTCGGCTCGCCATTCCGCAGCGCCAGGCTTGAGCATCGCTTCCTTCGCCGCGAAAAACTCATCGTTGGCGATCAGAACCGCTCCGCCAAGCCGCTCGGAGGCGAGGTCTATCAGGTCTGTGAAGGATCCCATAGTCGTCCCATAACATAAGCCGCCTCGACGAGTCCGTAGAGATCGACGCCGGCGTAGGGCGTAAGATGATGCCGGTGCATCGGCAGGTTGCGCGCAGCACCTGCGGACTTGTCGGGGTCCCAGATGACTATGTCGGCGTCGTATCTCGCCGCGATTTTACCCTTGTGATCAGCAAGCCCGGCAAGTTTTGCGGGTGCCGAGCTCATCCACTGGGCCAGCACCTCGGGCCGCTGCCCACGCGATCGTGCACCCGTCCACACTGCCGGCAGCGAGACCTGCAAGGAGGCGATACCGCCCCAGGCCCTGCTGAAATCCCCGTCTGATTGCTTCATTGACGGCGGACAGGGCGAGTGGTCAGATGCAATCAGGTCGATGTCGCCTGCAATCACCGCATCCCATAGAAGCTCACGCTCGATCGATCCACGAATCGGTGGCGCGCATTTGTATTCGGTCGCCCCGTCAGGAATTTCTTCCGAGGCAAATGTGAGGTAATGCGGGCACGTCTCCACAGTGAGCCGTAGCCCCTCCTTCTTCGCAGCGCGAATTATCTCCAGCGATGTCGACGATGACAGGTGGACGATGTGTATCGGGACGCTCCACTGTTTCATGAGTCGCACCAGCATCGTGATTGCCGAGTGTTCCGCTTCGACTGGCCGTGAAGCGAGGTAGTCAGCGTAATGCTTCGAAGAAGGTGCGTCACGAAGGAATGCGGGATCCTCCGCATGTACCATCAGCGGTAATCCGATCCGCTCGAGCACGGGGAACGCAGTTTCGAGATCAGCTTCGCTGACACATGGAAACTCCTCGACACCTGACGGCGACAGGAAGCACTTGAACGCGCGAACTCCCTCGCGAGCGAGCGGCTCGAGATCTTCCGCGTTGCCCGGGATCACTCCGCCTATGAAATCGACGTTCACATGCGACTTCCCAGCGGCAGCCTCGCGCTTGGCCTCCAGACCTGCGACGGTTGTCGTCGGCGGAATAGAGTTTAACGGCATGTCGAGAAGCGTCGTCACACCTCCAGCTGCAGCAGCACGCGTCGCAGTCTCGAAACCTTCCCACTCAGTACGACCGGGCTCATTTACATGGACATGCGTGTCGACTATCCCCGGCATCACTATCGAACTGCCGGCATCGTGAACGTCCGATGAGCCCGCGTCACTCCACTCGCCGACATGCGTGATCCGGCCGCCTGCTATGTGTATGGACGCCTCACGGGTTCCCTCGGGCGTCACCACCCGGCGGCTGCGGATGACCGTCAGCCCGTCTCCGACCAGAATCGCTTGAGGAGGTTCATCGCGACGCGACGCCGGTAATCCGCAGTCGAACGCACGTCGTCGATCGGTATGATCTCGCTTCCGAGAATTTCGGCAGCGTCATCGACCGATGCACCTGCTGCGAGCGCATTCTCTGTTCCGGGAACGCGGACGACGGTCGGACCGACACTTCCCAGCGCGATGGCAGGCGATGGCGAACGTACCGCTGCCATCACGATCTTCGATATAGCCTGCGCCGCCCGAGTGCCGACCTTGCGAAACCACTGCCGTCCTTCGACCGCAGGAATCTCCACGGCGATAATCAACTCGTCGGAACGCATTACGGTCTTTCTATAACCGGAGTAGAATGAATTAATGGGGACACGCCGTTCCCCAGCCACGCTCCGCAAAACGATGACAGCATCAGTTGCCGACAGGACCGGCACGACATCCGCAGCGGGTGAACCATTTGCGATGTTCCCGCCGATAGTTCCGCGATTCTGTATCTGCACCCCGCCAACAAGCCGCGACGCCTGTGCGAGCATCGGCACCCGTTCCGCGACGAGGTGCGACTGCATCAGCGCTGTGTAACTGGTCAGCGCACCGATAACGAGATTTTCCTCGTGAATCGAGATCGTCCGCAGCTCATCGAGTGTCCAGATGTCGAGGAACCTCCGCGGAGCAAGCGTGCCGAAGTTGAGCGCGACATAGAGATCAGTCGCGCCAGCAACGGGCGTCCTTGGATCCTCATGCAGAATGCCGAGCGCCTCGTCGACAGATGTCGCCTTCCGGAGATCCAGCTCCGAGAGTGGTGTCCTCATTCAGGTACCGGCATGCCGCGCCATTTCAGCACAGCGCGGTAAATCGCCGAGTACCCGGTGCAACGGCAGAGATTTCCTGCGAGTGCGACTTTCACGTCTTCGAGCGTCGGCTTCTCGGGCAGAGTCATTGCGGCCAGAATCATTCCTGGCGTGCAGATCCCGCACTGCGCACCAACCTCGTTCATGAACAAAGCCTGGAGCGGATGAGTTCCGCCGAGTCCTTCGATCGTGACGATGTCCGTCCCGTCGGCCTGTGAAGCGGGGATGATACACGAGCATACCGGCTCTCCATCGATGAGAACCGTGCACGCCCCGCATTCACCTTCACCGCAACCCTCCTTCGTGCCAGTGAGTCCACAATCCTCGCGCAACACGTCGAGCAGGCGCGACATCGGATGCGCATCGACTTCACGCGACTCTCCGTTCAGAGTGAATTGCATCAGATCAGGTTCGAGGTTGCGAGAAGCTCGGGCACTGCGGGAATCTCGCGCACGTCGAGTCCATGGTGGCGCAGCGCGTTCACGACTGCCGGTGCTGGCCCGTCCATTGGAAGTTCACCGAGTCCTTTCGCTCCGAACGGGCCGCCAGGGTACGGGTTCTCCATCATCACGACATCGAGCTCCGGCATGTCGAGTGTCGTCGGGATGACGTAGTTGGTGAGCTGAGAGTTTGCCATCACTCCGTTTCGCATCACGACTTTCTCCAAAAGTGCGTAACCGAGTCCCTGCGCCGTTCCGCCTTCGATCTGTCCGCGTGCGAGTGCCGGGTGAATCGGTCGCCCGAACTCCTGCACTGCGGTGAGCTTTATCGGCTTGACTTCATATGTGTCAGGGTCGACTTCGAGCTCGGCCACGTCGCAGCCCCAGCCATAAGTCGCGTACGCGTCGCCGCGGTATAGCGCATCGTCCCACTGAATCCAGTCCGGCGGCTCGTACGTGCGTTCGATGGTGAGGTCGCCGTGTTTCGCGTGATATTCTGCAGGGGAGAGGTCGCCGAGCTTTGCCTTCATTTCGTGCGCGCACTCCTCGAGGATCTTGCCGACGACCATGCAAGTGCGCGACGCGACCGTGGGCCCGCTGTCGGCGACGCGCGAAGTGTCAGGCTGCGCGACTTCCACATCCTCGTAGGGAATGCCGAGCGCGTCGGTGACGATCTGCGCGTGCATTGTGCGTGTGCCCTGACCGATCTCGGTACTTCCGACTGCGATGCGGACCCCTGATGGTGTCAGCTCGAGCCGGGCCTTCGACTTGAGATTGCGCTCACCGGCGCCGGTGAATCCTGCGCCGTGATAGAAGAGGGCGAGGCCGATCGCCTTGTTAGTTCCCTTCCATTCCTTTCGTTTTCTGTCGAAGTCGGTTCTGCGAACTGCTTCCTCGAGCACCATGTGCGCGCTGGCATCATCGCGTAACGTCTGACCCGTGGCCGTAATATCTCCTGGCCGAAGCGCATTTCTGCGACGAAGATCGACGGGGTCAATGCCAAGTTGCTCGGCGATTCGATCCATGTGAACTTCAGCCGCGAATTCGGTCTGCGGCGCGCCGAACCCGCGGAAGGCGCCGTTTGGCGGCGTGTTGGTAAAGACAGCGCGTCCCTGAATCCGGACGTTGTCGACGCTATACGGACCGGCAGCGTGTATGCATCCGCGCGAGAGCACCGTCGGGCTCAATGTCACGTATGCGCCGGCATCGAGGAGAACGTCGACTTCCATCGCGATGAGTTTGCCTTCGCGTGTCACGGCTGTGCGATGCTTTACGATCGACGGATGACGTTTAGTCGTTGCCTCCATGTCTTCGGTGCGATCGTAAATGATCTTTACTGGTCGACCGGACTTGAGCGCGAGCATCACCGCGTGGCCTGCGATCATCGACGGATATTCCTCCTTTCCGCCGAAGCCGCCTCCCGTCTCTGTTTGAATGACGCGAACGTTTGGATGTGCGGAGCCAAGGAGGCAGCGAAGCGCCTTGATTACATAGAAGGGGCACTGCACTGAGCCGTAGATGGCGATACCGCCGTCTTCGGGAACGGCGATGACTCCGTTCGGCTCGATGTAGACGTGTTCCTGGTGTCCTGTGCGATATGTCCCCTCAACAATGATCAGTCCGAAGTCCGCAAATACGGAATCGACATCGCCTTTCAGTATCTCGACTGACTTGAATACCTCTGTCGAGAGCTCCGGATCGAGAAGCGGATCGGTCGCGTCATACTCGATCACAACGTTCGCCTGGCTCAGCTTTTCCTTGTCTTCATGGGCAAGCAACACGATCGGCTCAGCAAAGTGCCTGATCTCCTGCTCGGCGAGGAATGGCTGATCCTGCGACATGAGGTCAACCGCGTTTTCTGCAGGGACGTCGCGGTAATCGACGATCGTGAAGCCGGCGGTATCGAAGTCGTAAGTGATCGACTTTATGCGTCCGCTGGGAATCGTTGACCGGATAGTCCGGCCATGAAGCATTCCAGGGAACGAGATGTCGTCCGCATATCGCGCGGCACCCGTTGCTTTCCCGATCCCGTCTTTGCGCGCGACGCTCGATCCGACTGCTGGCATGGAAGTGAAGATGCCTGCGGTTGCTGAGTGCGGCAAGATTATAGATTTGATGTCATGACGACTCATCGCGCGATCGTCGACGCGCTTTTCAGATCTGCCCGGGCAGGCGAGTCGGCGGTGCTCTCGACTGTAGTACGAATCACTGGTTCGAGCTACGGCGGAGTTGGGGCGCGAATGGTCGCGCAGGTCGACGGTTCAACGGTTGGGATCGTGAGCGGTGGATGCCTCGAAAGCGATCTGGCCGAGCACGCGAAAGACGTGCACGCGTCGGGGAAGCCACGCGTTGTGACTTATGACACTCGAGCTGATGACGAGACGGCGTGGGGCCTGGGGCTCGGTTGCAATGGATTGATCGATGTATTGCTCGAGCCTTTGACCGCGTCCGAGGCGGAAGGTGTGGGAAGGCTTCTCGAGCATGCGCTTTCAGCGAAGGTGCCTTCTGTTATAGCAACGGTCATCGCTACCAGCGGCGAGGCTGGCGAAGCGTGCGTTGGAGCTCACGCGTTGTTTAGCGGTAACACAGTAACGACGATCGGCGGCTGGGGTGATCGCGAATCGCTGGAAGCGGCGCGTTTTGATATTGCTGACGCGATTGGTGCGGGCCGTCGTGGTCTCGTCAGGGAGTATGGCAACACTGTCGTCGCATTCGAGATCGTAAAGCCGGCAACAAGTCTCGTCATCTGCGGGGTGGGACCGGATGTCATGCCACTGGTAGAACTTGGCAAACTGTTAGGGTGGTATCTAACTGTGGTCGATCACCGGCCAGTTGTGGTCGAGCACGCGGCGCGGTTTTCAGGGGCAAGTCTTGTTCAGTGCCCCGAGCCAGCACGGCTTGGCGAGTGTGTGGTGCTGGGTGAGTACACTGCCGTCGTCGTGATGTCGCATCACTTTGAGCGCGATACCGAATATGTGCGCGCACTTCTAACGTCTGAGGTCGCCTATATCGGAGTACTTGGACCCCGCGCGCGTGGTGAGAGGATGCTTGCGGCAATCGGCGAAGGGCTGGGTGACCCGCGAGTGTATTCGCCTATCGGAATGGACATTGGTGGCGATGGTCCCGAGTCCATTGCACTGTCGATCGTCACGGAGGTCTCAGGGGTGCTTCACGCGCGCGACGGGAGACATCTGCGAGACCGGCCGGCACCGCTCCACGGTTGACGCTTCGCCCGCAGGCGTCAGTGTGCCTTCTCGATATGAACCAGATACGCTTCGACCATCAGGAGATTCCGCTCGCCCGATTGTTTGATCACGCCAAGGAGCCTGTCCATCTTCACGACTTCCTCGAGCTGCTCGTCGATGAACCACTGCAGAAAACTTTGCGCCATGTAATCGTTCTGCCCGACGGCCATGTCCATGAGGCTGGTGATCTGCCGAGTAACCTCCTTCTCCCAATCGAGCGCCGCCTGAACGGCGTCTTCCGCTGAACTGAACCCCGGTTTCGGGGCCGCAATCGCCGGAATCGCAAGCCCGCCCTTCGTATCCATGAGGTAGCGCACGAACTTCATCGCGTGCTCCTTCTCCTCATCTGCCTGTGCGGTAAAGAGTTTGCTAAGCAAAGTGAGGTGCCGCTCCTGGAAATAAGCAGCGATGCTCAGGTACTGCATGCTCGCGCCAAACTCGTTCCCGATCTGTTTGTTGAAGGCCGCAGCAAGCTGGCTATTTATCAACACAGGTACTCTCCTTGATTCCGATTCGTGGTAGCCGCATTCCGAAAGTAATTTAGGGCATGATTGAAAAGCGGCCCAAGGTTGCAGCTATCGTACTCGCTGCCGGCGGATCCTCCCGGTTCGGCGAACCTAAGCAGCTGGTCGAGCACGCCGGCCAGCCACTCGTTCGCCGAGCTGCTCTTGCAGCCCACGATGCAGGCGCCACGCCGGTCATCGTAGTACTGGGCGCAGATAGCGACCAGATACTTCCAGCCCTGATCGGCCTCCCGGACGTCAGGATCGCACTCAACTCGCGATGGGAGTCAGGGCTGGCCACTTCACTCGCTGCGGGGATTCACGCACTCGCGGCAGAAAAAGACGTTGACGGTGCTTTGATCGTACTTGCCGACCAGCCATTCGTCGATGCGCACAGCCTTGCAAGCCTCATCGCCAGCTTCGGAGCGAATCGCCTCGTCGCTTCTTCGTATTCAGAAACGATCGGCGTTCCGGCAATCATCGCGCGTGAATTCTTCGATGAGATTTCCCGCCTCGATGGAGACCGCGGCGCCGGCCCCTGGCTCAAGGATCACGCTGGTCAGGTCACGGCAATTCCGCTCCCCGCCTCTCCGCTCGATATTGATAAACCTGAAGACATCGCCCTGCTGAAGGGACTCGACTAGCAGCGACAACGGAGAAAGCGATGACAGGAACCGGATCACAACGAGCCAGTGAAATCGTCCTGCTGGTCGGCACCATGAAAGGCGCCTTCATTTTTCGCTCCGACGCATCGCGAAAGGAATGGCGGATGGAAGGTCCACACTTCCGCGGTGAGTCGGTGTACTCCCTCTTCCACGATGTCAGAGGCGGCCGCAACCGCACATTCGCCGCGGCAACTAGCCCGCACTGGGGTGGCACACTTCGCACCAGCGACGACCTTGGGACCACGTGGAGCGAGCCCGATCAGCACAGCGTCCGATTCCCTGAAGATTCAGGCCTCGCTCTCGCTCAGATCTGGCAAGTCGCGCCCGGCGCCGAATCGGAGCCCGACGTTCTTTACTGCGGAGTCGAGCCTGCAGCGCTCTTCAAGTCGACCGATGGCGGCGATAGCTGGCACCCAGTCGACGGGCTACTGCATCACGAGCAACGGCCGAAGTGGATGCCCGGCGGTGGCGGGCTTTGCCTGCACACGATCGTCACGGATCCCGAAAACGCAAAACGAATGCTGATCGCGATCTCGGCAGCAGGAGTTTACCGCACCGATGACGGCGGTCACACGTGGGCCCCGCGCAACGTTGGAGTGCGCGCGGAATTCATGCCCGACAAATACCCGGAGTTCGGGCAATGCGTGCACAAGGTCGTGCACCATCCATCGAAACCCGAGCGACTCTTTCTCCAGAATCACTGGGGCCTCTACCGAAGTGACGATTGGGGCGAGAACTGGCAGGACATCGCCAACGGAGTGCCGTCAGATTTCGGATTCGCAATGGCAATGCATCCACACCGGCAGGACACTGTCTACATCGTTCCGCTGGAGTCCGACATGTTCAGGTGTACGCCCGAGGCAAAGCTGCGCGTGTACAGAACGACTGATGCTGGTGGAAGCTGGGAACCGCTGACGACTGGACTGCCGCAGTCTGACGCGTACGAGACAGTACTGCGCGACTGTCTCGCAGTTGATTCACTCGATACAGCAGGCGTCTACTTCGGCACGAGAAGCGGCAAGCTCTTTGGTTCGAATGACGAAGGCACTACCTGGTCGGAGATTGCCGGCAACCTGCCACCGATCGTTTGCGTCAAGACGGCAGTCATCGGCAAGTGATCACGATCGAGCTCCCGCGCGCATTGGGTGCCCACGTCGACGGTGCAATTGCACTGCACGTCGAAGCACCACAGCTCACCGTCAGGGAAGCCCTTGCAGAACTCGGCAAGCGATCGCCGTTTGCTCTGGATCGCGTGATGAACGAAAAGGGAGAGATCCGTCAGCATGTAAATCTTTTCGTCGATGAAGAAAATATCCGCTTCATCGACGGCCTTGACTCACGTCTCGGCGATGGAAGCACCCTGTACATCATCGCCGCAATCTCCGGCGGTTGAGGGAACTGCATAGCACCTTGACATAGGGGTGGGGGGTATATACACTTATACCCCTGGAGGGTATTTCGCCCTCCATAAAAAGCGGAGATGTGATGGAGAACCTTGATATCAGAATTTCGGGTATGAGCTGCGGGCACTGCGTGGCATCCATATCGTCGGCTCTGCGCAGGATCGACGGGGTCGACGTCACGAATGTCGCCATCGGCTCCGCGTCACTCTCGTACGACCCGGCGGTCACCACCGCTGAGGCTATTCGCAAAGCTGTCGAGGCCGCTGGCTACCCGGCGGAGGTAGGATGACGTCCCCGGTCGCTGCAACCAGGGATGAATCGCGCCGCTCCGCCTGCGGCTGCGGTATAACGCTCGAAACGGACGCCGGCGAACGGAAGGCCATCCACGTTGACCCCGAACGGAAAGACAGAAATCTCAAGCGGCTTCGCCGGATCGAAGGCCAGGTTCGCGGGCTTCAGAAAATGGTAGAGGAAGGCCGCTACTGTGCCGACATCATGACACAGATATCGTCGGTCAACGAAGCGCTGCGCAGCGTTGGGCGCGAGCTGATGCGCAATCATCTTCGCCACTGCGCTACGGCCGCGATACAGACAGGCGGACCTGAAGCCGACGCGATGTACGACGAGATCGTCGACCTCATCTACAAGAGCGGACGATGAGCGCGCCTGCCACGAAAGGCTCATTCACACTGTCGACCGACGGCGCCGTTGCTGAGCGGGTCGACTTGCCGATCACAGGAATGACGTGTGCCGCGTGCGCGAACAGGATTGAAAAGTCGCTCAACAAGGCACCTGGTGTAAAAAAGGCGAACGTCAACTTCGCTACAGCCCGCGCGACCGTTGACTTCCTGCCGAACGCAACTGACGCCGCCAAGCTCCGGGCCGTCGTAAAGGACACAGGCTACGGTGTCCTCGAGATTCCGGCTGGTCTCGAATCAGAAACGGAGGAGGATGCGCGGCAAGCGGAGTATAGCGACCTCAAGCGAAAGTTCCTGATCGCGAGCATTCTGTCATTGCCTGTTCTGGTCTTGGCCATGTCCCACGGTCGGATCCCGGCGCTGAATTTCGTGGGCGCCAATTTTCTGCAGCTCGCGCTTACGACGCCGGTTGTCTTTTATAGTGGCTCGCAATTTTATCGCGGGGCATGGGCAGCTCTCAGGCATCGAGCTGCGGACATGAATACGCTCATCGCGATTGGAACCGGAGCCGCTTATCTCTACTCGACAGTCGCCACCATTGCGCCACGATTATTTTCGGCGAGCGCGAGCATGTCCGGCATGCAGATGGGCACGCAAGCCGTGGTGCCAGTCTACTTCGAAGCAGCCGGCGTCATCATAGCGCTCATTCTCCTCGGGCGAATGCTCGAAGTTCGTGCAAAAGGAAAAACGTCAGAGGCCATCCAGCGCCTCGTGAAGATGCAGGCGAAAACGGCCCGGGTCATCCGCGACGGCAAGGAAGTAGAAGTCGAAGTCGAGCAGGTTCTACCCGGCGACCTGATCGAGGTCCGGCCGGGCGAGAAGATTCCCGTGGATGGAATCATCAGGAGCGGTGCATCCGCGATCGACGAAGCGATGCTCACCGGCGAAAACATGCCGGTCGACAAGAATGTCGGCGACGAAGTGTTCGGGGCGACCATAAACAAGACAGGCGCGTTCAGGTTCGAAGCAACAAAAGTAGGGCGCGAGACCGCGCTGCAGCAGATCGTGAAAATGGTGCAGGACGCTCAAGGCTCGAAGGCGCCCATCGCGCGACTCGCTGACGTCATAAGCGGAATTTTCACACCGATCGTGCTGGTAATCGCCGTCGCGACCTTCGCTGCCTGGTTCATCCTCGCTCCGCTCGACACGCGATTCACGATGTCACTCGTCAATTTCGTGGCGGTGCTGATCATAGCATGCCCATGCGCTTTAGGCCTTGCGACGCCGACCGCAATTATGGTCGGCACAGGACGCGGCGCCGAAAACGGTGTGCTCATCAAGGGCGGCGAGAGTCTCGAAACAGCGCACAAGATCGACACGCTGGTACTCGACAAGACCGGCACGATCACCGAAGGACGCCCCGAGCTGACAGACGTCATCGTTCTCGATGGCTCGAATGAGAACGAAACGCTCGGCCTCATCGCATCGGCAGAAAGACAGAGTGAACACCCGCTCGGCCAGGCAATTGTCCGCGCGGCCGAGTCTCGAAAACTCGACATTCGAGAAGCGTCGGCGTTCGATTCCATCCCCGGACGCGGCGTGGAAGCCGTTGTCGATGACAGAAAGCTCCTCCTCGGCAACTCCCGCATGATGAGCGAGCGCGGCATCGACATCTCGACGGCCGAGGGTCGTGCGACTGCGCTCGCGTCGGAAGGGAAGACGCCGATGTTTGTAGCGGTCGATGGCCGAATCGCGGCTGTCGTGGCTGTCGCCGATCAGGTGAAGGCCGAGGCCGTTGACGCGATCGCTGCACTCAAGGCGATGGGAATCGAGATCGTGATGATCACCGGCGACAACAGGCTTGCTGCTGAAGCCGTCGCAAAACGCGTCGGAATCACGCGCGTGCTCGCCGAGGTCCTGCCTGAGGGAAAGAGTGAAGAAATTCGCCGGCTTCAGGCAGGAAACAGGAAAGTCGGCATGGTCGGAGACGGTATCAACGACGCACCAGCGCTCGCCCAGGCCGATGTCGGTATTGCAATCGGAACCGGAACCGACGTCGCAATCGAGGCGTCAGACATCACGCTTCTCCGCGGGGACCTTCGCGGAGTCGTCACCGCAATCGCTCTGTCGAGAGCAACCATTCGAACGGTGAAGCAGAATCTGTTCTGGGCGTTCGTCTACAACGTGATCGGGATTCCAATCGCTGCTGGACTGCTTTACCCCGTGACCGGCTGGCTCCTTTCACCGGTGCTCGCAAGCGCGGCCATGTCTCTGTCGAGTGTCTCGGTTGTGACCAACAGCTTGCGACTGCGACGGTTTCGGCCACCTATGACCACGAGGGTAGCGTGATGGATACAACAGAGATCTTCGTTCTCGTGAGCGCCGTTGCCCTGATCGCGTTCATCATCTGGTATTTTTTCGGGGAACGTGAAGCGGTGTCCGCGTCCGTTTCCGATAGCGGAGTTCAGGAGATTAAGGTCACCGTGAAGGGGGGCTACTCGCCTGACCTGATCGTTGTGAAACAAGGCGCTCCGGTAAAGCTCGATTTCTACCGCGACGAGACCACTTCGTGCACAGAGCAGGTAATTTTCGGCGACTTCGGTATTGCCAGGGATCTTCCTGCCTTCCGCACGACGTCGATAGAATTCACACCCGACAAGGCTGGAGAGTTCATTTTCGCGTGCGGAATGAACATGGTTCGCGGAAAACTGATTGTTGAGCCGAGGTAGTCATCATCTAAACGGGTCGTCATGGTGCAGCTAAACAGCAGATCTACATTCGTTTTTCTCCCACTCGTTGCAGCGATCGTCGCCGTAGTCGCGGGACTGGCCTATAGTAACAATGCCCGGGCCGAGATCCCCGTTGCAAACCCGGACTCGGCCGCGATAGTTGCCGCGATTGACAATTACCACGATGCTCTCTCCAAAGGTGACAGCGCACGCGCGCTCACGATTCTCGCTGACGACGCAGTGGTTCTCGAAAGCGGCGGCATCGAGTCGAGAAGCGAGTACCGCTCGCACCACTTGTCGAGCGACATGGCATTCGCGAAGGCGGTAAAGTCGGTGCGCAGTCCACTCACTGTCATAGTAGATGGCAACACCGCATGGACTGCGGGAACCAGCACGACCGTGGGCCAGTTCAATGGCAGAGCGATAAACTCCGCCGGTGCCGAATCGATGGTTCTGACCAGGACGCGCGACGGCTGGAAGATTCGTTCGATTCACTGGTCGTCCCGTAACCGGCGCCCCGCCTCCTGACGCCCGGCTCGGCCCGCGAGCGTTTTCTTGCGTTTCGCCGCGGTCTCAAGAAGTCACCGCCGCTAGTGCAGCAACTGGTCACGGCACGTGGCCTCGAGTTCGCCGTTTTCAGAAGTCCGCCGATTCATGACGCGCCTCCCCTCCTGTGCATCAACGGTGGTCTGCATTTCGGGCATGACGTGCTTTGGCCAGCGCTTGCACCATTGGCTGAGCGTAGGCAGCTGATATTTTTCGATCAGCGCGGTCGCGGCAAGTCTCAGCAGCCGCCGGGGGCGCGCCGGGCGCGCATCGAACACGATGCCGGCGATGTACCTGCAATTCGCAACGCGCTCGGCATTGAAACGTGGAATGTCCTTGGACACTCGTGGGGTGGGGGCATCGCCATGCTGGCAACCGCGCAGGATCAGGCGGCCGTAAACCAGCTCGTGCTCGTCGATGCGGTTGGACCTCAGAGCGGTTGGCTGTCGCGACTGCATTCTGCGGCTATCGCACGACTTGACGGCGAGGGTAGATCTATCCTCGAGTCACTTGATCCGCGTGCATTGCACGAAGACGACATCGAGAAGCACGCCGCCTACACGGCCGCGTTGTATCCCGCCTGGTTCTCCGATCGGGACTTTGGCTCGATCTTCTCGTCACCACGGGCGAATAGCCCGACCGGTGCCGCCGTCGCCGCCACGCTTCGACGCGAAGGTTATGACTGGACGGCAGACATCTCGAAGATCCGCGTGCCCACTCTCATAGTTCATGGCGAAGATGACATCATCGGGCTCGATGTCCCGCAGTCGATCTCGTCTTTGATTCCGACGGCGACAGTTGCGATCATTCCGCATGCTGGACATATGCCGTTCTGGGAGGCGCCTTCAGAGTTCTTCCGGATCGCCGAAGATTTTCTGAGGCGCGGCAGTCAGACAGAGCAGCTGACGTAGAAGGGGGGAAAGCGGTTCGTCTCGCTTTAGCGCTGTCTGTTCAACGAAGAAGCCTTGATTTTGCACTAAGTGGTCCGTGTTTCTTCCGTGTTTCCGTGCGTCCGTGTTGAACAGACAGTACCAGAAGAAAACAAATTGCTTTCGCCCATCCAGCGATGCAGGGTTTTCGCCTTCCCTTCCCAGCAGGACTTTTTCTTGCACCGGCGTGCGATCATGACTGAGACCGAAAATGTTTACGACGTAGCTATAGTCGGGGGGGGCCCGGCAGGGCTGTCGGCTTCACTATGGCTCGCGCGATACCTGCACAAGGTCGTAGTCATAGACTCAGGTGACCCGCGCAACTGGGAAACGCGTGGCATCAACGGCATCATTGGGTCGCAAGGGATCCGATCCCCCGACCTTCGCGCCCAGGCGCGCGCGGATGCCAAACGCTTTGGCGCCGAATTCATCGATGACAAAGTGACTGAAGTTCAAAATCTCAATGCCGAGCGGTTCAACCTCACGCTGGAGAAAGGCGAGCGGATCGCCGCGCGACGACTGCTGCTTGCGATTGGCATCAGGGATATCTGGCCGAAGATCCCGGGGCTTGGTGAGTGTTATGGCGAGACCGCGCACGTTTGCCCCGATTGCGATGGCTACGAAACGCTAGGCTGCAAGACCGTTGTGATCGGCGCTGGAAGAAAAGCAGTAGGGATGGCACTCAATCTCACCACTTGGACGGACGAAATCGTCATCTGCACGAATGGTGAGCCCCCCGACATGACACAGGAATATCTCGACAAGCTCAAGGCGCTGAACATCCCGGTCATCGACACGGTCGTCAGCGCGATCACGTCAAGCGGTGGTGAGATCCGCTGCATTACGCTCGATGGCGGAATGCAGCTCGACTGCCAGCGGCTCTTTTTCGCGATCGGCCAGTACCCGGCCGACGATCTCGGCGTACAACTGAAGTGTGAACGGAATGACGCAGGCCACATCGTAGTGGACGACAGACACCGAACTTCAGTTTTGAACGTGTTCGCATCGGGCGACATCGTGCCCGGACCGCAGCTCGCTATCGCTGCCGCGTCAGATGGGGCTATCGCGGCCCTGGCTATTCACGCGTCTTTAGTGCCGGCAAGTCGCAAACTCGACTGACGTTTCTTGCTCTGTGTTTAAAACCACAAGAGAAAGACCTGCAGTACTGAGTAGCCTGCGGCCACCCGAGCGATGTTTCTCTAGCGCTTCGCGTTTCTTCGCGCGGCCTTCGCGTTCTTCGCGTTAAAAACCCGCAGTTCCGCAGTTCCGCAGTCCCGAATCGGGAAGCCGAGGAGCTACCAGCGCAACCTGATCGAATGCTGCTTGCGGTTCCGCACGATATCGAGAAGAACTGAAGGCTCAGTCGCAACCCGCATGACCCGCGCAAGCTCGCTTGGGGTCTCAAGGCCCACTCGATTAACCCTCACGATGACATCGCCACTCTTCAGGCCGGCCTCCCCAGCGGGAGTTCCCATGGCAACGTTGACGACGAATACGCCAGTTCCGGTAAGCTTGAGAACTTCGCGCAACCCGTCATTGAGCTGAGTAAGCTCAGCACCCGCGAGAATCAGGCTTGGTGAGCCAGGACCACGAATCACCGGGGCGAGCGTAATCGCAGGCATCAGCATCCCTCCACCACGCGTCGACGTTTCCACCTGACGGCGGCGCCGAGCCTCGTCGCCCTGTGGAGCGGGACCAATGATCGACACTCTAGTATGACCGGCAGTCCCAACGGGGCGCTCCGCCACCGTGAGACTAAGACTTCTCGTCTCATCATTCCGCATGAAACGGAATACCAGCCTGTTCCCCGGAACGAGAAGGCTCTGCATAGGTATCGGATTTTTCTTCAGGTCCTGCGCATTCAACGAAATGATTATGTCACCGGTTTGAAGTCCGGCGCGCTCCGCAGGTGATCCGGGATCGATAGACTCGATCGTTGGATACTCGCTGAATACCAGCGTGCCGGCCGCATTTCCCTGGCCGATCCCGGTTGTAATGACGACACCGACCCAGCCCCCAGGCTTTGCCTGCGCCTTCACCCGGGAGGGTGAGATCGAAGCAACAACCACCAAACCGATTACCATCGAGCGAATTAGCCGCATTGCCTGCACCTCTAGAACCTGTTCATTCTCGCGCTCGCCGGGAGAACTGTCCCAAGCTGGCGGAGAGTCGCCTCGCGAGCACCTACTGTCGCGAGATAGTACTGATTGATGACCGGATCCTGCGGTGCCTCCTTCATTGCATCGCGCATCTCCGTCATGACGTTGTCGAGAGCCGCGAGCCTCGTTCTGTACTGATCGGTGGTCGGAGGCAGCGGTACTTCGTTATTGTTTTCGGAGAGATACGCCGATGCACGCTGGTACTCGTCACCAGCGCGGTTCAATACCTCCCATGCCTGCTCGGGCGAGGCAAACTGTACAGTCGCACTCGCTGCAAATGATGTGTTGCTGGTGCCCTCGTCCGCGACCGGCGCAGCGGCCGCAACGGAAGCTTCAGATTGTACAGGCAGAACCGGCGCACCCGCGCTGGCTCGCCCGATTGCCGCACCACCGACAGCGAGCATGAGACCAGCCGCGATCTTCAACATCGGGCTCGACGTCACTCTCGACATCAGCGAATCGCGTATCAGACCCTCGGCGCGAAGCCGCGACGAAAGGGAACCCCAATCGGTAAGCGGCGGAGCACCGAGACTGCGCTCGCGTGCTACCATTTCGTCGAGTGCGTTTTCAGAGAGAGGCTGCATGTGTCATTCCTGTGCCGGCAGTTGATTCGTCTACGAGGTGCGCCAGAAGCCGGCGGAGCTTGGCGCGTGCCTTGAACAGTTGCGATTTGGATCCGCCCGACGTGATACCGAGCTCCTTTCCTATTTCATCGTGCGTGTAGCCCTCGATGTCATGGAGCACGAACACAGTTCTCGCGCCAGGTGAAAGCTTCGTCATCGCTGCATCTATCGATTCTGCGAGGAACGTCCTGTCGCTGTCGCCTTCGACGAACGCGCTGTCGTCCTCTATGTCAGTTTCCAGTTTTGCAAGACGCTTGATCTTCCGAAGCGCATTGAGCGTACGGTTCACTGCAATGCGGTGCGCCCACGTTCCGAACTGCGAATCTCCGCGATATCCGGGAAGCGCTCTGAAAATCTGAATCCAGACTTCCTGGGCAACGTCAGCCGCGACGTCGTGGTCCCCGCATAAGCGACGGACTACGGCATCGATGTGCGGCGAATGGCGCAGCCAGAGCTGTCGCATCGCCGCCTCATCGCCTTTCATGGCGCGCTGAAGTGTTATCTGGTCGGTCTGCATCCCGTCTGAGAAATTAGTCACCGGCGAGAGGACTGGGGTTGCACCCGTAAACATTCGTCGTCGCACGCGTAAAATTTGCCCCGTATACGCGTAAGAAAAGTGTGGCGAAATCGCGCACGGGTGCTATAGTGGACACCGTGACGGCCGCCGGGACCGGTCGTCACTCCCATACAAGTCGTTGTCGCTGGCTCACTTCCCCGTGGGCTCACAGCCGTTTTCCCGGAACTTGGCTGTCCTGTTGCAGTAGTATCAGTTGGAAAGGAGTTCGATTTGCTGAAGGTCATTGTAACCGCCCTCACGCTAGTACATGGTGATGGTCTGCCATCAAAGGCACCCGATGCCGTAGGTATGTCCGCATCGCGTCTCGAGTCTATCGATCGAGTCGTGCAGAGCGGCATTAAGGCTGGCGGTTACCCGGGAGCCGCGGTCGTTGTTGGCCGCAAGGGCGCTTCAGTCTGGCAAAAGGGATTTGGCCGCCTTTCCTGGTCGCCGGCCAGCACATCGGTCGAAGCCGACAACACGATCTATGACGTCGCATCCCTGAGCAAGGTCGTCGGCACGACTACCGCGATCATGCTCCTGTTCGACGAGAAGAAGGTAGATCTCGATGCGCCTGTGCTCCGCTACCTCCCCGCATTTTCAGGAGGTCCCAAGGACAGGGTGACGGTTCGCGACCTGCTTACCCACCGTTCAGGTCTTCCCGCCGGCCGCGACCTGTGGCGTAAAGCGCGCAGCCCACAGGAAGCGCGTGACATGGTTCTCGCGACACAGCTCGAGTACCGGCCTAACGAAGGCTACATCTACTCCGATCTTGGTGCGGACGTCCTCGGCATGATCGTGGAGGAAGTGACCGGCGAGCGACTCGACATGTTTCTGTCGCGACGCGTTTTCCGCCCGCTTGGAATGAACAACACCTTCTATCGGCCCGCTGATTCCCTCCGCTACAGGATCGCGCCGACAGAAGTGACGCCGCCGCGCGGTTATCCGCTCCGCGGTGAAGTTCATGACGAAAACGCCTATGCGCTGGGCGGTGTTGCCGGTCATGCGGGACTGTTCAGCACGGCTGCAGACCTGTCGATCTTTGCGCAGATGATGCTGAACGGGGGGAGTTACGACGGTATCCAGATTCTTTCTGATTCGACCGTCAGCCTGTTCATCCGCAGAACTGCCGGCCACCGCGCGCTGGGTTGGGATACGGCCGACGGCGATTACGGCTCTGGCGCCTACCTCACTGAGCGCGCGTACGGTCACACTGGCTATACGGGAACCTCCATCTGGATCGACCCGGATCGCGAGATGTTCGTGGTACTGCTCACCAATCGTGTGCACGCAGCAAAGGCGCAGCGTCCCGCAAAAATCATATCCGACGTGCGGTCTGACCTGTCCGATGCGGCGGTGCTCGCAGTAATGGATGGGCCGACGCCCGTTCTCGCGATGCCTTCGGCATTTCGCGCCGACCAGGAAATTGGATGGACAAGGCCAAAGCCGGTGCGTTGCAGCAAAGCAGTAAGGGGCCGATCTGCCAGGTCGCGTACACGCGTGCGTTGTGCGTCATCAAAGTCAACTCGCGCGAAGTCAGCCAGGGCTACCAGGTCGGCGAGGTCGAAGTCCGCAAAGAGCGCAGCTGCGAAGAGAGCCGCTGCAAAGCGGTCGGCCTCCAGGAAGGCTTCCGCCAGGAAGTCGACTGTTAAAAAGTCAACAGCGAAGAAGTCAGCATCGACCTCTTCGCGAGCGAGGAAAGGGAACTAGTATTAAAGGATGAGCGATCATCCTGACACGCGCAAATCCCCCGCAGCGCCGCACTCGAGTTCCGCAGAAACGCCCACACTGGTCGACGACAGTCTCGCGGAAGAACGTGCGATACCCCTGAGCGTCGTAGTGGGTGCCGAACCGCCTGCCATAACGGGTGGCGTCGTCAGTGAAGATCAGGTGAAGCTCGCACTCAGGCGCGTAAAGGATCCTGACCTGAACCTCAACATCCTCGACCTCGGGCTTATCTATGGCATCGAGGTAGTCGGCACGAAAGTGAAAGTGGATATGACTCTCACTTCGCCTGGATGTCCCTCAGGCCCTGAGATCATGGGCAACGCTCAGGACGAGATCAAAACTCTACCAGGTGTCGAGGACGTCGAGATGAATCTGGTCTGGACGCCCTTCTGGACGCCCGAGAAGATGGAACCAAGAGTCCGGGCCTACCTGGGGTTCTGAACGCCAGCGGCTAGCTCTTCAGCGCCGCCACGAAATCGTCGCCCATCTCGGCGATCTGCCACCGTCGAATCCCCGCCACATCTTCGAGATCCGCTGCCTTCTCGGGCTTTCTCCGTACGACCGCCTCGAGACGCTCGCGCGAGCACAACACGCCGGGATCGAGGTTCAGTCGGCTCGCCGCCTGGTCGCGAACAGACTTCAGCCTGGCAACGCGTGAATCAAAATCATCCTCGCGCTCCCACTTTGCTGACCGCGGAAAGCGCGGCAAATGCTCTTCAGCTACCTCGAGTCCCCGTTGAACTGCGCCGAGTATGGCTGCGCCGCCGCGGTCGAGGATTCCTCGGGGCATGCCTTTGAGCGCGGAAAGATCCTTGACTGTCCTCGGGGCAGTGCGCGCGATCTCGAGCAACACCTCGTTGCCCATTACGCGGAAGGTCGCGCGATCTACTTCGCGGGCGACAGAGTCACGCCATGGGACCAGCTCCCGAAGCAGCGCAAGCTCGCGTCGCGACAGATCGCGCGCTCCCTTGATTCTCAGGAACGACAGGGAAGCATCGTCATCGTCCCATTTGGTCCCCTCGAGTCTGGAGAACTCCTCTTCCGCCCAGGCAATCCGGCCAAGCTTTTCGAGTCGCGACCTCAACTCGTCGCGGAGGTCCAGGAGGTAGCGGGTGTCCTGTGCAGCGTAGTCGAGCATTCCGCGAGTGAGCGGTCTGAGAGACCAGTCAGCGCGCTGGTGTTTTTTATCGAGCTTGACCTCGAAGAACTGATCGAGGAGCGCAGCGAGCCCGAACGCCTTGATGCCAAGAAGCTGAGCGGCGATCCGGGTATCGAAGATGTGGTTTACGTGCCAGCCATAGTCCTGATGCAGAAGCCGGAGATCATAGTCGGCGTCGTGAAACACAACTTCGACATCGGGGTTCTGGAGGATGGCACCAAGTCCCGCGGGCATTCCGATCGGGAGAGGGTCGACGATTGCGCTGCGGTCGCGTGTCGATATCTGAAGCAGATAGATTCGGTCGATGAACCGATGGAAGCTTGCGCCCTCGGTATCGATTGCGATCTCGCGAACCCCCGCGATATCCGTTAGAAACTGCTCTGCTTCCTGCTGAGTGTCGATGTACAGCAGAGTTTCTGATCCTGAAATGCTCATTCAGCCAATCTAGCGAGTTGAAAACGGCATCAGTGCACCCTGCTTCGGAAGCTGTTGAATCTCCGGGGTCGCCGGAGACTTTTCTGCTCTACGAGCGCTACCCGGCACTTCGCCAGGTGCCGCGGGTCGAGCTCTGTAATCTTCCATCGCCGGTTCAGAGGGTGACGGTTGAAGGCGCGGGTGAGATCTGGATCAAGCGGGACGACCTCAATGCGCCGGTTTTTGGCGGCAACAAGGCTCGGTCGCTTGAATTTCTCCTCGGTGGGCTCGAACGTGGACAATCCGTCATGACACTCGGCGGAGCCGGATCGACACACGTTCTTGCGACTGCGATTCACGCACAGCGAGCCGGCATCGCGATCGAGGCGTTGCGATGGCAGCACGACATGAACCCGGTCGCGCTCCGTGTCGACGAGCGCCTCACTTCCCTGCTGCTCGAGCCTGCGCGGCGGAGTGCGGCAGTGGCATTCCTGACAGCCGCGGGCCGCGCGCGGTGGAGGGGCACTCGCCTCATACCTGTTGGCGGAAGTACCCCTTTGGGAATACTTGGTCACGTGAACGCCGGTATCGAGCTCGCTCGGCAAATTGATCGGAAGGAGCTCCCAATGCCACAGCGGATTGTGGTTCCTCTTGGGAGCGGGGGCACAACGGCGGGGTTACTCCTGGGCCTTCGGATCGCAGGTCTGGAAATCGAGATCGTGGGAGCGCGAGTCGGACCGCGACTATTCGTAAATCGCCGGGCCGTTCTGAGACTGGCGCGACAAACGGCGGCCCTGATTCACGCGGTCACCGGTGAGACGGTGCCAGTGGTGGATCCGGCGTATCTGCGGGTCGAGCACGGCGTGTACGGAGGAGCCTACGGCCGCCCGCTGGCGGCGGCCGCCGAGGGGGCGGCTAATTTGCACTCGTTGTCGGGCATCCGGCTCGATGATACATACAGCGCAAAGGCATGGATTGCAGCGGTCGCAGAATCGAGGAGAAGTGAAGGCCCCGTGCTTTTCTGGTTAACTTTTGACTCACGATGGCTGACGAACTGAAGATCCACATTTATCCGAGTGACTGTGATACTGCCGGTCATGTGAATCATGCGGTGATGCTGACACTGCTCGAGCGTGCCCGTTGGGCGGCTCTCGAGAAGCACATGGCGTTCCGCGACTACATCACGCGTGCGCAGTGGGCTGTCGTGCGGCATGTCGATATCGCATTCAGCAATCCCGCACTCCCGGGCGACGATTTCAATGTGCGGACGGGACTCGTCACTATCGGCAAAACCAGTTTCACCGTGAAGCAGGTTGCACGAAACCAGAAGGACGAAGTCATCTGCGAGGCGTCGGTCGTTTACGTCACCATCAGCAAGGAAGGCAAGCCCATGCCTGTTCCTGAAGAGTGGCGTGCGATCTTTTCGCCGTGGGAGGAGGAGTGACCGCTCCGACCAAACCGCGTGCTCCGGAGGTGGAGATTCAGAAGAGCGCGGCTGAGCTGAGGCCTGCGGCACGAGTTGGAGCCTTTCTCTTCAAGCATCGAACGTGGTTTCCGGTCCTGTTCCTTGCCGTGCCGCTCATCGCGCCAGGGGAAACGACAATTGCATCGTGGGCAATTGGCGCGACACTGATTGGTATCGGCGAATTTTTCAGGCTCGCGGGAGTGGCGGCCGCCGGGACTGCGACGCGGAGGCGTTCACGCAATGTGCAGCGGCTCGTCAATTACGGAATTTTTTCCTGGAGCAGGAACCCGCTCTACAACGGGAATTTTCTGGTGTGGATGGGCTTCGTCGTGATATCCGGTGTTGTGTGGTTCCTGCCGATTGCAGTGTTGCTGTTTGCACTGGAATACAGCTTCATCGTGCGATATGAGGAGGGTGTGCTGGAGTCGACGTTCGGCCGGGAGTACCTGGTCTACAAGAACTGCACACCCCGGTGGTTGCCGACAAAGCCTGACAAGAAGTTGTCCGGCAAACACGATTGGCCGCAGGCGTGGCGGTCGGAGATATCAACGTTCCTGCAATACGTTGCGTTGGTGATCGCGTTCATTGCCAAGGATTTGTTGACTTAAGATTCAGGGGCTAACTACGGCCTCCGGGGGGGTGACACGGAATTCACAGATGGGGCACGGAATTCACGACATACCTTGGAAGCCGGGTACTTCCGATTCACGGCCGGATGCGCTGTTGTGATTTTGTTCCGTACAAAAGCGCAACGACGCTTCCACTAAAGGGACGTCATTCGTGCGGCGCGCCCACCGGCATTCGAGTGCTTTATCCCGTGAATTCCGTGTCCCCTTCGTGGATTCCGTGCCACCGCTTGCGCTCCGTGTTGAACCCCAATCCGAACCCGAGCGAGATCTTTCCCCTAAGCCCGGCTACCGGGAAGGCCGCCCAGGCGGATTTGGACCCTTGAACACATCCTTGTTGATCTGGATGTACGCGCTCATGTTCGCCGGAACGTCCTCTTCGGGGAAGATCGCCGTAACCGGACACTCGGGCTCACACGCCCCGCAATCGATGCACTCGTCAGGATGGATGTAGAGCTGTTCGGGACCTTCATAGATGCAGTCGACGGGACAGACGTCGACGCACGCTCTATCCTTCGTGTCCTTGCAGGCTTCAGTGATGACGTAGGGCATTTATTGGCTGTTGGATTGCGACAACGAGTATGTGAAAAATAGACCCGGTCGGTTGAATATCAACCGCGTTGATCAGCGCGCCGCGGCTGTCGCGTAAAGCCCGACCAGCGCTGTCATGACAACCGCTGCAAGCAACATGAGCGCCATCTTGATTCTGGCGCCACGGACCGACTGCCAGACTTCTTCATCGAAGTAGTAGCAACCGGGAGACGACTCGCGCACGACCTTGCGGTCCACGAGTCTCCGCACCGCTCGGTTTTCCTCGAGCCCCATGTCCGGCAGTGGCTTCGAGGCTGACGGGTCGAGCGCTCCGGCATCGTGGAACGCGCGCCGGACTTCCCTCTCCCTTCGCCGCATCACCGCAATTGCCGCTTCCGCTCCCACGCTTCCTCCCGTTGTCATTGCACGTTACGCGGCGAGGCTCACCCGCGCCAGCGCAACAGCACAATGCCCTTCCTCTGGTGTATCCAGAATCGGTCCCCAGCGACGGGGGCCCTATACGAATGGAGATAACATGGGAAAGCTTTGGCAGACGAGCTTCGCTCTCGCCTCAGTCCTGATTCTTTCGAGCTGCAACGCACTCGATGCAATCGCGAACAGCGGCCGGGTCGATGGAACGTACGAGCTGACGGAGATCAATGGAGACCGGGTACCTTCGATCGTCCATCAGGAGCCTGGATACCGCGTCGAGGTGCTCAACGCGAACTTCACGCTCGAGGATGACGGTACCTACACTGAAGCGGGCATCATCAGAGAGACCGTGAACGGCGTGTCGACGACGCGATCAACCTCGACCTTTGGATACTACGAGTACTACGATGGCGAGCTCACGTTCGACGAGAGCGGTGGGCACCGCTACTACGGGTATCTCGACGCTGGCACCCTGATCATCGAGGACCAGGGTGTTCAGATGACCTACAGACGGTATTAGACCCCGACCGCGACTCGCGCCTGTACAGACGGTGCAGCCTTGCGCGGGCCGCGGCGGAAGGGACGCAGCAACAGGTCGAGATCGCGACGAATCTTGGCCTGGTACGTTCCCTCGTTCATGACGGCCCACGTAACCAGCGAGCCCATCATCATCGAGTAGATCGTTTCAGCGAGTTGATCCGTGTCGGTGTACCCAATCGAGAGTTCGCCGCCCTTGACCGCCGAATCGAGGAGCCGCTTGTAACCGGCGACCGCCCGCTGTCCATTCTCAACAGCAATCTCGCGGAACTCCGGGTCATTGAGCTGCGACATGTAGAAAGACATTCTGTTTGCGAAGCTCACGCTGCCGTCAATCGGGCCGGGCCTGCTCGTCGCAGCAGCAAAAAGAGCGTCCAGACAAGAACCTTGACCCTCCGCTGCGGCCTCGAATCGGCTCGCAATGTCCCCCGTTGCATATCGGAGGAGGGCAAGCATGAGCTCCCGCTTCGAGCCAAAACGCTGAACCAGGGTCGCCGCCGAAAGACCAACCGCCGATCCAACATCAGCAAGTGTCATCTTTTCCGGACCAATGCGGCTTAGAACCCCGATGGCTGCTTCGAGGATAGCGTCGTCGTGAACTGTGCGAGGACGTGGAGACATCTAATTTCCTTAATGGGTGTTTACTTACGCCAGAATAGCGAATGGGGGTTCGCTAACGATAGTGTCATTCTGCGACAAGCCCGTTACACGAGTAACTGAACAGGCAGTCTTAACATAGCACGATGTACACCGCTATCGGCGCCAAGGGGGCAAATCTCCCTTATTCTTTTTCAGCTCCGGATTCTCGCGGTAGAAGGTGGCTGTCCTCCCAATCACCTGAACCACCTCCGACCCAGTCGACTCGGCCAACTGACCCGCCGCCTCGCGGGCCGTTGTATCAGCGTTTTTCCCAAGTTTGACCTTTACCAGCTCATGGGTCCGGAGGGCATCGTCGAGCGATGCGATGAGCGCGGGAGTCAATCCATGCTGACCCACATGTACGCTGGCACTGAGATGGTGCGCCTCAGCCCGCAAGCCTGCTCTCTCACTTCCCTTCATTTCTCGCCTTTCCTTTTCTTGCCATGAATGAACGAACGTCGACAGGTGTGCCGTTCCACCAGTTACGCTGATTCTCTGCCAGGACCATTACCTGAAAATGCAGATGCGGGACATCGGGCGGTGCGTTGCCACTCGTCCCGACATACCCGATCACGAATCCCTGCCTGACTTTGAGGCCTTCCGTCAGCGGGTCTGAATAGCCGTCGAGATGTGCGTAATAGTAGACATATCTTCGACTGTCATCCACGAGGTACGCGGTAACTCCTCCCGCTGCGCTCTGGCGGAGACGCATCACTTCGCCATCGATCGCAGCTACGACGGGCGTTCCCCGCGGAGCCAGAATGTCGACCGCTCCGTGGATTCTCCCTTCACCTCGCGGCGCATTGAACGAATCCCTCAGGTCGCGGGGCTCGACGCCATCGACAGGCACCATCAGCACGTTCTCGCTGAAGTATTGGCTGTCCACCGCGGTGATTCGCTCACCCGGGGCTACGGGCTCGACACGAGGCAACGGCCCGTAGCATCCCGCAGCGACAGCAAACCCCGCGATCGAAGGAAGCAGCCGCCGAATTCCTGCGACGCACTTCATAGCTCAGTCAGTCCTCGAGCCAGCCGCCCGAGAATCCCGCACGCTCCAGCCCACGACGCACGAATGTCGACCGCCTCATAAGGCGCCAGATGAGATCGCTCCGGTAGTTCTCGATCAGGAGAACTACCGGCCCCTGATCGATCCCGAAGCTGTGCGGAGCAAACCATCCATCACCACCATTTCGCATCGCATACGACCGGTTGAAGCATGCGCCAAGTCTATGAGTGGTGTGCTGGGATTTGCTGTTCATGAACGTGAGTGCCGGCAAGACAATCTCAGGCGCAAATGGGAGCGATGCTGCCGCAACCCACGGCGCAATCGTTCCATCATCAGGACCAAATGGAACGCCGCGCGCGCGGTAGCCATGAAAGTCACCTGTCCCTGGCCCAGTGCTGGCGCTCAGCCCCCAGCAGTTCTCACCGTAACCTGCAAACCGCCGCGGATTTCGAATACCATATTCGCGTTGAACGTAAGTAGCCCTCCGACTGTTCTCGAAGTAGTCACTGCCTCGTGATCGCATGTACGCGTCAGCGATTCCGCGGAAATCGATGAACGCGTGCGCCGTCTGGTGCACGAAGAGCGGTCCACCGTAGACGTGCTCGTATCCATAGATGGATTTCCACTTATAGGAAGCCAGCCATTCGTCATAGGCGGCAGTAGATGCCGGGTACGTAGGCGAGCCGAGCGCGAGTATGTAGAGCAGGAGTGCTTCGTTGTAGCCTCTCCAGTCGTACCTGAGAAATCCCTTCTCCGGTGTCCAACCGTGCGAGATGACCGGCGGCCGCGGTGCGGCCCAGCTCCAGTCCGCGGCAAGATATATGTGGGTACCAAGTCGGCGGATTGATCGCTCCGTTTCGTTGTCTCCGTCGAAATACTCAGCGGCGACCAGCGCGCCAGCGAAGAGAATCGCTGAATCAATCGTCGACACTTCGCAGCGTCCTGCGCGCGCGCCGGTCGATGGGTCCATGAAATGGTAGAAGAACCCGTTCGTCGCTGATGTCTGCAGGAACTCGAGGGCTCTCAGTGTGCGCAGCGCGGCCTCTGAACAAGTCAGATATCCGCGTTCCACGGCGACGACGTTGCTGGCGAGGGAAAATCCCGATGCAGCTATGCTTGCGCTGGACGCGGGATCGCTCGAGTCTGAAACGAGCCCGGTAACAGGATGCTCCTGTTGCCGGAAATAGTCGAAGGCATCGTGCTGCACACTCTCGATCGTGCCTTCGCCTTCAACCATGACTATTTGACGGCTTCTGCAGGAAGTCTGGATACCGCTCTGCCGCCCCACGCCAGATAAGCTGGCTGACCGTTGGCGTCTCGCACAACGGCAACATATCCGTCGCGCGCACCAGCTGGTGACAATAGAACAAGCCTGTCTCCACCCTCGCTGTGAAGTGTGCCAAGCACCGTACTGCCGACCATATACGTCAGATTTTGCGCATCCTTGCGAATCGTGAATACATACTCACCCTGCCCCCACTTACCAATCAAGGCCGCGGCGAGTTTTGCAGGCACTGGTTGAAGGGCTTTCGCTACTGCAGGCTTAGCGGGTTTGTTATTGGCAGGTTTGGTCGACGGCGCCGGGGGAGCAAGCTCATTTATTATCATGCTCTTGATTTCCTCGACGAGTGCTCCAGCGCCTGCATTGGCCAGAACGACGACTGCAATGCGTTTATCCGGACGCATCGTCATGGCGGAGTTGAATCCGTCGAGCCCGCCTCCATGATTCCACACATGGTTGCTGCTCGTGCCTTCGACGAAAAGGCCGTACCCGTAACTTATGGTGCCGGCGGATTCGTCCATCGGGGCGTGTGCTGTCGTCATCTTATCGATCACTGCAGTGCTCAGCACTTGCGATCCGTCCGGCGCTTTGCCGCCAGCGAGGATCATCCCTGCAAGGCGCGCAACATTCTCGGCACTGGCGAACACATGGCCTGAGGGCATCGACTCGGCGCTGAATGGCATTGGACGGACCAGCTTTGGCAGTCCTTCACCTATGGTATGACCGAGCGCAATCGGGTACGTCATCGCTATCGTGGGCCGGAAGAATGTCCGCTCCGCCCCGAGAGGTTTCAATAGAAGTGCGTACATGGCGTCAGCGAACGGCCTGCCGGTTACTTCCTGGAGAACGTAACCAGCGAGCTGAAACCCGGGGTTCGAATAAGACATGACCTTGCCTGGTTCGGCAAAGATCGCGTTGTACTGGCTCGGGTTGGTAATGCTCAGGGCGAGTGCGCTCTCGTCAACGAGGCCGAGACTGGATCCGCGATCTGATAGCCCCGCCGTGTGAG
Source organism: Gemmatimonadaceae bacterium (assembly GCA_031426255.1). GTDB lineage: Bacteria > Gemmatimonadota > Gemmatimonadetes > Gemmatimonadales > Gemmatimonadaceae > UBA4720. Next base: position 85,648 of record JANPKW010000082.1, on the reverse strand, counting down.
AGAGGAGGTGGTGTACCGACAAACGCGCGAGCTCAGGTCGAAGACCTTTCACGAAGGAACCAATCGGCGATTCGATGGAGAGATTTTTCTCTTCCATCGCTTTTAGCAGGGCAGCCGCGGTGAAAGTTTTTGCGATTGACCCTATGTGAAAGAGTGTGCCGACAACAACGGGATCACCCGTCTCGATGCTCCGCACTCCGTAAGCCCGCTCAGTGATCTTTCCATCGGCGCCGACAACGGCCACGACCAGACCGGGAACCCTGACCTTCGCGAGACGTTCGTTGATGCGATTGTCGAAGCTCGCCAGGTCCTGCCCCAACGCTTGCGTCGACGGCAGAAAGAGCAGGATGGCATACAGGAACATTGAACGCACTTTGAGCTCCAACTATGGGTACGAGCTCAATGTACTTTCGTATGTGTAGCCGCTGCGTAAGCACACACCCGATTCTTCACGCCGTTGCCAGGACCTCCTTCCCCGCATTCTCGAGCTCGCGAGCCATCTCGGCGATTCCATCCTCGATCGTTCGGGAATGGTGCATCGAGCAGAACTTCGGCCCGCACATTCCGCAAAACTCCGCGCTCTTGAAATATTCGGCCGGCAATGTTTCGTCGTGATACTCCTGTGCGCGTTCGGGATCCAGGGAAAGCCTGAACTGTTCCTTCCAGTCGAAGGCATACCGGGCTCTTGAAAGTGCGTCATCGCGATCACGTGCACCCTTTCGGCCGCGCGCTACGTCGGCTGCATGCGCGGCGATCTTGTAGGCGATTACCCCTTCGCGCACATCGTTTGCGTTCGGGAGTCCGAGATGTTCCTTCGGTGTGACATAGCACAGCATGTCCGACCCGTGCCAGCCAATGATCGCCGCGCCGATCGCGCTGGAGATGTGGTCATATCCCGGCGAGATGTCGATGACAAGCGGTCCGAGCGTGTAGAAAGGTGCCTCGTGACACACCTGCTTTGCACGCTTGACGTTCATCTCGATCTGATCCATCGGCACGTGACCAGGCCCTTCGATCATGACCTGGACATCGTACGCCCACGCGCGTTTCGTCAACTCGCCCATCGTATCGAGCTCGGCGAACTGCGCCTTGTCGCTCGCATCGGCAAGAGAGCCAGGGCGGAGCGAATCTCCAATCGATATCGTGACATCGTAGTAGCGGAGAATCTCCAGCACTTCGTCGAAATGTTCGTACAACGGATTCTGCTTGCGATGGTGCATCATCCAGACTGCGTGCAGTGACCCACCGCGGCTGACAATCCCGGTGGTCCGGCCGTGCACCAGCGGAAGGTGCTCGATCAGGATGGCGGCATGAATCGTCATGTAGTCGACGCCCTGTTTCGCCTGATGTTCGATCATGTCGAGCAGATCCTGCGCGGTTATTTCCTCGAGCTCCTTATCCTGCTGAACCGCCTGATAGATTGGCACCGTCCCGATGGGAACGAGCGACGTGTCGATGATCGCCTGGCGGATTGCGTCGATGTCTCCGCCGGTAGAGAGATCCATTACCGTGTCGGCCCCGTACTTCACTGCCATCGCGAGTTTCTCTATCTCTCCGTTGATATCAGAGGAAACGGCGGAGTTTCCGATATTCGCGTTGATTTTCACCCTGGCGACTCTGCCGATGCACATCGGCTCCAGAGCGCCCGCAAGGTGACGAATGTTTGCGGGTATGATGAGTCGGCCAATCGCGACTTCATCTCTCACGAGCTCGGGAGTTATCTCTTCCCGCGCTGCAACAAATCGCATCGCGTCGGTGATCTCACCGCGGCGCGCGTAGAACATCTGCGTGCGTGCTTCCATGTTGACTCCCTACGCCGGTGCTAACCGGGTCAGGTTCTGAGGGACTGTCTCAGCTCGTTTCTCGTGCCGGATTTCGGCGGAGAACGGCACCCCTGTCATTGCCTTCAAATGTACGCGATCACTTCGCGTGGAGTAAACTCGCGGTTGATCGCGCCCGCGTGTGCAATCGTTAGATTGAGCGCGTGCCGTGGGTTGTGGTTCCCCAGCATAGGAAGGCCATCGCAGTGGGTTCAATTCCCACGATGAATACAGGGCGTTGGAACCTTGCAAACCAGAGTTCGACTCTCCGGGCGGCACATGTTTCGGCGAATCATGAGAATGGGGGCGCGATGAACGCGGTGGTGAAGTCGGTCGAAGGAGAATTCAGGCGGTACAAGGGCCTGGCCGAAGCCGCGCTGGACCAGCTACCGGAGGAGACGCTGTCGAGTCCCGGACCGTCGAACGGCAATTCAATCGCAACGATCTGCTGGCACATGTCGGGCAACCTGAAGTCGAGATTTACGGAATTCCTGAGCAGCGATGGTGAGAAGCCATGGCGACAGCGGGAGGAGGAGTTTGCAACCCGGATTGTGTCTCGCGATGAGCTGATGAATATGTGGAATACCGGATGGGATGTGCTGCTCCAGACATTGGGGACTCTTGCTGATGAGGACCTCTCGCGAACTGTGAAGATTCGCGCGCAGGAACTCACGGTTTGCGAGGCGCTCCATCGATCGCTCGCACACGCCGCCTACCATGTCGGCCAGATTGTTTACGTCGCACACGCCGCCCGTGGTGACGCGTGGAATTACCTGAGTATTGCTCCCGGCCAGACAGCGGCGTATAACGCGGATCCGAAACTGGAGAAGCCGCCATCGCACGATCCCCATAGGGGTCACCCCGCTCTGGAGCGTTAATCTCCCAGACCCTTTCAGCGTTTACCCAGGTTAGATGAAACTCTTTCTTCGCGCAGGCGTGGCGCTTCTAGCCATATCCTTGTCCGGATGTGACCGAGCCACACCCTCCGATGGACCGGGCACAGTTACAGCGGCACTCGTATCGCCCAACGGCGCTGAGGGCGCTGCGGTAGTCGATGTTGCAGGAACCATCGAGGGCATCAGCGCACCGACGGGCACGTCGTTTTACACGACTCCGTCTGCAACTGGAACCCGGGTGATTCTCGTTCGTGAAACGCCAGGCAATCTGGAGATGTCCTTCCACACCCAGGACATATCACGGCCGCCCGCTATCTCGGTCGTTGAAGTCGCCGATGGCAACGACGCCATTCGCGCGTCGCTCACTGGTTATCGGATGGAGTTCCGCTGATGCGACGAGTTTTCGCTGGCGCTGCCAGCCTGCTTTTCGCAACGCCGCTCGTCGGGCAGCAAATAGAGTCGCTGCCGCCTACCGCAACCCGTACGCTTTCGCCGGCAGTCCAGCAGCGCCTGGAGATGATGCCGGATTCACTTCAGTTTCGCGGAGGGTGGCGCGAGAGACTTGCGACAGCCAGGACCAGCGCCAGCATCGTCTCCGGCACCTTGCCGCTTGTCATCATTCCGACCCTGTTCGCGGACAGTGATCCGCCGATCGAAGAGATTTCGGCCGCAGCGCTTCAGGCGCGGCTATTCGCTGATGTTTCCCCCTCCTCGGTAACCGCATACTACAGAGAAGCGTCGCTGGGCAAGCTTACCATCAACGGGAAAGTTACCGAGTGGGTGCAAACGAGTTTCCGACGCACGGAAGCACTCGGGCAGACGTTTGGACTGGGCGACGACGCGAAGGTGCGAGAGTGGTTGAGGCAGGCCGTAGCGAACGTCGACGCGAGCATTGATTTCGGGCAGTTCGACAATGATGGACCGGACGGAGTGCCGAATAGCGGCGATGACGATGGCCGTGTTGATGGCGCTGGCTTCCTCTATCGCGAGATCGATGCGTCGTGCGGAGGAAACGGCCCCTGGCCCCATCGCTGGAGGCTTTCCGACGGAATCGTGCCGGGTGCGGTGACTAACGATCGAGCCCCCAATGGCCAGTTCATCGTAGTAGATGACTACATGACTCTGGGCGCACGCAATTGTTCGGGGACGCGCGCGCTCGACGTGAACGTTTTCGCTCACGAGACGGGGCACGTTCTCGGACTGCCGGACTACTACGATGCATCGGGGGGAATATTGCGCGAGCAGCGTCGCTGGGTTGTCGGCTGCTGGGACATCATGTCCGCTGGATCATGGGGATGCGGTTCGGGACCACATCAGGGCGTAGTAAATCCCCCGCACTTTGGTCCTCATCCCAAGATGCTCCTGGGGTGGATGACCCCGAAAACGGTGACGGCGCAGATGCGGCCAGTGCAGTACGAGTTACGCCCTGCACACTCGAGCGGTGATGCGCTGCGTATTTCTATATCCGATACCGAGTACCTGCTGGTCGAATATCGAGCGCGACAGGGATTCGACTTTGGTCTTCCCGGCGCAGGCATTCTCGTCTATCACGTCGAGACCGGTCGTCCGTTTCTGCCGTGCCAGGCATGTCCCCGACGCTACTCGTACGCGCTCCTCGAGGCCGATGGCGATTCGGCGCTCACGCGAATCGAAACAGCAGGCGGGAATCGCGGACAGGGATCCGATGCGTTTGGCCCCACGCGCACACGGATCGACGATGCAACGATCCCTTCGACACGACTGAATGATGGAAGATCGACCTGGGTCAGGCTTTCGCGTATCGTGATCGACGCAGTCACCGGGCTTGCTCGCGTTACGGTGTCATTCGCGCCCACTCGCATCAACGTCGGCGTGCTTGTAGCTGCTCTTGGAATGACGCCACTGCCGCCGGCTGACGAATTACTCGTCGATGGTGCCGGGAATTCCAATGGCCGGCTCGACGTCGGTGATCTACGTGCATACCTGCGGATTCAGGCAGAGACGGCGAACTAGCTTGGGGCTCTGGCATTCGGGACGATCTAAATGTGGCTCGCGGCGGAAGGTAGTGTCTTCTTTCTGATTCTGTCTGTTCATCACGGAAGCACGGGGGACACCGAGCCACACGGAACTAGCAACAAAACTCTGCGCTTAGGCATGGCATCCCGGCCACATTCCGTCGGGCCGGCGTGGATCCGCTGTGTGTTTTGTACAAGAGCGTAACGACGCATGCATTGCCGGGAGGCCGGTTAGCAGGCACGATGCTTGGCTTACGGCTCAGTTCCGCCTTTCTTCCATGAATTCCGTGCCCCATCCGTGAATTCCGTGCCACCCCCCGGGGCTCCGCGTTCAGACTCCAATAGCAATAAACCACACCGCGTGACACCCCAACGAACTCAGCTTACCCACCCGGACATGCCGCCTTACATTCGCATGTCGCCCTACCGCCACAATCCATAAACCCACCATGCCGAAGTCCCGCATTTCGCTCGTCCTAGGCACTGTCCTGCTCGTCGCAAGCGGCGCTTCATCAGCCCACGCACAGGGGAAACCCTATGCCGAGGTAGTACCGCCCAACTCGAGCGCCGAACGCGGATTGTTCGATGTTCATCGAGTCGGCGCCAAGTTGCTCTTCGAGATTCCTGATTCTCTGCTCACCCGCGATATGATCATCATGTCACGGTATGGTCAGGTGCAGGAAGGCGTCTCGCAGGTCGGTGCGAACATGGCCCCGAACCTCACGGTGAGGTGGGAGAGGCGGGGTGATCAGATTCATCTTCGGGCGACATCGCATCAGACGACAGCGGATTCAGGATCGGCTAGATCGATTGCTGTTCTGCAGCAGAATTTTGCACCCGTGCTTCAGGCATTTCCAATTGCTGCACGCGGTACTGCCAGCAGCGTGATCGACGTCACAGAGATGTACGTCGGCGAGCACCCTGCGTTTACGCTCCCCCGTCAGCAGCGCACGGCGCTGGCGGTCCGTAGATACGAGCGTGATCGCAGCTGGCTCGAGTTCGCTCGAAGCTTTCCGACCAACGTCGAAGTGCGTGTTGCTCAGACCTACACCGCCGATCAACCGCCGAGCAACGCGCGGGGGGGCGCGGTTTCCATGGAGGTCAATCATTCGATGATCCTCCTTCCCGCAAAACCGATGATGCCGCGAATCTGGGATGAGCGCGTCGGTTTCATCAGTGTTACGCGCACGAACTTCTCCCGCGATTTCCAGGGTGTCCGGGCCGAGGAATACGTTCGCCGTTACCGCCTCGAGCCGCGCGACACTGCTGCGTTCCTCCGCGGAGAGCTAGTCGAGCCGGTTAACCCCTGGGTCTGGTACATCGATCCGGCGACTCCAGAGAAGTGGGTCCCGTATATCGAGGCGGGCATTCTCGAGTGGAATGGTGCATTCGAGGATGCAGGTTTCAAGAATGCAATCCAGGTGCGCCGCGCACCGACACCGGCGCAAGACCCGAAGTTCTCGCTGCTCGACGCGCGCTATTCAGTTCTTCGATACGTCCCCAGCACGGTACGTTCTGCAAATTCCGGCGGCGACGTCCTCGACCCGCGTAGCGGCGAAGTGCTGCGCGCGCATACCAACATGTACGAGGCCGTTGCCGAGCGGATGCGCTGGCAGCTCCTGTCGCAGGTGGCAACGGCGGCAAACGACAAGCGGTATCGCAACTCGCGACTTCCTGATGATCTCATGGGCGAGGCGATACGGTATGTAACATCCCACGAGACGGCACACTCTGTTGGCCTTCCCCACAACCAGAGGGCGAATTTTGTCTTTCCGATAGACTCGATTCGGAATCCGGACTTTGTGAGACGCATGGGACACTCCGGCTCTTCAGTTGGCCGCACACGCTTCAATTATGCCGCGCAGCCGGGAGATGGGGTTGCGCCCGAACGGCGCATGGGCGTGTGGGATCGCTGGGCGGTCTACTGGGGATACCGCCCGATCATCGCTGCCAGGACGCCCGAAGCGGAAACCGCAACGCTTCACAAGTGGATTACGGATCGCGCTGACAAGCCCTGGTTCAGGTACGCGGGTGCTCAGTTCGGCATGGATGAGGAGTGGGATCCTTACCGGATGACCGAAGGAATCAGCGCGGACCCTGTCGAGGCAGCATCGCTGGGAATGAAGAACCTGAAGGTCATGGTGGACAGCCTGATGCCGTGGCTGCTTCGCAACGGTGATGATTACTACGAGCTGGAGACGCATTACCTGCAGGCGCTCACCCAATGGAACCGTTATGCAGAGCATGCGGCATCTGCGGTCGGTGGATCGTGGACTCACCACAAGCGATACGGAGAGCCTGGTGTCGTTTACACCGCTGTTGAGCCGGCATATCAGCGCAAGGCAATGAAGTTCATTGACGAGCAGGTCCTTGCGACACCAGCGTGGGCCCTCAATGCGAATGTCCTGCGCCGGCTCGAGCATGCCGGAGCCGTGGAGCGGATTCGAGCATACCAGGAGCTGGCAGTACAACGGCTTCTCAATCACGCGCGCATTTCCCGCATGATCGAGCACGAAGCTTTCCACGGATCGGACACGTACAGACCGGCACAGATGCTCGACGACACCCGCGCTGCAGTTTGGCGCGACGCGCGCGTGGGGACACCGGTCAACACATACCGCCGCAACCTCCAGCGAGCTTATCTCGCGCAGGCGAACAACCTGTTGAACGTCGCCGACAACACAGGATGGAGCCCGCCCCGTTCAGGTGATTTGCGTGTAAGCAGCGATAGTGATCCGACACTGAATGGCGACCTCAAGATCGCTCAATCGGACATTCGCCCACTCATCCGGGACCAGCTTAAACTGCTTCGCAGCGAGCTTCGGGCCGCGCTAACCCGTGGGGTTGCCGACCGCAACACCCGGATACATCTCGAAGACGCACTCGTGCGGATCGACGAGACGCTGGATCCCCGTTAGTACGCATTCACGCCCAAGGAGAAGATTGCATGCAGGAGAAATCGCTTTTCACGAAATTCTGGATTGCTGAATCGAAGACCACACGCAACGTCTTGTCCAGAATTCCTGAATCTTCGGAATACAGACCCGATCCCGACTCGCGCACTGCGAAGGAAATCGCATGGCAGATCGTCTGCGAGGAGAAAATGATCATCGAGGCACTCGAGGAAGGCAAGGCGGAGTGGGCGCCGCCCCCGATGCCAGAGACGATGAGTGAGGTGCTCGCTGCATACGACCGGCAAAGTGCGGGGATGCTTCAGCGCTGGCAGGAGCTGCCGGCCGAGAGATGGGACGGAAATCTTGAATTCTTTGGGAGCGAGCGGCCGGCCTCGCCGATGGCGTGGAGTTTTCTTTTCGATATCGTGCATCATCGCGGACAGATCACGACATACCTGCGACCGATGGGATCGAAAGTTCCGCAGATCTATGGTCCGAGTTTCGATGAGCCCTGAGTACATGGTATAGGACGACCGCCGGTCGATCTTTGAAGAAGACAGTCCTTGTCTACGGATTGCTTGGCGGCGTGCTGATCGCGGTGCTCAAGCTGGTGGAGTACCGCTTTCTGGTTCTCGAGCACTCGTTGGAGATCTACGGCGGCATCATTGCGCTTCTTTTTGCCGGACTCGGGATATGGCTCGGCCTCAAACTGACGAAAACCCGTGAAACGGTAGTGATCAGGGAGGTTCCGGTCGCTGGCCCGTTTCGGCGCAATGAAATGGAGCTGGCGAACTTCGGGATTACGCCGCGAGAGCTCGAGATACTCGAAGCGATGGCAGCCGGCCTCAGCAACCGGGAGATAGCCGGGAAACTGTTTGTCAGCGAGAACACTGTTAAGACGCACGCGGCCCGGCTCTTCGACAAACTCTCAGCACGGCGTCGGACGCAGGCGGTGCAGCGGGCCAAGGAAGCGGGGCTCATCCCCTGAAATGATGATTTTGACGGATTCCTGGCAAAATCATCAGTTCGGGTGACGCGGAATGTGGTGCAGAGGGGACAGACTGACGGCCACTCACCACACTTCAACGTTCAACAGGATCAACCAAATGAGAAAGACTGTCCTCACGTTCGGGCTCATTGCCGGCGCCATCATCTCGGGAATGTTCCTGATCACCGTCCCGTTTCACGAGAAGATCGGGTTCGACCGCGGCGAAATCATCGGCTACACGTCGATGGTAGTCGCCTTCCTGCTCATCTATTTTGGCGTGCGCTCATACCGCGACAACGTTGCGGGGGGCCGGATTGCCTTTGGACGGGCCTTTACTGTAGGGGCGCTCATCGCGGTCGTCGCGTCAGTCTGCTATGTCGCAAGCTGGCAGCTGGTCTACCACAAGTTCGCACCGGACTTTTTCCCCAGGTATCAGGCGCACATGATCGAGGAGGCGCGTGCCGACGGGCTCAGTGAAGAAGCGCTTGCGAAGAAAAAGGCGGAGATGGACAAGTTTGCCGAGCTCTACAAGAATCCGTTGATAAATGTCGCAATCACATTCATCGAGCCGATGCCGGTGGCGCTGATCATCGCGTTGATATCAGCGGGGGTGCTAAGCAGGCGGAAGGATGAGGACCGACTTGGAGCTGCCTGATTCAACACGGAGGCCCTTCGGGGGGCACGAAATTCACGGATGGGGCACGGAACTCACGGAACCGACGCTTGAATGCCGATGGGCGCGCCGCACGAATTACATCCCTGCAGTGGAAGCGTCGTTGCGCTTTTGTACAAAACCACAACTGCGCATCCGGCCGTGCATCGGAAGCTGCGGGTCTGGAAGGATCTTCGTGAATTCCGTGCCCCCTTCCGTGAATTCCGTGCCCCCCGTAGGGCTACGCGTTCAAGAGGACACGGAAACCGCGCGCCTTCGCTCTAAGGCACATCCATCGTTCGAAGCTTCCTTGTCGCCAGATACAGAAACCCGCCCGATACGAGCAGTGTCACGACAATCGCAACAGATGCCGGAACATGATCGAGATGAGCAAACCGACGCTCATCGATGCCATGCATCAGCGCGATTGCATAAAACCTGATGCTCAACAACCGCACGCCCGAGATGAAGCCGGAGAAGAACCCTTCCCACAATACGATGTAAAGCAGGCCAACACCGATTGCCTGGGTGCTCACTAATCCGAGCCACACGAACATCGATCCATACATCGCAACTGCCGCAATAGCCGACACGCCAATGGCCAGGGTCGCCGGCCACTCACCAAGGAATGCGATATGTCCTGTCAGAAGCGCACTCAAGGCAATGAACGGCCCGGCGATCGACATGATGGCGAGCAGTTTCGGCAGCGTGATCCTCCAGCGTGGAACTGGCGAGATCGTCAGGTTCGCCAGCGTCCGGTCCTCGATTTCATTACCGAAAGCGGCAGCCGCAATTGCAAGAACAACAAGCGGCACGATCGATCCCGCGAACATCGCGCCGAGTATGGCAGTCTCGAATTCCTCGACAGAAGGCGCGTCATCAGCGGAAAGCATCAGCAGCGCGATTATTACCGGGAGGGACGCAAGCACTGTCATGATCGCGAGGCGCCAGCGGCCCGACAGCTGGCGAAGCGTGAGACGGTAAACGGCTGACATCTCTTAGTTCTCCACCAGGTAGCCGAACACACTTTCGAGCGAATCATCGAGCGGCTCGACCCGCCTGAGGCCAATCGACTGGGACTGGGCGAGCCTCGGCAGCTCGATCTGCAGGTCGAGAACGTTCCTGCTGAGCACGATGAGAGCGCCATCCGGGTCGACGTGTACCGCGTCGACTGACTGGAGTGTCACGACCGCTGCCGCGAGTTTCCGCGGGGAGTCGCAAATCACGCGGACGTGATAAGGCCGCTGGTTCAACGCAGCACGAATCGCGCGGAAACCGCCGGACGCGGCAAGCTTCCCGTTCACGATCAGCAATACTGTATCTGCCACCTGCTCGACCTCCTCCAGGATATGCGAGGACAGGACTATCGTCCGACCCTGGCTGGCAAGGGTCTGAAGGAGGTGCTTGAAGTGAACCCGTTGACGCGGATCTGCGCCGTTCAGCGGCTCATCGAGTATGAGAATCGCCGGATCGTGAACTAGTGTGGCCGCAAGCCGCATCCGCTGTCGCATTCCGCGCGAGTATGTCTCCATCGATCTGTGCTGCGCATCCGCGAGATCGACGAGCCCGATCGCACGGTCGACCGCATCCTCGAGATTCTCGACACCGCGGAGGCTGCCCATCATCGACACGAATTCACGCCCTTTCATGAAACCATAAACAGTCTCGTGCTCGGACATGACGCCGATCCGCTTGTAAAGCGGGGGATTGTCGCGCACACGCTCACCGAAGACAGTGACGGTTCCAGTCGATGTTGCCGCCAGCCCGGTCATCATGCGGAGCAATGTCGTCTTGCCGGCGCCGTTAGGCCCGAGAAGCCCGGTGATTCCCGGCATTATGTCGAAGCTCACCTCACTGACCGCCACGACACTGCCGAACCACCGCGAAACTCCATTCACCCTGATCACGGCTTCTGCATTCGCGATCATGGCGTCATCCTCCGGTATCGTGCCCACAGCACAAATCCCGGAATCAGGGTCCAGGCGAAGAACCAGGCGATTTTCACCCAGGCGGCGAGCTCCCTCGCGGGGGCGTCCTCGGTCACCTCACTCACTTCGCCAAAAATGACGTCGTTTACATGCACCGGGATGCTTGTGAGGTTGAACATCGATATCCATCGCCCGACCGTTCCCCCGATCTCCTCCGCCAGGCCAAGCGTGAACGGTGCGGTGATCACGAACAATCCTACGAGAAAGACCGATACGTACGCGCGTCGGGACGTGAACGACGCCGCGAGCAATGCCAGAGTCGTGGCATAGGCTGCCATGGCGAGACCGGCGAGAAGAAATCTCGGAACATCGAGCCAGTGACCTGTGAGGTACTCTATTGGCTTCGGAGCGCTCATCGACAAGGCGATGAAAAGTATGATCTGCGGCAGCCACGCTGCCCCGGTCATCACCGTCATGAATGCCGCCCATCGCGACGCGATGTAGTCGGATCCCGTCAACGGGCGTACCAGGTACAAGTTGATCACGCCATCACGCTTGTCGCGGCATAGAAGCTCCGGCCCTACGATCGCGGCAAACACAAATAAGATGATCGAGGCAATCCCATTGTAGTCGGAATGCGTAGGCAGATTTGCTTTCTCTGCCGCCCCGGGGCCGCCTAAACGCTCAGCTGCGCCGATCACGAGCGACATGATCATCGCAATGCCGGCCAGGATCCCGATGAAAAGCCACGGAAGAACTTTCGCGCGCGGTCCTCTCCCCAACCCGAGAGCGGTTCGCAGGCCATCCTTGAAAACTGCGGTGCGGCCCCGGCTGCGACCTTCCCTTTCGCCCGTGTACCGCTGGTACCCTATGTCGAAGACAGTGCCCGTCATCTCGCAGCCCTCTCGAACAACTGGGTCAACTCACCGCGACGCGGTGCCATTCTGCGAAGCGGTGCCTGCGCCTCGACCAGCGCATCACGGACGTGGTCGTAAACACTCTCGTCACTTCCCTCGACCGTGATTCCACCGCCGTCGGTCGTTACGACAACGCCTCGGCGCTCAAGTGCCGCCACCAGTTCGGCGCGATTGGTGTCGACTTCAATGAACACTGTCTCGGTTTCCTTGGTGAATTGAGCAACTTCGCCAGAGCGAACCAGGTGGCCGCCCTGCAGTACGATGATCCTGTCGCACGTGCGCTCCACATCGGCCATCAAGTGCGATGAGAACAACACGCTGATGCCAAACTCGCGGTGAGTCTTCCTGATGAGAGTCAGCATCTCCTCACGGCCCGCTGGATCGAGTCCGGCCGTTGGTTCATCCAGGAATACAAATACAGGATCGTGCACGAGTGCCTGACACAGCTTCACTCTTTGCTTCATGCCCGTGGAATAACCACCAATCGCGCGATAGCGCTCCTCGAATAACCCGGCATGGCGCAGCGTGTCCGCCGCGCGCGTTCTCGCCTGATCAGGAGGCAGCCCGCTTACCTCCGCCATGTGCGTCAGAAACTCGGCGGCACTTATCTGGCTCGGAAGACAATCGTGTTCGGGCATGTATCCGACGCGTGAGCGCACAGCGAGACTGTCGGAGGCACCCAGCAATGTCGCCGAACCAGAAGTGGGTTGAAGCAGCCCGAGAAGAATCTTGATGACCGTGCTCTTACCTGCTCCGTTCTCGCCTAGTATGCCGGTAATCCCGTCGGCTATCTCGAAGCTGACGTCGTCGAGCGCGAGAACGTTCTTGTACTGCTTGGTAAGGTGCTGGACGGATACCAGCGCTTCGTTTCTGGTTGCCTGGATCATGCACTCTTCGGCTTCGGGCAGGACGCCCGGTGACCCGCATTGCATGCCTGGCTCCTGAAATCATCGGCAGTCTCTGCGTTGCGGAGTACGCCGGTACCCTTTTCATACATTGCGGCGAGCCTCGCGCACGCCTCACCGTTTCTCGACTCGCATAGCTCCCGATAGAGCTCTCTGGCCCGATAGAAAGTCTGCGGCCTCCCTCTCCCTGTTTCGTATGCAAGCGCGAGATCAAAGCAGCCTTCGTTCGTGTCTCCCCCGCAGGCACCCTCGAACAGTGACGCGGCGATCGAGTCGTTCTGGACGGCTCCGGTTCCTGCAGCGTGGAGACGCCCAAGACCAACGCACCCAAGCGGTTGCTTCGCATCACACGCCTTCTTCAGCAGCGATGCAGCCTGCACATAATCCTGAGACACTCCCGTCCCGGAAGCGTAAAGCGTTCCGAGGTGCGAACAGCCAATCATCTCGCCGCCATCGCACGACTTCCTGAAAAGTGCGACTGCCTGGGGAATGTCTGCCTTCATGCCTGTGCTATCCCGATAGAGAACCCCCAGACGGGCGCAGCCATTCATGGATCCTCCATCGCACCCTTTACGATAAAGACCTGCCGCGCGAACCGAGTCGCGTTTTGCTCCCCTGCCTCGCTGAAGCATTTCTCCGAGACTTGCGCATCCATTCGCGACGCCCCCCGCGCATGCAGAATCGTAGAGCGAGGCGGCGCGGGAGTAGTCACGAAGGACGTATTCCCCCTTCTGCAGCTTGTCAGCGAAATCCTTGCAGGCGGCCGCGTTCCCCGATTCGCAATCAGCACGCGCGGTTTTGACTTTTTCATTTCCGGGATGGCACGACACTACCGAGACTGCAGCGATCATCGCCAAGACGATCAACGAGGCACGATGCCTCCTCCGCTCTTGGTGTATTGTCATGGGAATCGATGGTGGGAGACGCCAGGCATTCCCGATTGTTACGGCGTCCACGGGCGTGAAGTTTCGCTCAACCTTCCGGTTCTTCCATAGCCTGAATTCGACCGTTCGGCCTTGCCGGCAACCGCTCGCTCGAAAAGCGTTCGCATGGAGGTAGCGCCGCAAGAGATTCCCGGTTCCCGACCACCTCAGCCCGGAGAATCATTAATGCGTTGCCCGCTTCCTTTTCTCGCGTTCGCCTTCGTTGCCGCAGCCACAGCATCCGGACAGACACCGCGTTCCCGCACGGACATCGGCGAGCGAGTCGACGCATATGTCGCGCCCCTCATCGCACTTCGGGTGTTCGACGGCATTGTCCTGGTTGCCCACTGCGACAGCATCCTGTCGCAGCGGGTGTTCGGGTTCGCCAGCCGCGAGCTTCGTATCCCGGTGCATCCAGCGTCGCGCTACAGAATCGCGTCAGTTTCCAAGGCGTTCACCAAGGTGCTCATCGGAAAGCTCGCGGATCAGCACAAGCTCGGGCTCGACGAGCCGGTTTCCCGTTGGCTTCCGAATCTTCCGTCGGCCGGGAAAATAACGGTCCGGATGCTCCTCGATCACCGATCCGGTGTGCCCAGCGTCAACTCGATCCGCTACGACGAAGAAGCATTCGAACAAAACACGTTGGAAATGCTTGTCGACTCAATCGCGAAGCTGCCGCTCGATTTCGAGCCCGGCGCGAGCCGGCGATATAGCAATGGGGGATACGCCGTTCTCGCGCGACTAGTGGAGCTCATCGAGCGGGCACCTTTTGGCTTGGTGCTCGAGCGGGAGCTCCTGCGACCGCTCGGACTGAACGAAACACAGCATGAGTCCAAGGGTGCGGTCATCCCGGATCTGGCGACAGGATACATGCCGAGCCCGTCGTCCCCGGGCACCATGGTAAAGGCCGACTTCCAGGAAACCGAGACCAAAGCTGGCGGCGGATCTTTGACATCATCCGCGCGTGACATGCTGAAATGGGCACGCAGCGTCAGGCGCAGCAGTATCCTCCGTCCGGAAACGTGGGATGCGCTGTTCCCCGCGGGCAATGAAAGAATCGAATGGTCGGGAAGAAGCCCCGGATACAACGCGTACGTGCTGCACGAGCGACGGAGTGACCTTACCGTAATTGTGCTCTCCAACAACTACGGCGCCGGGATGACATCAGATATCGCGGAGGCGGCGATTGCCATCGCAAAGGGTAATGAGCCTGCCCCTCTTGCTGTGACTGCACCCGCACCGATTTCAACTGCTGTCACCGGGCTTGCAGGCAGGTACAACCTTCCGCCAGGCGCCATTCCAGTTCCACCGGGAACGCCAATGGAGCTGCGGCTCAGCGGGCAGCATCTCGTCGTATACCTGGGGGCGACGCCAGTCGATGTACTTGTGCCACAACCTGGCGGAAAGTTCTTGTCCCGGGCCCTCTGGTCGCTCGTGGTACCTCACGATGCTGCAGCCGGTACCCCAGCTTCGATTGAGGTACGCGCGTTGTATCGCGACTACTCCTTTCGCGCGACGAGGATGCCATGAGCGCTGCCGTTCGCGAGATTTATCACGGCAATCATGAACTCCTCCAGCGACGTTCAAACATCCGCGCGCGAGTCGAGCGTCCGGCGATTTCTCGCGCTTCAACTGCTGATCTGGGGCACGTACGCCGCCATCCACTACGCTGCTTCCCTGCCTGCAATCCTGAACGACGAGCGGCCAGTCATCGCGGTTGCGAAAGTCGTGCGCGCCACAACAGGACTCATTCTGAGCAGCGTGATGTGGCCGCTCGTGCGGACCCGGCTCCACCCCGAGCGCAAACGCTGGTGGCTGGTGATTGCGCTCGCCGCTTTCGCTGCAGGCTGGGCCTGGACCTTTCTCGATCGCGTTGCCCTCGTTTCAATCGCCGCAATTGTCGGATTCGATATCCCGTGGGTGCGCTTCCCCCGCGGAATGGACCTCGACTATTTCTTCGTCATGCTGGCGTGGACAGCGGGAGCTGCAGGAATCATCCTGGCTGGACGTACACGTAGTCAGAACGAGCGACTGCTGGAACAACAGCTTGCGGCTGAGTCGGCACGGCTTCACATGCTGGCCAGCCAGCTCAATCCCCATTTCCTGTTCAATGCCCTCAACACGATCCGCTCGATTGCCGCGGAAGATTCAGAACGCACGCGCGAAGTAGTTGCACGGTTGTCAGCATTTCTTCGGCGCGTCCTTTCATTCAACCCATCGGAGCTCACCACGTTCGAGGAAGAACTCGCCCTCGCTCACGATTACCTCGAAGTTGAGAAGGCCCGCTTTGAATCAACCCTGTCGATCGAAATGCGAGTTGAACCGAAGGCCTCAATGGCACTCGTTCCACCGCTCCTCCTTCAGCCGATATTGGAGAATGCGGTCAAGCACGGAACGGCGGACGCGGATGGTGTTCGGCGAATCCTGGTTACGGCAACTATCGACGATGCGATACTCACGATATCCGCGGCTAATCGCGGAAGCATGATCGCTGGGTCGAAGGGGATCGGACTCGACCTGACCGCGAACCGGCTGCGGCAGATGTTCGGAGAGCGCGGCCGCGTCCGGGTTGATCAAACTGGAGATTTCGTGACCGCGACTATCACGATCGCCCATGTGCCGATGAAACCCCGGTCATGATGAGGGCGATAATCGTGGATGATGAGCCTCCCGCCAGAAGGGAGATGAGACGGCTGCTTGGTGGTCATTCCGATGTAACGGTCGTGGGGGAGGCAGCGAGCCTGGTCACTGCCAGAGGGCTCTTGTTGCGAGGGTCACCGGATATCGTTTTCCTGGACATCAGGCTCGGAAGGGAAAACGGATTCGACCTCCTGGCAGATATCGATCGCGATACATATGTCATTTTTGTTACCGCTTACGACAGCTATGCCATCAAAGCCTTCGAAGCGAACGCTCTCGACTACCTCGTCAAGCCGGTGGAGGAAGCACGATTAGGGGCTACGCTTGAGCGCGCTCGCGGCGCACAGCCAGATGCAACCGTGAGGGCGAAGGAGCCATCGTTCAGCGCAGGAAGCTGGATCTATCTTGACGCCGGAGAAATTCCGGCATTCGTGCGAATCCCGACTATCTCCTACATCGCGGCCCGCGATGGCGGAAGCGTGATCCATACAGCCGATGGAAAGTCCTTTGCCTCTGCGCGACCACTTACCGCGTGGGAAGGTCGGCTCAGTGGTGGCAATTTCGTGCGCATACACCGCGCGACCCTCATCAACCTCGAGCACGTCGAAAAAGTCGAACGCTGGTTCCAGTATAGCTATCGGGTTTTTGTGCATGGCGCCTCCACTCCATTGCAAATGAGCCGTCGATACGCATCCAACATCCGCGAGCTCCTTGGATGACTAACCGCACTCACGGTCCTGCCCGCCCGCTGCTGGTTCGCGTTGTATTCGCACTGTTGCTCTATCTCACAATCGAAGGAATTTCGCTCGCCGGTCTCGCTATACTGCGCAAGGCTCGGGGCATCCAGTACTTCCCTGCTGCGACGAAACTGCGCCCCGGCGCTCGAAAGGCTCTCGACAAGTACCTCGTCGCGAAGCAGGGGACTGTTGCCACAATGGACGCCGAGCTCGGCTGGGTGCGCGCGCCAAACCCTGAGATCAACGCAGCCGGAATGCGTGATGACCGAGAGCACAGGCCCGAGCCGGACTCTGGGGTTCTTCGTATCTCGGCATTCGGCGACTCCTTCACATACGGTAGCGATGTAAAGCTTGGTGAGAACTGGGCGAAGGTTATTTCGAGCACCGATCCTTCAATCGAGATCCTCAACTACGGCGTTGGGGGGTACGGACTCGATCAGGCATACCTTCGATACCTGAAGGTCGGAGCGGCGCATCACCCGCGAGTCGTATTCATCGGGTTCATGAGCGAGAACATCGCCCGCAACGTCAACGTTTATCGCGGATTCTACTCCCCGGCGTTCGCCGATTTCTTCTTCACGAAGCCAAGATTCATTTCGCGGGGCCCCAAGCTCGAGCTGATTCCGAATCCGCTCAAGACTCTCGCTGACTATCGCCGGCTAAGCACGAACGAAAGCGAGGTATTGCCGACAGTCGGAAAGTTTGACTTCCACTTCATCGGACAATACGGCGCAGGCACTTTTGATTTTTCCCCCAGCGTGCGGCTCGGTAAGATGATCGCCGGCCGAATCCGGAAGTCACGCCAGATTGCCATTTTCAAGTCTGACGGGACCTACAATGAAGAGTCGGAAGCGTATGCCTTGACGCTGCAGCTGTTCGACACGTTTCATGCGAAGGTGCTTGCAGACGGCGCACTCCCTGTCATCATAGTCTTCCCTGACCTGGGGGACCAGCATGACAGCCGTAGCGGAAGACCCAGGCGGTATGCCGCCCTACTCAGATACTTCGAATCGAAAGGTTATCGCTATGTCGACGCGCTCGACGCTTTGAAACCGGTAGAGGATCGCTACAGCGTGGCGGACCTGTCGGTGAAGTGGGGGCATTACTCGCAAGTGGGAAACAGTTTGGTTGCGCGGCATATCCTTCAGCGTTTGAGCGACGACAGCCTCAACACCACGCGGGGCGTCGATCGCGCGCTCGATCGCGCGAATGACAGCTCGAATCGTCACTGACGGCGTAACTGCGAGGATTACCGCCCGCAACGCCGGGTGACCGTTCAGTGCTCCTTCTATTGTAACGGGTGTGGGCACCCCGCATGGTGTGCTCGTACCCGTCCACGATGGACGCACTCACTGACCCGCCCGAGCCGGAGCGCACATGCTGCACCTGATTACAGCCTTGGTGATCCTTACGGGGAGCCCAGGCACCCAACCCGCGCCGACCGAATTGCGACGCGACGACCTCATGACCGCGCTGCAAGGCGGCGGTTACACAGTTCTGTTGCGGCATGCCAGAACAAACCGGACTATTCAGGAGCAGCGTGACCCGATCCCGGTCAAGCGAACCGAACAGCGCAACCTCAATGATCTGGGAGTGCGCGATGCGAAGCTCATGGGAACCGTGTTCAAGAAGTACGGAATACGATTTGCCGAGGTCATCTCGAGCCCGATGTTCAGGACCGTGGAGACCGCCGAGTACGCCGTCGGAACGCCGACACGAACTACGATGGCTCTTAGAGTTTTTCCGTCCACCGCTGAACAGGCGGCGTTGATCGCGGCGGCTCCGAGCGCCGGCACAAATCGGCTACTCATCACCCACCACTTCGTGATCGAGCAGCATGTACCCGGCATCAAGCCTGGTGATGTAAATGAAAGCGAGGCTGCGGTCGTGCGGCTGGGCAAGGACGGAAAGTTGGAGCTTGTGGGCCGTATTACCCTCAGCGACTGGGAGGCAATGGCCGCCGGTGCTCAGTCGACCGCGCCCTCGACGAGCCAGTCTGTTGCGACGGGCAACCGGGCCGTGGCAACAGGGGTCTCAACTTATGGGGCACCAAACGCCGCGGCGGGGAGTGCCGTCGTTCCTGAAACCGCGCCAGCACGAATTGCACTTGCGTACCTCGCGGCGTTCAACAGTCGGGATAATGCCAAAATGCAATCGTTCATCGAGTCGAACCTTCTGGTTAATCCTGCACGTACGATGCAGGAGCGAATAGCGTCATACGAGAAAGCGTTCGAGCAGATGGGACAGATCGCCCTTACCGCAGGGCACACTTCCACTGCGACAGAAGCAAGGCTGGGCATACGCGGGAAGCAGGGCGATTTTTTCCTGATGGTGAAGATGTCCGATGACCAGCCTGACCGGGCAGCCTCGCTGACGATTGCAAATACAGTTGGTGGAGACCATCGCTGAAGACACACGAAGCGTCTGACACCGAGGCACGACAGAATTCCGGCTCGCCATCATGGATGGCGAGCCTCGCCGTTGCGGTCATCTGTCTCACGCTCGGCGTAATCAGCTCGCTCGAGACCCGGCACATATCCGTCACGCACGGGCAGCCACTCGATTGGTCAATCGTGCTGGTCTCGACGATTCCACGTTGGGTTCTTCTGGCTTTCGCGCTCCCGTTCGTGCTGCACCTCTCCATGCGGATCTCGCTGACTCCGCTCAGGATTGGCGTGGTATTGCTGCATGCCTTCGGATTCCTGGTGCTCTCGTTCGGTCACGCGGCTGCCGATACCTGGGCGCAGGGGGTCGCTGTTCCCGAAATACGTTTCATATTCCCGTGGTTCGCCAGACTCATGCGATCCTGGTACAACACGATGCCGACTGTCGCATCGATGTACGCTGCCGTACTCGCGACCGCATGGGGCATAGCTGAGGCGCGGGAACGACAGCGACGGACCCTGCGCGCAGCGCACCTCGAGACGCTTCTCAAATCGGCGGAGCTCGCCGCACTTCGCGCCCAGTTACAGCCGCATTTTCTCTATAACACGCTCAACGGAATTGCTGCGCTGGTGTCGGCCGTTCAACCTGCTCGCGCTGTTGCTGCAATCGAGCAGCTCGGCGAGCTGCTGCACGCATCTCTTCGCGACGACGGTCGCGAGGAGATAACCGTTGAAGAGGAGATCGCTCTCGCCGAGCGATATCTGGCACTTCAGACCATGCGGTTCGAGGAGCGGCTGAGATACGAGTGGAAGATTGCTCCATCTGTGGCTGACTGCCTGATACCGGTGTTCCTGCTCCAGCCAATCGTCGAGAACGCGGTGGTGCATGGTCTCGATGCTGGACAGGATTCACTGAACGTGCGGATCGATGCTGCAGAGCTTGACGACAGCGTCGTGATCACCGTCGAGAACGACGGAAATCCGCTGGCTGTTGAAGGCAGCACATCGAATGGACACGGAATCGGTATCACCACGACGCGCGCACGGCTGGAGACTGCATATGGTGATCGTGCGTCGCTGACGCTCGACCCGCGTCCCGGTGGCGGCGCAGTCGTTCGCATTGTCATCCCGATCTCGCGGAGCGCAGCGGCGACGAGGCCCATCGAGCCAGTGCGGGCGATCGCATGAGCGGCAACGGTCGTTGTCACCGCGTTCTCATCGTCGACGACGAAACGCTCGCCCGCCAGCGGCTGCGACAGCTGCTTCACGACGCGCCGGACTTCGACGTGACGGGTGAGTGCTCGGACGGACGACAGGTTGCGGCAATGGTGCGCGAGATGAGACCCGACGTCGTATTTCTCGATGTACGAATGCCACACGCCGACGGATTCGATGCACAGGACGCGATACGCTCGCTGGTGAGGCACGTCGTGTTCGTGACCGCGCACTCAGAGTTTGCCGCACGCGCTTTCGATGTGGCGGCGAGCGATTACCTCGTGAAGCCGGTGACTCAGGCGCGATTTCGTGCGGCCCTCGACCGGATCCGTCGGTCGCTGGACGGACCTGGCGCTGAACGAATTCTGCTCGGTAGCCGCCATGGAGGCTCAGCCGTCGACGTCGACGATGTGAGCTGGGTCGAAGCGGACGGTGCGTACGTGGTAGTGCATGCCGGGGGTCGCCGCCACGTCCTGCGCGAATCGATGGCACAGATACTCGAGCGACTCGGCGCGTCCCAGTTCGTGCGCATACACCGCTCCGTCGGCATCAACATCAGTCACGTGCGTGCCGTACGCCGAGGGAAAACAAAGGGTCTGGAGGTCGAGCTCAGCGACGGAATGCGCCTGCCGATCAGCAGGCGGAAAGCGCGGGATGTCGTGGAGCTGCTCCGGCGGCAGTCTTCTGATCGCCGTCCGCAACAAGCTGCGACCGCTGATAGCGGAGGTCGTTGAGCGATAGGCATCACCGGGACATCGTGGCCCTGTCACTTCACAAAGGCCAGATGCTCAATACTTCTACTACATCGATTGTCGCGGCCCCCACGATATCCGCCACCTCCATTGCGTACTGGACGCTTCGAGTTGGTGCTGCACTTTGTTTCATCGGTCATGGTGCTTTTGGTTTTATCACAAAGGCTGCGTGGCTTCCGTATTTCGCGGTCGCTGGCATTCCCGAGTCATGGGCGTGGCAGCTGATGCCGATTGTCGGCGCAGTCGACGTCGTCGCCGGCATGGCGGTGCTCTTTGCACC
The DNA here is from genome assembly GCA_031426255.1 of Gemmatimonadaceae bacterium. Taxonomy (GTDB): domain Bacteria; phylum Gemmatimonadota; class Gemmatimonadetes; order Gemmatimonadales; family Gemmatimonadaceae; genus UBA4720. The sequence continues at coordinate 63,723 of JANPKW010000082.1, read as the reverse complement.
GCGAGGCCTTCCCCTGGTTTACATGACGGTGTGGGCAGTGTGGACTGCACTGCTGCGGCCGCTCGCAGGGGAAAGTGTCTTCGAGACGCTCGAGCGCGCCGGCAATTACGGAGTTCCGTTCGCGTTGCTGCTGCTTGCGGGCTTTCCTCGCTCGCTACGCGACCTGTTGGGACCAATGATGAGCCCCCTCAGCGACGCTGTGGTGCTCGAAAAGGTCGCAGTGGTGCTCAAGTGGTCGACGGTTCTCCTACTCTTCGGGCACGGTGCCCTGGGCGCAATCACGGAGAAGGTCGCGCTCGATCAACACTACGCGGCGATCGGATTGCCGCCCGGGACTACGCCGCTCATCGGCTGGTTCGAGATAACTCTTGCCGTTGCGATTGCTCTGCGTCCGTTCGTGGGCCTGCTGATCTTTGTCGCGTTCTGGAAATTCGCGACCGAATCGCTCTTTATCGTAGCTGGAGCTCCGATATGGGAGCTGGTGGAACGTGCAGGCAGCGTTGCGGCGCCGCTTGCACTCGCGGCCCTCATCAGCAAGAGGTCGTTTCGAGCTCTCCGGGGGGAACCTTCGGTATTCGAGGCCAGGACCGCCGCCGTGTAAATTGTGCGCGTGATTGAAACGAGATCAGACCAGGAGATTCAGGTGCGCAGGGCAACCGCTGAGGATGTCCCTGCGCTCTTTTCCATTCGCACCAGCGTGGTGGAGAATCACCTGGACATTGCGCAGCTCGCGGCTCGCGGTGTCACATCCGATTCCGTCAAGGCGATGCTCGACCGCGATACGGAACGAGTCTGGGTTGCCGAGGATAAAAACGTAGTCGTGGCGTTCAGCATGGCTGACGCCACCACTGGCACCGTCTTCGCTCTTTTTGTACACCCGCTCGTCCAGGGGCGCGGGTATGGCCGGGCATTGCTTCGAGTTGCTGAGGACTGGCTTTTCTCAACCGGATGGGAGACTGCATGGTTGAATACCGATCAGTCTCCCACCCGCGCTCATGAATTCTATCGGGCTGCCGGCTGGGTAATGGTTGGCCCCGCCGACCACGGCGACGTGCGCTACGAGAAAGATCTTCGGAGCGCAGCGTCAGGCGCGCTCAGCTCTTCCGCTTAGCGCTTGGACCTGTTCCTGAATCAGCGACATCGTCGTCAACATCATGGTCGTGCCGCGCGACATCACGTGCCAGTCGCGTTCTTTCACTGTTCTTTTCAGCATCGTCGTGCTGTTGCCGACCCTCGAACAACCGGTCCTTTCCAGTGTCATCATGGCGGCTGATTTTGGCCTCATCGTGCGAAGGCCCCGACGAATGCTGCGTATCACTCGTCTGCCCGCCATCATTTGCGACCTCGGCCGACTGATCGAGCTTCTTGTCGCTTGCACTGTGCTTGTAACCTGTTCCTTCTTCGGCCATTTGAATGCTCTTGTTGAATAGGACTTACAACAAGGCAACAGGCATGCCCAATGGTTCTCCATCTCGCGTAACGCCTGAACCGTTTTCGAACCTGTAAACTCTGATATAGCAAGGCTTTAACAGAGGGAACAAACAGGTTAAACTTCTGTACTACCCCTACAACTCGTGGCGCCTCGTCGGAGAGCTTTGTCCAGTCATCTCCGGTGGGAAGCTGCGTCCATCGAAGGAGAGGAATGCCCCAGCGAATCATTCTGAAGAACGCGCTCATTGGAGCGCTCGCGATTGCCTTCTCGAGCATGCACCTCCTGCCAGCAGCCAAGTCTGACGATTCGATCGGCGAATCTGCCCTTTCGATTGTGGACGGCAGGCACGTAATGAGTGACACCTCGCGGGCTAATGCCTCCTCAGGGACACCGTCCAAAGTGGCAACGGCGCTTGGCGCGTTCCAGAATGTGGTCAGGCCCCTCAGCCATTCGCGCGCCCTGAGTGACGCGTTCAACAGTTATTTCGCCTACAAAGCCGCTCATCCCGACCAGGTCAGGAAGCCGTTCCTCTATTTCGTCGACTACGGGCTCCCGAGCTCCTCCCCGCGCGGATACGTGTTCGACATGAATTCCCTGAAGATCATCGATGGACCGTTCATGGTCGCCCATGGCCGCGGGTCAGCAGGAACTCGGGATGGAATTCCAACGCGCTTCTCGAACGTCCCGAACAGCTATGCAACTTCGCTCGGACTTTATCTCGCACAGGAGACGTACGGCTTCAGTGGGAAGGCGGGTGGAAGAAGATACAAGTCGATCGGCCTGAAGCTGGAAGGTGTGTCGGAGGGTTACAACGACAACGCGCGCGCGCGCAAGGTCGTCGCACACGGTGCTCCCTACGTCACGAACACGCGTGCCGGCCGCAGTGAGGGATGCCCGGCAATCGAACAGTCACGCGCTCGCGAGCTCCTCCCGATTCTCGCAAACGGGGCTATGGTTTTTCTCTTCGCACCAAACGAGCAGTGGATGGAAAGCGACCCCTGGGTAACGGCAAGCGCCGAGTAGCGACAAGTCGTATTGTACCTCGATGTGCGTTTTCATCGAGGTGCTGTGAAACAGTCGATCGTCCACATGGCCCTGGTCGTGAGGGATTACGACGAGGCAATTGAATTTTTTACCAGGAAGCTGGCGTTCACGCTGGTCGAAGACACGTACCAGCCCGCGCAGGACAAGCGCTGGGTGCTGGTCGCGCCTCCCGGATCGGATGGTCCGAAGTTGCTCCTCGCGAAGGCATCGACAGCTGAGCAGGAACGGTTCGTTGGCAATCAGACCGGTGGCAGAGTCTTCCTGTTCCTGAGCACTGACGATTTCTGGCGCGACTACCACAGCATGATCGCGCAGGGAATCAGGTTTGTCAGAGCGCCAGGTGCTGCGGAATACGGGACGGTTGCCGTCTTTGAAGACCTGTACGGAAATCTCTGGGACCTCGTCCAGTATTCTGACCGAGCCTGATTCCCGCGGACATGCGACGCTGCAACGGTCTCCACGCTTCTGCATAATTACCGTCGACGCAAACATCCTCATCCCCACATCATGCGAGAGTCGATGAAATTCCTTGCACCCGCACTCGTGATTGTTGCAGCATGCACTAAGACCCCTGCCCCACCTGAAGCGAACCCGGTTGTACAGCCAGGCATCGAAGTATTTGTCGCGGATATTCCCGCGGCACTGAAGGGGAAGCGCGTAGGATTCATCACCAACCAGAGCGCCGTCGATCGCTCGAAAACTCCGGACATCGACCTCATCGCGCAGCATAAGGATCTGAAGCTCGTTGCCCTCCTCGCACCCGAGCACGGCATACGAGGCACCGTTGCAGCCGGCGAGAAGATCAACGACGAAGTCGATGCAAAAACGGGCGTGCCCGTGTACTCACTCTACATGGAAGAGGACAATGCTCCGTCTGCGGCAATGTTGAAGGACGTCGACTTCCTTCTATACGATCTTCAGGAAGTTGGAGGCCGTACGTGGACTTATGTCTCGACCATGGCCCTCTCGATGCAGGCGGCAAAACAGAAAGGCATCCCGTTTGTGGTGCTCGACCGTCCCAATCCGATTGGCGGTGAGATCGTAGAAGGTGCCTTGCTCGATTCCGGTTTCCAGTCGTTTGTAGGGATGTATCCGATTCCCGCGCGGCACGGGCTGACTGTGGGCGAGCTTGCGAAGCTCTTCAACGAGAAATACGGAATTGGTGCCGAGCTCATCGTGATCCCCGCAACGAACTGGAAGCGCTCTCAGTGGCATGATGACACAGGACTACCCTGGACGAATCCTTCGCCAAACCTCCGATCCCTCGCGGCTCTCAATAACTACCCGGGCTCAGTCTACTTCGAGGCGACGAACCTCACTGAGGGACGAGGGACGGACAGGCCGTTCGAGCAGGTCGGTGCACCGTGGCTCAATGCGGCAGCGGTCGCGCGCGCAATGAACGAGCGCAAGCTTCCCGGCATTTCATTCGAGGCGATAACGATGCCCGTGGAGCCAACTGCCCGAAAACATCCCGGCCTCACAATCCCCGGAATCCGGTACGTCATCAGTGACAGGCAGTCATATCGCCCGGTCCGAACGACTCTGCTGCTCATCGACGAGATTCGCAGACAGCATCCAAAGGAATTTGCGTTTAGCGAATACCTCGAGCGGCTCACTGGATCCGGCAAGGTCAGGGCTGCAATCGAAGGTGGAACGCTCGACGCTCTGCTTGATGAATGGGACCGCGGGGCAGCAGAGTTCAAGACGAGCAGCGCTGCCTTTCATCTATATAAGTAAGGCTCGAATTAATTGACCTTTCTTCCGCCCCAGTGAGGCGGGAGAAAGGCCCTCGAAGGTGGTCCGCACCGTGAAACCTAAATGTGCCGGGCATCGTATCGGCTCAGGCAGGATGGCGATCACCTGAACGACTAGACATGAAAATCCTCTACAAGTCCGCTGTCCTCGCCGCGGTCACGCTCACAGGCGTGCCCGTTATTGCGCAGGATTCCCGCTCGGTCGATCTGACGGTAGACGGCGTCGGCATAAGTATCGGGGATTCGCGCAAGGTCACCGGTGTCCGCCTCAACTTCCGCGATCGCCACATGGAAGAAGTCGTTGGGATCAATGCGACGATGTGGATGCCATACGAAGAGAATTCAGGCCGTGTTCGTGGCTTGGCGCTCGGATTACCCGGGACGGGTGCTGAGCGGATCGCGGGCATCGCCGCCGGACTCGTGGGCGTCGGGGTATTCGACGACATGCGGGGCCTCGCGATTGGTGGAATTGGAGTAGGCGTCGGCAACGAGCTGCGCGGAATTGGCCTCGGTGGTATCGGCCTCGGCATCGGCCAGGATCTGAGAGGCGCAGCGATCGGTGGAATCGGTGCGGGGATTGGCGGGAACATGCGCGGTATCGGTATCGGTGGTATCGGCTTGGGAATTGGCGGGGACGCCAGCGGCATGTTGATCGGGGGAATCGGCGCCGGTGTAGGTGGAAATCTCGAGGGCGTTTCGATTGCAGGGATTGGTATTGGAGCCGGCGGAACGGTAAACGGCATTACCATCACCGGCATCGGCCTCGGTGCGGGCGGCGACGTTACTGGAGTTCAGGTCGCGGGAATCGGAATCGGCGCTGGAGGCACACTCAAGTGGCTGAGCGTTGCAGGCGCAGGTATCGGGGCGTCGCGAATTGAGGGTGTTGCAATCGCTTCGGCTATCGGTACAGAGAACGCCCGCGGAGTAATCATCGCGCCGCTGTACTTCAAGATCACGAGCGGCGGTGAGATGCGTGGGGTCAACCTCAGCGCCTACAATGACGTGCGTGGAACACAGCGGGGACTGGCAATCGCGTTGTTCAACTACGCGCGTAATCTCGACGGCGTGCAGCTTGGCCTGTTGAACTACGCGGGCAACAAGTCGCGCGGAACCCGGCTGTTGCCAATCATCAATTACGCCCGCTCGCGCTGATCAGCGTGCGCGTTCGCCGCGCATGAGGCGATTCCCTCCATCGCCGGACACAGGATCAGCACCAGCTTCATGGCGGAAAGAGCTTGCAGCCCGCGCACGGCCTGCGCAATCTCTCTGATCCAAGATCCGGTGTTTTCACGAACTGCCCTGGCGATGCGAACCACTTCGATTGTTGTTGTACTGATCGGCCTCCTTCCCCTTCAGCTGCAGGCGCAGCAGCTGAGCGTGCTTCCTGAGCCGCAGGTGCGGTTGATCTCCGAGGAAATTTCGGGAGACGCAGCGTATGCCCACGTTCGGCATAACTCACAGTACCACCGCCCTCGCGGCGGGTCCGACGGCTTGTGGATAGTCGCAAAGTACTACGAGGAAAAAGCTCGCGAGTATGGGCTGACCGATGTGAAGCTCATCAAGCAGGCTTACGGGACGACGAAGCCGTGGAATGCGAAGTTTGCAGATCTCTGGATCATCGGCGACCGTCCCCAGCGCATTGCTAGCACGATCCAGACGCCATTGCATCTCGCCGATCTCAGTCGTGCAGCCAACGTAACCGCTGAGCTCATCGACATCGGCGGAGCAACCCCAGCCGAGCTTCAGGGGAAAGATGTCGCGGGCAAGATCGTGCTGACCTACGCATCGATCGGAACGGCGATGCAGCAGGCCGTCGTTGGGCGCGGTGCTGCTGGTATCATCTATTATCCGAGTCCGTTCTACGAAGGGAACGGCATCGACGGCTCCGGCTTCAACATGCCGGACCAGATTCGCTGGCTTTCCGTTCCATCTGACAAGATTGACGGCAAGGATCCCACGTTCGCGTTTGTGCTGTCGCTCCGGCAGGGAGTTGAGCTGCGCAATCGCATCGCTGCTGCCACCAGCCCGATTCGTGTGCGCGCGCTGGTCGATGCCGGATTCAACTCGTCAGAGGGAGAGCAACCGTGGCAGGTGATGGTTGAAGGATTTATCCGCGGCTCGGAACCGGGGCTCGCGCAGGACATTGTTCTCACCGGCCACATGCAGGAAGGCATGCAGAGTGCCAATGACGACGCGAGCGGTACCGGAAGTGTTCTCGAGATCGCGCGCGCACTGAACAAGCTCATCGCCGAGGGTCGCGTGCCGCGCCCGCGGCGCAACCTGCGGTTCTGGTGGGTCACTGAGTTCTCGAGCCAGCGACAATATTTCGCGGACAACCCCGAGGCCCACCGACAGATGTGGGTCAACGTCAACCAGGACATGGTCGGCGCCGATCAGTCGCAGGACATCATGCGCAAGCAGAACATCACCCGGGTCCCGGCGGCGCGTTTCCATTTTCTCAACGATGTCAGTGAAGCCGTCGTCGAATACATGGTACGCGGTAACACATTCGAGCTCTCGCAGCTTCAGGCAGGAATATCCCAGGTATACCCGAAGCCCCACTACTCTCACCTCGGCACACGTCAGCGCTACAACGCCGAGATGATCTTCTTTCACGGTAACACCGACCACATTCCGTTTAACGAAGCGCCAATCGGCGTTCCCGGCGTGAGCTTCACCAATATGCCGGATCGCTTCATCCATTCGTCTGACGACGATCTCGAAACGCTCGATCGCACCCAACTCGGACGTAATGCGGTTTCCGCGGCGTTGATCGCCTATGCAATGGCGTCCGCGAACAACGCGAGCGCTCCCGCGCTGGCGGCGGAGACATCAGGAAGGGGCGCCGAGCGTATGGGGCGAAACCTGAGGCTTGGTCTGCAATGGATATCGACAGACAGCAATCGCGTCGCCGCTTATCACAAGGCCGTCGACCAGGTCAGGTATGCTGCAGAAAGAGAAAAAAGGGCAGCGGCATCGGTTGCTCAGATTCATGCGGGCGCAGCAATGCTCGCTACATCGCTTGGGCAATCGGTTTCACAGCGCGAGACGCAGTCGCTGCGGGAGCTCGAGTCACACTATCGAGCAGTTACCGGCAATCCTGCGCCGCCGCGCCCGTCCCCTGGCGATGTGGAGCGGCAGCTGACTGCCTTGCGACCGGTGATCGCAGCGGGCCCTCGCGAATTTCTTGATGGCCGCGGACGGATTGCCGGTGTTCAAGGGCTGCACGGCCTGATGGGCTTCGAATTGCTGAACTTCATCGACGGCCGCAGGAACGGACTGGAGATCTATCAGCATTTATCGGCGGAGGCTCGCGAGGCCGGCGATCATTACTTCGGCATCGTCACTCCTGCTGCAGTGCTTCAATACCTCAACAATGCTGCGACGGCGGGAATGATCCGTACGAGATAGCTGCTGGGCGTCGTTCTGTTTTGTTCAATAGCAGACGACGCATCATCTGGCCGGACCGGGCTTGCGCTCGCTCCGACATCCTCGAGCGCAGACCAACTGGGTCTAACTCCGTGGAACTCCGTGTCCCCCGTGTTTCCGTGATGAACCGGACAAAATCACTCGACCGAAACGAATCTCAATCTCGCCCGGGAAATAGAAAGAACTCTACGTATCCAATTCCGCACTCAGCGTCGGCTCGGCTGGCGCCGCCTGTCCCAGAAGTCGCGCGACGATCTTGTCCCCATGATATCTGCCATTCTCGATGAACACTTTGTTGGCATCGAAGCCTGCGATGACAACGCCAGCTATGAACAACCCGGATACCGGTGTCTCGAGCGTGTCGGGGTCGTGCGCTGGAATTCCAGTGACTGGATCGATCGCTACACCACACTGACGCAGCAGCTCAGTGTTCGGGGCGAAGCCGGTCATGACATATACGAACGTTGCGGGTAACACGGCCTCACCTTCGGGCCCGGAAACAACCACGCTGTCGCTGTCGATGCGGGTAACGCGACTGTTCCACCTTACACCGATGCTACCCTCCTTCGCCCTGTTCTCGAAATCCGGCAACACCCATGGCTTGATGCGCTTATCGAATGTTGGCCCGAAATGAGTGAGCGTCACGCGCGCCCCGGCCCGCCAGAGATCGAGCGCAGCTTCAGCCGCTGAATTTCCGCCTCCGACTACAACGACGTCCTGATCAAACGCTTCGTGACCCTCGCGGTAGACGTGCGCTACATGGGGCAGCGTTTCGCCTTCGACGCCGAGTCGGTTCGGGGAGCCGAAGTATCCGGTAGCGACGACGACCGCCTTTGCCCTCGTCTCACGGAGCGTCCCGGCGCGAAGCTTGGACTCGATGATAAAGCCTGAACCGGTGGGCTCGATCGACATCACTCGTTCATACTGCCTCACTCTGAGCCCGAAGTGCCTTACAACTTCCCGATAATACGCGAGCGCGTCCCGTCGGGATGGTTTGTCATCCGCAACCACGAACGGAATTTCACCAAGTGAAAGCTTGGCCGCCGTGGAAAAGAACCGGACGTAAGTCGGGTACTGCGTGATGGTGCTCACGATCGAGTGTGCATCGACAACGACCGTATTCAGCCCACCGCGCTGCGCAGATATCGCAGCGGCAAGGCCGCACGGACCCGCGCCTACAATCAACAAGTCCAGCAGGTCATCTGATTGGCTCAAGAATGCTCTCTGAAGTGGCCGCAATTACAGTAAGGTAAGCAGTGACTGGCCGGACTGTCCCTCGACGCTTATCCTCCCATGATGACACCGGACGACGATCGAGTCGAGGAGGCGGATGCGGGAAAGGGTGGTGCCGGAGCTCCGCCTGACCCGAGAGAGCCAAACCGCGTTTTCTCCAGGCTGACTCGGGAATATTCGAGCGAGGCAATCAAGGTTCAGTGGTACGCGCGTCGCTGCATTCATAGCGCGGCATGCATTCGAGCACTGCCCCAGGTCTTCAACCCGTTGCGCCGGCCATGGATCGATGTCGACGCTGCCAACGCCGACGCGATTGCCGAAGCCGTAACACGATGCCCCACGGGGGCTCTTCAGTACGAAAGACTCGACGGCGGACCTCATGAATCGGCTCCTGGAACTGTTGAAATACTCGCCATCGACAACGGTCCGTATTTCATAAGAGGAGTGGTGAAGGTAGAGGACTCGAAGGGCGAGGTACTTCGCAGCGACACGCGGGTAGCGTTGTGCCGCTGCGGGCAGTCGAAGCACATGCCTTTCTGCGACAACACGCATCGCGCGATTGGATTCCAGAGCGGTCCACCAACCACATAGGGACGAAAGCGGCTATGTGGAAGTGGATAGGCGGGTGTCTGGCGATCGCAATTGTCTTCGTCGTCGCCGCAATGTGGTGGGGATTTCAGTCAATGCAGAGCTCGCTGCTGCCTGATGGATCTGCCAGTGTGATGATCGCCGGCTCACCGAACCGCGTCTTTGCGTGGCTTGCTAACGGAGACTCGGTGCCCGCATGGATGGCTCAGGGCAACACGGTGACGACGAACCGGCGCGGGCAATTCATTCCCGGCGACACCTTGCGCGTCGAGATGGGAGCGGGGACTATTGCAAAGCAAAGCGTAACCTGGCAGGTAACGGAGGTAGTACCAGATAAGTTGATTGCCTGGAGGATGCGAAACGACACGAGCGAGAGACGGTTACTTATCAGGCGCGATTCCCTCAGCGTTGAGGGCGACTCCACTAAAGTAGTAAGCAGGCTCGTGTCGCCGCTGACGGAGCAGCGCGATGATTCCGGCAGTGCCGCCCTTGGACTTACAGGCAAGATGATGATGTCGATGTTCAGGATGCAGTCCAAGCTCGAGCTGATGCAGCTCAAGGCAAGAGTCGAGGGCGGCAGCACAGCCCCGGCCTCGCCAAGAAACTCGTTCTGATCAGGCACGGTTGCGAATTGTCGTTATAGGGGCTACGGGCCACATAGGCACCTGGCTGGTCCCACGCCTCGTAGCAGCGGGCCACGCTGTCACGGCCGTATCCCGCGGAGAGCGCGCGCCGTACCACGACGCGCCAGAGTGGCGATCGGTGGAAAAGAAACGGATTGACCGGTTGGCGGCAGAACGGGACGGCACGTTCGCCGACGTGATTGCAGGTGCATCTCCTGATGCAGTTGTGGATCTCACCTGCTTTGACGTGGCTTCCGCCAAGCCGCTAGTCGAGGCCCTCCGCGGCAACATTCAGCACTTCCTGCACTGCGGGACGCTTTGGGTGCACGGAATTCCCCGCGCGCGCCCGTATGACGAGACTGCGCCTCGCGAGCCCTTTGGTGACTATGGTGTCCGCAAAGCTGAAGTCGAAGCCCTCCTGCTCGATGAAGCGCGGCGCGGGTTTCCTGTAACGATCCTGCACCCCGGACACATTACCGGGCCCGGCTGGAATCCCATTAACCCCGCAGGAAATCTTGACCGCGCAGTTTTCGATCGTCTCGCCCGAGGTCAAGCGGTTGAGCTCCCCGACGACGGAGCCGCGACGCTTCAGCACGTTCACGCAGATGACGTCGCCCTCGCATTTCAGCTCGCGCTCGAACGTCCGCAGTACTCAATTGGCGAAGCCTTTCACGTCGCGGCGCTCGAGCCGATCACCTTGCGCGACTACGCGGAAGCCGCCGCATCCTGGTTCGGCAAACAGGCGAACCTGGTTTTCCTTCCGTGGCATGAATGGGCGGCAACGGTAAGCCAGCGCGACGCCGCGTTGACACGCGATCATGTCGTCCATTCTCCCCACGCAAGCATAGCCAAGGCCGGTGAGCTGCTCGAGTTCTTTCCACGGTACACTGCGGCCGAGGCCGCCCGCGATGCTGCGATGTACCGGCTCTAGATTGTTTTTCTCATCAACAGGAGATGAGCTTCACGTGTAAGCTTCCCGGTATCCGAGAACTGCGCGGTTGTCGTCGGGACGAATCCAAGACGCTTGTAAAACGGCGGCAACTCCTCCCGCAGATTTACCACCTCGATGTCGAGATGGGCGCATCCGGACTTTCGGCAGTGGTCCTCCACCGCATCGATTAACATCCTGCCGTACCCTTTCCCCTGCACTGCTGGATCAACTGACAGCATCGCGAAATGCCCACGGTCCTCATGCACGTCGACCGAGGTCGCCGCGACAAGCACCCCGTCACCCCGGTCGGCAACTATGAAACACGCGCCGGGGGCGTTCATCCGCGCGGTAACATCCTCGACATTCGTGCGATTGCCGCGCACAAAGAAGTCCTCGACACGATACGCCGCGTTGATGACCCTGACTATCTCGTCGATATCCCCCTCAGTAGCGTAACGGACGCTCGTTTCCTTCACCTCGGCGTCAGCTTCCTTTCAAAGAATTCGGCAATCGCTGCATTTACGCGGAGATTGTTGCGGTGCAGCATCCAGTGATGCGTGTCGTCCGGGATGATGATTTCTTCGTACGGAACTTTGGCAGCCGCCAGTCTCTGAACCAGGTCCACGGTCTCGATGAAGCGGACGTTGCGGTCATCATCTCCATGAATCAGAAGCACCGGTGACTTCCATGTTGCGATGTCGGCAACCGGTGACGACCGCCACGCAATGGCCGCCGCACTGTCGCGGTCGGTCGGCTCGAATTCCCATGCTCCCATTCCGAGTCGGCGACCGTTCTCCGACGTGTAGTTGTGCACGCCATGAACGTCGACTCCCGCAGCGAAAAGATCCGAATCCCTCGCCAGCCCCAGGGCTGTGAGGTAACCGCCGTACGATCCGCCGTACACACCGATCCTCTTCCCATCCACGTTGGCAAGGCCCCGTAGAAATTCGCCCGCCGCTTTCACATCCTGATATTCGCTGGCACCACGCATCCCTGCGTTGGCGGCATTCTGGAACTCGTATCCGTAGCCAATCCCCAGCCTGTAGTTCACGGCAAGCACTACGAAGCCTCTGCTCGCGAGATACTGATTCATCGCGTAGGCGTTCGAGTAGTAGTCCGAGTAGTGCCAGCCCACCAGCATCTGCCGCGACGGGCCACCATGCACATACACGATCGCCGGTTTCTTAGCTGCACCACCCTTCGGCTCGAACAGCTGACCGTGGACTGTTTTCCCATCAGGAGCACGAAAAGTCACCTTTCGCGGCGTGACGAGCTGCGAGGCTGGATAGCCCGTTGGAATCCGGTCCTCACCGATCACTATCGGCGGAGTCCGACCGCCAGCAAACGCCATCACCATGGGCAACGGTGGCTTTTGCGCAGTTGCGCCGAGATAGGCGATGTAACGACCGTCACCGGTCACAACCGGCGTGAACTCGAGACCCTTTCCGGGTGTCATGATCTCGGGCGAAGCGCGATTCACAGGGACCTTCACCACGTGGCGGCGGTCGATGTCGTCGGGATCGCTGCCAGTGTTCGCCATGTATACCAGGTGCTTCTTGTCCTGACTCATGGTGATCGACTCGACCATGAAGTTTCCCGGAGTAAGCAGCGTTGCCTCGCCTCCACGCTCGCTCAGCGAATAGAGATGCGGGAAACCGTCGGCGTAGCTCACGAAAATGATGCGGCCTTCCGCAGCCCAATGCAGGTTCGTGCCGCCCTGCGTCGATGGCGAAGAACCGGGAAGTGTCTCCGGCGCCTTCCATATCTGCCGAGCTTCGCCGGTCGTGGCATCACCCGTCCAGATCGACCATGGATTGTGACGCCGCTCGAGAGTCATCTGCGGAGGCCCACCGGCGCCGGGCCTCCGCACGAACACAACCTGCTTGCCATCAGGCGACCACCTCGGCGAAGCATCGCGTGAGGTGGATGGAGCGATCCAGATGATCGGCTTGGTCTCCGCCTCGTAAATCCCGACGAAAGCGTGGTCTCCTCTTCCGGAAACGAAGGCCAATCGCGAACCGTCGGGTGACCATTGAATGTCACCATTGGTTCCGCGAGCTGATATTAGTCTCTTCGAGGCAGCGGAGCCGTCGATCGGAACAGTCCATATCTGTCTGTCACGCTGGAAGGCTACCGTTTTGGAGTCCGGTGATACTGCGGGACCGTCGCCGCCTTCAGTCAGCGCTTTTACCTCCCCGCCTGCGAACGGAACAGACATGATCTGAAGCTTGGGCGGAACCGGGAGCGAGAGCGGATTTACGATTACCCCGTCATCCCAGTTGCTGCCGTGCTCTCCACCGCGCACGAATACGACGAATCGCCCGTCAGCAGAAACTGCAACACTGCTGAGCTCCTGCGCGTCATCCGTATCGTACTGAGTGAGCTTGCGCGCGCGGAAGTCCGGGCCTTCTGCTACGTAGATGTTGCGCCGGCCTTCTTCATTCAGCGTCCAGGCTATGCGTGCTCCCGTTGCGGATGCTGTCAGATTTTGCGGGAACGGATAGGCTCGCAGGCGAGTCGCGTCGAGTGACTGCGCCTGTGCAATCACTGGAAGCAGTAGTGCAGCGATCAAGACCTTCAGGATTTTCATTCGTGAACCGGGAGTCAGATGTTGACGGAGGATCCTGCGGCGAACAAGTCGATTTGTGGCGGTTTTGAGGGCAGGCCGAGCGAGTTGAGTACGACGCCGATCCATCCTTCGCGATCGTCGGGGTCAAGTGGCAATACGTTCACACCGAAGGCGGAGACAAGCCGGTCGATAGTGGAGTCGATCTCCATCTGAAAGCTCCGGCTTACGGCCCGGGTTCCGTCGAACTTCGGCGCCCCGAGAACGGGGACCTTGAAAAGCGCATCGTATGTCCTGATCCAACCGTCGACGAGCGGGTCGAGCTCCGGTCGACGCCCCGCGCGTGCAACGAGGTACGCGTAGTTGTCGAGGACGGACCTGTCGCAGACAACTACCTCATACATCGCTGCCGCTTCGAGCTCTTCGGCGATCTGGGTATGGAGGATCCACGATTGGGCATCCGGCGTTGTCGCTTCATTAATAGGAAGGGGACACCTGCGCGCCACTTCCTTCACCAGGTCGACGCCAAGGTCGAGACGTTTGAGCTGCGACGCGAGGTCGAAGCACAGCGTGGTCTTTCCCACACCGTGTGTTCCTACGAAGGCGAGCTTGAGGCGCGGGCGGCCGGTGGAGTCGAGCGGAAGCAGCTCGCGCGGACTGGTCATCACCCGACATTACGAGTCGAACGGTCTGTGGTCAACGCGGGGAGAAAAGAAAACGGGAAGAGCTGTTGGCTCTCCCCGTTTAAACTGCGGTGGGTTCACACTACTTGCAATTATTGCTCTTCCCCTTCGGCACGCAGGGCGGAGACGGTGGCGGTGCGGGGGGTGGTGGCGGTGGTGGCGGTGGCACGAACGTGCCATCCTCGGTTGCTACCACTGGCCCGAGTTCGTCCTGGATGTTTTTCAGAGGGCTGAAAACGAAAGTGTTGGTGCCGCTTCCGCCCCACAGAATGCCAACGAGCGTCACGTTGTCGCCGCTTGTAATCTTGAAGACAGGCGATCCGCTGTCACCACCGCTGACAATCGTTGCGCCATTGTTGGTGACCGTGGTCTGGCAGCGCAGCTGAATGTTTGACTGCGAGACGTTGATGGTTGCGCAGGTGCTAGTAATGGTCCCGCGCGTCCAACCTGTCGTTCGGCCAACCTTGTCGACCGTTCCGCTGTAACTGGTCGATGAATTGTCCTGTGACGTGATGGTGAAATTACCGGCAGTCGTGAGCGCCCCGCTGTTGACGCCGGTCGTCTTCGCGATAATTCCCTGCGCCGACCCGACCGATCCCGAGTAAAGTGCGCGGCTTGCGTCGCTGAAGCGACACACTTTTCCCGCGGAGCAGCCACCGCCCGATGTGTATGCGGGATCAGCGGCTTCGGTAGCGATGATCGTGTTATCAGCCGTACGGCTCGGTTGCGCGTACGTGGTTCCTTCCGTTCCCCCCTGCGTGTTGGTGCAGTGCGAGTTTGTAATGAAGGAGCGGCCAGAACCATGCGTCACATTGAAGCCGAGCGTGCAGACATAGCCGCCGAAATGAATCTGCGTGCCAGCCTGCGTCGGTCGGATTACACTCGTCTGAAGGTTGGCAAGTCGGACGAAGGGCTCCATCACCTGCACGGTGAACTCATCGGCGTTTAGACCGCGCGCGACCAGCGATCGCTGAATTCCCTGGATTGCATTGGCATTCTGGACGCCAAAAACAAGCTTGCCCTGAACTTCGTCGTGATCGGCGAAGACAGCGCCTGGCATACCCATGATGTCAGCCGAGGCACTGGGGAACAATGCGGCGAGCCGCCCCTGCGCCACCGCGCTTCGCTCAAACCGTGGCGAAGCCACGCTCGGCTCGCTTGGCGCCGGCGAGTCCGTGCACGCGGCGGCTACCAGCGCCGCGGCTGCGATAAAGCTACGGGTGGCCTTCTTTCGAAAACTCATTTGCTACCCCACTGCGCTCGATGCGCGTTGACTATGACCGTGCGAATCGACCGTGCTCTTCCGGGAGCCGCGCTCGATCCTGACGAACCCTTAACATTCCCTCACGAAACACTTGGGTCAATGGTCATTCTGTTTCGATTGTGTTGCGGGCAACTCGGCGGGTTGCTTCCGGAGCCGGATATCCGGCGCGAACGTTGCCTGTGTGCCTGCCAGGCGGGACTATTATTCGATAAGCCCCATCGGAGAGTAAACGGATGAGAAGATCGTTGTATCTCATGGCCGCGCTGTCTGTAGCAGCGGCTCCAAACGCACGATCTCAAACCGCGGTCCCCTCGGTGGGCGACCGCACGGCGACTGTGGTCGCGGGCCCGGAATATGACGACGGCGGGCTGAAGCGGAGCCTCTTCGGCGAAGGGTGGCGTGATATCTGGGCCACTCCCGTTCGAGTGCCGGTGTTCGACATGTCGCGCTTTGCGGGCGGAGTGAAGCCGACAGAGCGAGGTGGCGGCAACCAGACAGTCACACTGCGATTTGTCGAGAACAACGGCTGGCGGGAATACGCATTCCGCTCGGTCAACAAGGATCCGGTCACCCTGGCGATGCCTCCTGCAATTCAGGGCACGACACTCGGAGGTCTTATTCGGGACCAGGTGTCTATGCTCTTTCCCGCGGGCTCACTAATGATTCCGCCATTTCTGGAGGCGATCGGAGCGCTTCACGTGAGCCCTGACCTTTACGTAATGCCAGACGATCCACGGCTCGGCGAACATCGGAAGACTTTTGCGGGAATGCTTGCGACAGTGGAGCTGAGCCCGGAGGAAGCGCCGGGCGACATGCCAGGCTTTGGCGGCTCCAGTCACATTGAAAACGGTGAGAATTTCCTCGAGTCGGTCGAAAAGAGTCAGGCCAACCGCCTCGATGAGCGCGAGATGTTTGCGGTGAGAATGGTGGACTTCTTTGTGAACGACAACGACAGAACCGCGGACAACATCAGGTTCGCGCGCTACGGCACCGAGGGGGCCTACAGGTGGCGCCCAATTCCGCGCGATAGAGACCGCGTGTTTTTTAATGCCCGAGGGCTGATTGTGAAGTACGTAATGCGTCCCGTCTACCCGAAGCTTCTGCAATTCGGGCCTACCTATGACTTTGCCGGTCTGACCTTCGAGAGTCACAATCTCGATCGGAGGCTGCTGCAGCGAATCGATCGCCAGGCTGCCGACGAGATCGCGCTGCGGGTTCAGGCCGCGTTGACCGATGCAACTATAGAAAAGGCGCTTTTGCGCCTTCCCCCTGAGTGGCGCCAGCTCGAAGGGAATCACCTCCGCACCACGCTGAAGGCCAGGCGCGAGGGGCTTCCAGCTTTCGCGGCCGAGTTCTACAAGTGGCTTGCGACTGAGGTGAACGTTCACGGTACTGATGAGAATGACAACGCGATCATTACCCGTCTCGAGGACGGACGCGTCATAGTCCAGCTGACGAGCGCGAACGACTCCGGCCCTGTGACGACGTTCAGCAACCGCACATTCATCCCTTCGGAAACGAACGAGGTGCGCGTCTACCTGCACGGCGGCAAAGACAAGGCAGTAGTGAAAGGAGCATCGAACGGCGCAATCACGCTGAGGCTGATTGGCGGAGGGGGGGATGACACGCTGGCTGACTCTACAAACGGAAAAGCCACCACGTTTTATGATTCCCGCGTTGGCAACGAGTTGATTACCGCCGATGGAACGCGGATCAACTACGAAGAGTGGCGCGAACCCACGCAGGGCGCAGGCGTAAAACTGGATTCACCCTGGCGTCCGGACTGGGGCAAGAAATTCGGGTTTGGGCCAACTTTCGATTACGGGCATGGTGCGGGGCTGATAGTGGGCTTCGGTCCACGGTATCAGTCGCAGGGCTTCCGGCGACTGCCGCATAAATGGAAGATCGACGCGAACGTTCTCATGGGGCTCGGGAACAGGAAGCCTGGCGTGAACCTCAATGTCGATTACCGGGCAGAGAACTCCCCGCTTGCGCTGTTGCTGGCAGCGCGTGCGTCGAAGTTCGAGGAGTTCCGGTTCCACGGTTATGGAAACGATGTCGACGAAGTCGATAAGCAATTCTCTCAGGTCGCCCAGGACCTCGTCTCGATCGAGCCCACTCTCGTGTGGCAGATCGGGTGGCGTGGTCGCGAGAACCTCAACAACGATTTCAGCAAGGTAAAAACAGTTTTCCCGGGGCTTCGGCCACTCGAAGGAAGAGCGGAAGTAGGCCCCGTGGTTTACTGGAACAACCCCGAGCCATCTACCGGCTCGCCATTGAGCGACCTCGCAATCGCGGGCAGTGAGGGATTTGGAAGGGTCGGCCTCCGGCTTGGCCTTTCACTCGATCGTACCTCGAGTGGCCCGGTGAGCGTGAAGGGATGGAAGTTCGACGGGGAACTATCCGGTTTTCCACCGCTATGGGATGTTGAGGAAAGCTTCAACACGGCCGGTGCAACTCTGGCTACGTATCTTCCGCTGCCGGGCAACGGCACACACCTCGCGCTCAAGGCTGGCGGAGAGATTGCGTCAGGATCGTTCCCGGTTCAGCACGCGCCAGCAATTGGGGGGCGTCGTACTGTGCGAGGCTATGGATATCAACGTTTCCGCGGAGAATCGGCCACTTTTGGTTCGGCTGAGATCCGCGTTCCGCTTGGGATCGTACCATTGTTTGTGAAATGGCAGTCGGGAATTTTCGGGCTGGCTGATGCAGGCCGTGTCTGGTTCGACGGCCGCAGTCCGGGGGGCTGGCACTCCGGTTTCGGTGGCGGGTTCTGGTTGTCATCTCTCGGGCAGACCTTCAGCCTCTCCTACGCGCACGGCGAAGAGAACCGGTTTTACATTCAGCGAGGTCTCTCGTTCTGAGATCCCCACACATGAAACAGCTTAATCGACTGGCGCGCGGAATCGGCTTGGCGATTGCCTTCAGCGCCATCTCCGGCTGCCGGCTCGTCTTCCCTGCTCCGGATCTGGCGCCGGATGACATCGAGTCATCGCTTTTTCTCATAGGCGATGCAGGCGAGCCCGACCCGCGCGGCCGCAGCAAGGTGCTCGACTCGATGAAGGCGCATATGAGTGTTGCGCCTCAAAAATCTGTCGCGGTATTCCTCGGGGATAACGTCTACCCTGATGGTATTCCGGAAGAAGGTCAGGCCGAGTACGCAGATGCGAGGCGGAGACTGCAGGTGCAGGTAGATGCGATTCCGCCCGGCGTGCGCACGATTTTTATTCCGGGGAACCACGATTGGGCGGGCTCGGGGCCATTTGGTCTCTACGCAGTGAGACTGCAGGAGCAGATGCTCGCGGGAATGTCGCGCGGGCGTGACATCAGGATGCTCCCCGGGAATGGCTGCCCGGGCCCCGTGTCATTCGACTTTGGAAGACTTCGCTTCATCGCTCTCGACACGCAGTGGTGGCTGCATGCCTACATCGTGCGTGACGATGCCACGAAATGTGAAACAGATCCCGGCGCGGTAGCTGCGGCACTGCGCAAACAGGTCTCAGTCACGGAGCCGGGACGCATCGTTGTCGTTGGCGGACATCATCCGCTGATGACCGGTGGAGAGCATGGCGGTTATTGTGGCATCACCGGTCCGTTCCGTCGTCTTGCAGGATATTCGCAGGACATTCTGTCGGGACTAAACCGCACGATGCGCGACTCGATCGAGACAGCGTTTGGCTCCAACCCGCCGCTGGTTTATGCGGCTGGGCACGAGCACAACATTCAGGTGCTGCGGGGCGGCCCTACAGTCCGGTACCTGCTCGTCAGTGGTGCAGGATCTCAAAGCAAGGTCGGCTGCAGCGTATGGCTGCGTGAGAGTTACTACGTAGCCCAGCATCGCACCGGCTTCATGCGGATCGATATCATGCGGAACCGTGGCGCATTCCTGAGAGTTTACACATACACGAGTGACGGAACCGGCGGTGTTTCCTATTCGCGCTGGCTGGAGCTGCAATGATCAGGCGTATCGTGGTTGCAGTTGCACTGTTGTCATTGAGCGTGGCATCGCTCCGGGCGCAGGGACGCGAGGTGCATATACTCTCAGTTCAAGCGACACCAGTCGGTGCCCTGCCGCCGATTGCATTGCCGATGCCGGCAAGCCGCAATCATCACTACTGGGGATTTCGGCTCCAATCCGGGCGACGCACAGGTAGTGGTGGCGTCAACTTGAATGCCGTCGCGCTCGGCGTTGACCTGCAGTACAAGGGGGGATCGACGTTCGGACTCACGGCGGGGCGCCAATCCGGTGAATGCAGATCCGAGCGCGACTGCAATACTCACGCACTGTTTGGCGCACGCACCCGCGTCAACCTTTTCACAGCCGGCCCGACGATAGCCAGCGTGATCGGGGATGCCACAGCTACCAGCACTGTTGGAGCCGAGCTTGGTTTTGGTTGGGCTCCCCGCATACTGCCTGGTCTTAGCGCATGCACTGTGGACATGGGCATGCCCTTTTCCATCGCGATGCTGGAGCGGGTGCGGCTGGTTACCTACGTCACTCCCGGTATAGTCTGGGACGTCGACTGTTCTGACGAAGGTGCGCCAAGCAGGGCAAGCTTTCTCACCGGTATGGGCTTCGGGCTACAACAGCTCGCTCACCGTGGCTTCGACGTTTACGTCGGCGTGCAGAAAGTCTTCCTCGGCCAGACCGGTTATCAGTTCGGAATCAGCGCGACGTACGTTCTGCTTCCGTGGGGGCGCTAGTTCTTTCGAAGGATGTTCTCGTGTGCAAAGCGTGTTCGTACATTCAGATTCTGTGTGCTTCATCACGGAGCCACGGGGGTACGGAGGAACACGGAATTAGAACCAGTCCCTATATGTAGATGCTCTCGCGACCAACAGCCTCCTCCCGATGGCGAAGGTGCGCTGTGTGGTTTTGTACAAAAACACGACGACGCATGCATTACGTGGGGGCCCGGCCGAAGAGTGAACTCGCTTGAGTTAAATGCCTCCATAACCTCCCGAAACTTCAAAACCTCCGTTCCCCCCGTATTTCCGTCGTTACCCCGTGGCCCCCGTGGCTCCGTGACGAACAGGAAGCGGCAGACAAACCCACCTCCCTTCGCACATCAACGAGTGGTGAAGTCCGCGACCATCTCCGTCATATCCCACTGAAGCGCGAGCAGTCCTCGTCCCTTCTCCTCCCTAACTGAGATAGTGAATACTTCGACAGGTGATGCGAGCGGGCGCACCGTCAAACGGACCCGGCCAAGGTCCTGGTTTTCATCGTACTGCTGGCCGTTTTGTCCGGTCTGGCGATTGATCACGAGTAGTCCACCGTCCGAGGCCGGGAACGAGTAGAGCGTGTATTCGCCAGCAGGAACATCGAGTGTCCCGAATCTCAGAGCTTTGTCAGTCTTGAAGTGCGTCGCCCTGTTGGCCCCGGTACGCCAAGGCGTTCCGTATTTGACGAGTGAGCCCCAGATCTCGCGACCCCGCTTCTCGGGAGTTCCATAGTCCAGCGTGATCCTGGCTCCCAGCACTGTCGTTTCCGCAGCACCACGCTTCGACAGCTCACCAACCCCCTTCCCCGCTGCGTCGAGCGCAGCGTACTGACGTGCGAGACTCGGAATATCAGCGTTCCCAGCACGAGTAACGATCAATGCTCTCGTCGTTGCCCCGGCATCGAGTGTTCTTATCGATCCGTCGGGAAAAACAGTCAGCTTCATGGTCCCACGTGTGGGACGTGTTATCGTGGCCCCTTGCGCTGAGGGGCCCCGGTGGCCGGATCAAGAGTCGTAACCTCCAGTCGCGCAGTCAACGAGGTTGTGTCGGAAACCGCCTGCGCGGCGACCGGACTGGAAAGCGCAAACAGTGCGATGACAATGAGGCGCCGCTAGTTCATGGCGTGGGGGTAGAAGTAATGAGCTAAGTTTTCGTTCTTCGAAACACTGGCTTGCTCGAACATTCCTGCAATTGATTACCGAACGATTCGATTTCTACGGCTTTCAGCTCGAGCTTGCAAGCGGCCGGGAAGACCTGGTCAAGGAAGTCGCACGTGACTTCGCATGGTTTGTAACCGCCGCTGAATCCGGTGTTCCGGCTGCGATGCGGGTCACGATGTTCGGCGAGCCTCCTGCCTATTCGCAGCTGCCGGCAGTTCCCGCAAGCGTGATCACACCGCGCAACGTGTCATTCAGGTATGGCGACATCAGCTACGTCGACTACTTCGGACGCGGCCTGGCGATCGTCGACACGAAAAGAGGAACCTGCGAGATATACGGGACCGATTTCGACCTCGTCCGCGAGATCGCCTACCTGTTCACTCTTTCCACCGTCGGCGAGTACCTCGACTCCATCGGGCTTCACCGAATTCACGCGATGGGTGTCAACTACAGGGGGCGGGGCATCCTGCTACTCCTGCCGTCAGGCGGGGGAAAGAGCACGATGACTATGGCACTCCTGCGCCATCCCGATTTCACGATTCTCAGTGAAGACACACCGCTGATCGACAGCACTGGACGCATGCACCCGTTTCCGTTGCGTCTCGGTTTCAGGAGCGACGGCGGCAGCGAAGTGCCGGAGTCCCAGCGACGAACGCTCAACCGCATGGAGTTCGAGCCAAAGACTTTCGTGGATATCGATTTCTTCCGGCACCGGATGAGCGAGCCAGTCGAACCTGCGCTACTGCTCGTTGGCGAGCGAAATCTTGGGGGTGAGTCGAAGATCGTTCCCTTGTCCAGGCGGCGCACTCTCAAAGCCCTCATCAAGTATCTCGTTGTAGGCCTCGGTGTTTATCAGGGTCTCGAGTTCCTCCTCGAGCGGGGTTTGTGGGAAATGACGGGCAAGGCAGGCGTTGCTGCATCGAGAATGCGCAACGGACTTCGCCTCATGTTCAAGGCCCCCGCGTACAAGTTCGTGCTCGGTCGCGACACGGCTCTCAATGCGACCACACTCATCGAGTTCATAACCCACAGGTACGGTTGATAAAGGGCGGTCTGCGCCGCGACACCGTGGCGATCCTCACCGCGCAGTCGTTCTACAGACTGAGCGGTTTCGTCCTCCTGATGGTGCTGTCGCGTCGCCTCGGGGCACAGGATATCGGCGCGTTTTTCTTCGCAACAGCATTTGCCGAATCGTTCGTCGTTATCGCGCATTTTGGAATGAGCTCAGTGATGTCGCGCCGTGTTGCTTCTGCACCCTCGGAGGCAGAAAAACATTTCGCGCCGTTACTCGGCTTCCGGCTCGTCAGCGCGCCAGTCTACCTGATCGTTGTAATCGGCCTGGCCACGACTTTTACGTCGGCCAGTCCGTACCTGATTGTTGCCGCGGCCGTAATCACCGTACTCGAGGACCTGTATTTCTCCTTTGGTTCGCTGTTCCTCGCACTGCGGAAAGCCGTTTATAACGTTGCGCTGGGAATCTCGATCCACTCGGCATACATCGTTGCTTTCCTCGTTGGTATGACAACCGCACCATCGCTCAAGATGCTGATGGGCGTCACGCTCTTTCGCGCCGCGTTGCTGGTAGTAGCGGGCGCAGCGCTCACCCGCGCCAGACTGTTTCCACTGCGGGCCGTCTGGGATTCGGCGACAGTGAAAGCGGCCTTGCCGTTCGTGCTCATCGCGGCCCTGCACGTTCTGCGTGACCAGATCGGAACGCTGCTTCTTGGCGTAAAGGCGAGCTATGAGCATGTCGCGCATTTCAATCTTGCCTGGCGACTGGTTGCGTCTTCCTATTTTGTGCCCACTGCTATCTGCGCGGTGTTCGTTCCCCTCCTGACGGCGCACGGCCTTACCGCCCACAACCGGAGGCTCCTCGCCAGAGCCGCGGCCGCTGTCGGAGCAGCGGGACTCTTTGGAGCCGTTATCGCGTGGTCGCTCGCGGCTCCGCTCGCTGCTGTTCTATATGGGCCGCTCGGACCGGTAGTGGCACCACTGATCAGGTCGCTGGCGATAGTTTTTCCACTCGGCTTTCTCGCGCTGTTTCTGGCCCTCGTGCTTCAGGCACTCTACCAGGAAGCGCACGTGCTGCGCACTCTGCTTTTCGTGACCCTGGTCAACCTTGCGGCGAACTGGATCCTGATTCCAAGGTTTGCCGCTGAGGGTGCGATCTACGCTCAGGTTCTCTCGACGTCGCTGCAACTCGCCATCCTCGCATGGAGACTGCGTACACTTCACGGAAAAGTTGAGCGCACCGACAGCCCCGAGTACTCGATCTTTTCCGATGGCTCTCCTTGAGGCCTGACATGAAAGACCCGAAGCTCTTTCCCGGTTCGGGTGTCGAGTGACACTTCCGCTACCGCCGGCGGCAGATCGTCCAGGTAGCTGATGAGGTGACTCAGGTCACCGTTGAATTTTTCGTCAGGCTCGAGTACCGCGATCCAGCTCCTGCCGACGATGCTGCGTGCGATGACCCTGCAGTTCTCGATAGTCCCGTCCCACCGGTAGTACACAAACCCGTAACGGCGGGCGAGTAACACGTCAATCACGCGCGCATATCGTGTGAAGAGGCAGAGAATCCGGATTGTTTCTCCTGAAAGCGATTTCAGATAATCGAGGGATTGCCGGGCATCCGCGTCATCGAGCACACACAGGACGATCGTGAGCTTCCGAGTGGCCAATGGGACCGACGCTCGTGGCGAATACCCGGCATGTGTTTGCTCTATGCTGGCCGACAACTCCCTCGTCACCGAGGTCCACGTAAGCTTCGACGCATCTGCCCGGGCTTGCTGGCCTTTCAGGCTTACCAGTTCGGGGTCCTCGTACATCTGACGCATGGCTTGGCGAAGCGCTGTCGGGTCAGGCTGGTGGAACACGTCTCCAACGTAGGGAAGAGTGTCGACGTCACGCGCCACGTAGGAGTCGCCGCGGGGAACGAGACTTCCATTGCTTTCATTGACGAAGTCCGTAACGCCGCCGTGATCGAGACCGATCGCCGGGGTTCCGCACGCCATCGCCTCGAGCAGTGTCAACCCGAAGCCCTCATTGCTTGGCATGACGTAGGCATTTGCGTTTGCGTAGAAGTCTCTCAGGTGCTCACGAGTCAGGTAGCCGGTCCAGAGAAAAATCGGTGCGCTGTCGCCCGCCCACGCTCTTTCCCATTCAGTGAACTCGAGCGCGACGTTGTTCTGTGTCGTGTGGTACTCGGGGCGCAGCAGAAGGAAAAGCGCGACATCCTCCCGTTCCTTGAACTCCTCGAGAAAGGCACGCACGAGGTGCTTGATGTTCTTCCGCTCGACGTGCGTTCCGATCGCGAGGAAGTTGAACGCCCTTCCGCCGGGAAGCGGCTGCTTCATTGATACCGGGCGGAAATATTCGGAGTCTACACCGTGCAGTACGACATCGATTGGCCTCGTGACACCTGCGCGCGCAAACGCATCGCGCGTGAATGAGCTTGGAACGCATATCCTGTCCATCCGGTTGCAGCGTTCGACGAGATGCGGATGAACGTTTTCCGATTCAATCACTCCGAACCCGAGGTTGGGGATTCCCTCGCGACGAGGATCGTACATCGCTGGCGTCAGGTGAACGGCGATGTCAGGCGGATCGTCACACCCGAACAGCCTGACGAAGTCAGTAGCCTCGGCATCAGCCGCTTCATACGCATACGAACGAAAACGGAGTCGGAACTTTCCGTCGGCCACCAGTTCCTCTGCACTCATCGTGCTGAAAAGCGGGATGCCTGCGCGCAGATGATGCCAGTCCATCGTAAGCTCGACGCACAACCCCTTCGGGTTGCCTCGATGGTAGAAGAGCTCGCCCCACCGGGCCGCGCGCCCGGTTCCCCGCCCGAGAACCTTTACGCCGGATTCACATTCGAGCAGCATTCTCTGCTCGCCCCGTTGCAACGATATCTCAGCGACACGGCCGTCACGCCTGATCCCGACGGTTGAGCGCCCAATTCGCAGTGCAAGCACTTCGGATTGGCCACCAGGGTGGACAACCGTATCGATTTTACCGCGTTGGCTGTCGCAAAGCCCAACGGCGCCGTCCCTGTGAAGGTCGAGAGTGGCGAGGCTCTCACCGTGGGCGTCAACCAAGCGAGCAAGGGTACGCGGACCGCCAGGGGATCCTATGTCCAGTGCGACATACCCGTCGTGATCCGGAGTGAACGCCATTTCAACTTCTTCCTTCTCCTGGCCCGCAAACAGCGCCGCTGCGAGTGCGCGCGAGTACCGGAAGTCGATGAACGTTGTCATTGGTCGCGGAGCTCATCATGAAGCCCCTGGCGCAGAAGCGGCCACACTTCTTCGAAAGCAGAGCGGTCCATCTTTTTCAAAAGAGCATCAAGGTCCTTGCCGCGATACTCGTCGAGCATGCGACGAGATAACGCAGCGGTGTCCGAGGAAACAACCGCGGTGAAATCCCTGACCGCTTCTTCGGCCGTGGCTGGGGCGCGTCCCGCGCTGCACTGAAGCAGGAGGCGGGGGAGATAGAACGTTACATAGTCATGCAGCGCCGGTTTGAGCCAGGCCAGGTATACCTGGTGGAGGTGCAGTGAGTATAGAAGCCGCTCGCGTCTCCAGTCCCGCTCTCGCAAGTCATCGTCGATCGCGCGCGAAGATACGATCTCGGCGTAGAGGTCACGCCCGAAGATCACGCGCCTGAATTTCTGGAAATAGTCGAGGCTCGATCGCCCGGTCTGCAGTCGGGCGAGAAACATCAATCGGGAGCAGACGATTGGAACACCGGCAGGAATGTGTTCATTGAACCACGGATCGTCGAACACCCGGTGGATGGCCCTGATGTCGCGCAGTGCATCCGCGATTTCTTCCTGTGTAAGACCGTCTTCGAGAACGACGTACAGCGCATACCCGCGCGAAGTGCCCGTCGAGCCGACAATGACGCTCATGATCCGGCCATCGAGCATCTCCAGGATACTGGCGCACATGGCGCTGGCCCGGTCCTCGACTTCCACGTGATTGCAAATGGGCATTGACGGCCCTTCGATCACAGGCGCCGCCAGAGGACGCGCAAGCAACGAGCTCATTGCCAGAGACTTGTCGAGCAGGGTGTACGCAAGAGCGGCAGCCTCGAACCGCAAGGTCGTCACGGGCCCCTCCAGGAACTGCGCATCATACATCCGCTGGATTTCTGCGACCGGGTAGGGCCTGCCGTGATCGGATATCCAGTTGCGCACGCGCGACTTGTGCGAAGGAGCCGCGAGGTACTTCGCATCGAGTGCCAGTACAACGTTCCAGAAGCACTTGTGCAGCTGCCGCCTTGAAACGACTGCCATGACCGGCGACTGCTGCTCTTCCTTTATCGCGACGTGCAGCAGGTTCTGGAAATGCCCCAATGACCACTGCATCCTGTCGATCGCCGCTATTTCTGTCGAGGGATCGAAGTCATCACGACGCAGTTCGGATCCGGAGAGGAGCCTCCAGTGTCTCACTTCGTCGAGCGGATCCCATCCACCGCCGATTTCCTGCCATGCTGCGAATTCGCCAACTGTAAGAATTGACAGGTCGCTAATCGGGAAATAGCGCTTCAGTGATCCCCATCGGCCCCGGACAGAGTCGTGAAACCGGGAGATATCGTCGCTCTCGAAAACGATCGCGAGATCGAAATCGCTGAGCCCCGGATAACATTCGCCAGCAGCGAGACTGTGGCACAGATAAACCGCCCGCACTCCCGCCACGGATCCGAGTCGCTGCCTGATTACGAGTAGCATCGCATCGTAAGCGCGCTTTCCCAAAAACCGGAATGCCCCGCTACGGTTGCTCTTGACCAGTAATTCCTTGCCTCGCCTCACCAGCTCGCGTTGCATTTTAGCCGGCAGAAGCGGCATCTTCTCGAACAAACTCCCGTTGTGGTGGACAGGAAGTTAACGGCAGTGGAAATTTGCGGGTCACTTCAAAACCGGGGCTGGAATGGCGCGGATTCTGTCGGCTATGATTCTCGCACTGTTTGCATCAGGATGCGCGACCGCGCCTGCGACACCTGTCCGGGGCGAAACGCAGGCGAGCATAATCGACTCCGAGTCGGGTCCCTTCATCAGACTCAATCAGCAGTCACAATCCGTCAGTGTCGCGAGCACTGCTCCTCCGGACCGGGTCTGGGCCGTGCTGCCGGTAGTCTACGAAAAGCTCGGCATCCGCGCAGAGGTAAACGAGGCCGCAACGCGAACCCTCGGCACGCGAGGCTTTGCACAAACCCGTATTGAAGGCAAACGGACCGCAGAGTGGATTCGATGCGGCAATCAGGGAACTGGTCCTTCGTCCGGCGGTATGTACCGAACGAGGCTTTCAATAATCACCACTGTGAACCCGGCTTCGGGCGGCGGAAGTAACATCGTGACGGAAGTCGGTGGCACCGCAACTCCGGTAGAGGGGACAAGCACCGGGCCCGTATCGTGCGCATCACTGGGGACTATCGAGGAGCGGATCCGCCAGCTCGTCGAGGAGCAGATCGCCCGAACAACGCGGCCCTGATGTCCGGGTTTCAGTCACACCCAACACGATAACAGGAACGGAAGGGATGCCCCGAACGCTTATTGCTGCAATTGTTCTCGTCGCGCTTGCCTGCCAGTCTGCGCCAGCTCAAGGTCCGGCGCAGGCATCCCCGCAACCCGCAGCAACGAACGGCGCGATCAAAGTCGAGACAGTTGCCACCGGCCTCGTAAATCCATGGGGACTCGAGTTTCTCCCCGACGGTCGCATGATCGTAACCGAGAGACCGGGCCGATTGAGGATCGTCGAGCGTAACGGCACGCTGTCTCAACCACTGGCGGGCGTTCCCGCAGTTGCTGCACGCGGCCAGGGTGGGCTTCTCGACGTCGCGCTCGATCCTGCGTTCGCCAGCAACCAAACGATCTATCTCTCATTCTCCGAACCCGGAGAAGATGGCACAGCGGGGACTGCGGTTGCGCGGGCAAGACTAGGCACGAACCGGCTTGAAGACGTTCGCGTCATCTATCAACAGAATCCGAAGGTTTCAGGCTCCAGCCACTTTGGCTCTCGAATCGCGTTCCACCGAAATGGGACGATGTTCATCACGCAAGGCGATCGCGCGAGTTATCGCGATCGTGCGCAGGACCTCGCCTCAGGAATTGGCAAGGTCGTCAGGATCAACACTGACGGCACGATCCCGCGTGACAACCCTTTCGTGAATCGCACCGCCGCGCGACCCGAGATCTGGTCCTACGGACACCGCAACGTCCAGGCGGCCGCGATTGACCCTGCCACTGGCCAGCTTTGGACAGTCGAGCACGGAGCGCGCGGCGGTGATGAGCTCAATCATCCCGAAGCGGGCAGGAACTACGGCTGGCCGGTCATCACTTACGGAAGGGACTACTCCGGCCTGCGAATCGGTGAAGGCACTACCAAAGCGGGAATGGAACAGCCCGTTTACTACTGGGATCCAGTTATCGCGCCGTCAGGAATGGCTTTCTACACTGGCAACGCGTTCCCGGGCTGGAAGGGGAGCATCCTCATCGGCGGCATGGGCCCGCGGACACTCGTCAGGCTTACCCTTCGCGGTGGGAAGGTAGCGTCAGAGGAACGTCATCTGGGTGACCTGCGCGAGCGAATCCGCGACGTCAGGCAGGGACCCGATGGGCTGATTTACGTTATTACCGACAGCTCGGAAGGGCGAATACTCAGACTTTCACCAGCACGCTGACGAAGGGGGAATTTTGACGACTGCCGAAACTCTGCTGCCAGAATTCGATCAGGAGATGGCGACCACGCGCCGTTTGATCGAGCGCGTTCCAACCGAGAAAGGTGACTTCAAGCCACACGTGAAGTCTTTCTCACTCGCCCATCTCACTCAGCTCGTCGCGACAATGCCCGGATGGATCACACGCACCATAAACGACGATCACATCGACCTGAAAGAGGGCAGTGGTTACACGAATCAGCCGACAGAGAGCCTGCTGATGCAGTTCGACAAACATGTTGCGGAAGCGCGTGCGGCGATCGCGGCTGCAGGCGACGACGTCTTCGCCGAGCCGTGGTCACTGAAAATGGGAGAGCAGGTTTTCTTCACTCTTCCGAAGGGCGTCGTGACCAGACAGACCATCAACCATCTCGTCCACCATCGCGGCCAGTTGACTGTTTATCTGCGCATGGTGGACGTGCCACTGCCGTCGATATACGGCCCTACCGCCGACGAGGGCTGGAACCAGGGCGGCTGACGCGGGGCCGCAGACTTCTAGCGGCCCTGAATCTCGTCGGCAAGCACGCCGGCGTCGAACATTTTGCGCAGTGCTTCGATCAGCGCAGCGGAATGAACGCTGACAGATCTCGATCGTTCGGTCGAGAACAGAAACCTGTTCGCGACGTTCTCGATGTTTCCGTCGAAGCCAAGACCCACGACTTCGCCAGCCCGGTTAATCAAGGGACTGCCTGAGTTGCCGCCGATGTTGTCATTGGTCGACACGAAGTTGTAAGGCGTTGTGAGATCGAGCCTGTTCATTCGTTCAGTCCAGCGCTTCGGCAAATCGAATGGGGGCTTTCCATCGAAATCGGCGGAGCGCGCGTACATGCCCATGTATGTCGTCTTATACGGCGCGAGTGTGCCATTCATCGGATATCCTTTTACCACGCCATCGCTGATACGGAGCGTGAACGTCGCATCAGGAGGAAGCTCGGTACCGTAGGTCTCGAACAATGCCCTGCCGAGCAAGCTCGTGTTTGCCGTGATGATCGCATTCTGCCCTGCTACACGCGCCTGCACTGCGCGATTCAATGTGTCGAGCTGACGCGCGAGCACGATCAACGGATCGGTTGAAGCGGCAATTGCGGCGGCTCCGCCCTCGACCAGAGTGCGTCTTGCTGCGAGGTCTGCAATGCGGCTACCGGTGATAAGTGCGACCGCCGCTTGCTCCGGTGTTCTGCCGGCCAATGCTGCTCGGATTACCGGGTCCGCAGCGGGCAGCTCCGCCTGTGCTGCGCGAAGATATGCGGTGAGCGTCATTCGCTCGAACATTGAATCGATTGGCTGTTCACGAAGCAGCGCAGGCTTCGTCTGTTCGGTCATCCTGACAATCTGACCCGCAAGGTTCAGCAGGCGTGAACCTCCTCCGCCCACGGCCGGTCCGAATCCATGATATCTCGCCTGCACAGCGATCGTGCCGAGCTCGCGTTGTGCGGCGGCGATAGCGTCATAAGTCCCGCCGTATTGAGCGCTCCACCTCGGGTTCGCCGCTATCCGCGCCCTGAACTCCTGTTCGAACGCGCGCTTCTTCCCCATGTAAACCGAGTCGACGAGACCTGAGCGATATCCGAGCGTCGCCTTCTGCGAATTTTCGACGTTGAGCTGAACTCCCATCAGCTGCCTGCCTCTCTCCGCATCCTGTTTTGCTATCTGGGCGATGATCCCGAGCGTTCTGTCGTACGTGGCAAGCGTTGCCGGATACGTGACGTCTCGCAGATACTCCATCTGCGCCATCGTATTCAGCCGGCCCGTGCTGCCTGGATTCCCCACCATCATCACCAGGTCATTCTCCGCGACACCGGTTTTGCTCCACCTCAGGTACTCTTTCGGAACATGTGGCCGATCGTTCGAATAAACCCGAAGGAACGCTGCATCGAGATCGTAGCGCGGATATGTGAAGTTGTCGGGGTCACCTCCGAAATACGCCACGATCTCTTCCGGGGCCCAGACGAGGCGGACATCGTCGTAGCGTTTGTACGCATAGAGGGAGTACATCCCGCCCGCATAAAGTGAAACCACCTGGCATGTAAGCCCGGTTCGCTGGTTGCACTCCGTTTGAATCGTTGTAGTAATCGCGGTCCGTTGCGCCGCCTGCTGCGCGGGATCTGTGCCCGAAATCGCCCCGCGCACACGCTCTGTCACGTTCTCTATCGACTCGAGCTGATCGACGAACATCCCCGCGCATTTAGCCTCGTCCTCGCGCCTGCGGGCGATAAAGCCATCCGCAATTGCGTCAGCACCGGGTTTCGACGACTCGAAAATACAATCTCGCACGCA
Organism: Gemmatimonadaceae bacterium; assembly: GCA_031426255.1. Lineage (GTDB taxonomy): Bacteria > Gemmatimonadota > Gemmatimonadetes > Gemmatimonadales > Gemmatimonadaceae > UBA4720. Next base: position 32,298 of record JANPKW010000082.1, on the reverse strand, counting down.
GTGGTGATTAGTCATCATGAGGCCCATCGGCGACACGAACGACCCCGAGCATCCCGGCAGTCTCAACGATGCATTCCGAACACGGTCGAGCCACGCCTTATCAGGGGAGAAGTTGTAGGTCTTCTTCCAGTACTCGAGCGGTGGCGCATCGAACGTCCACATCGTACCGAACTCCTCGCGGTATCCGACCGGCGGAAGAGTCGCCGGCGCCTGAGCCTGAGGCGCAGCCGTCTGCGGTTGAGGTGACGGGACCTGCGCGACAGGCGCCTGGGCGCAACCTGCGGTAACGAGTCCAACTATCAGGATGCGGCGCATTGACGTTCTCATGTTAGCTGGCGGGTTGAAGGTCACGCGGAAGGCGCGGTGAAGTCAGGATAGTTGTAAATGCTTTCCATCTGGCTGCAGGATCGCCCCCGGCACGTTCGACATACTCGCGAGCCATATCCTTGCCAAGGTTGTAGTTGATCACGTAGCTGCGGTACTGGTCGATGAACTTCACGCGCTGCTGCGCACGCGCTGGCGAATACAGCGCGTAACGCTCCATCCACGCAGCCGCCTCGGCAGCCGTTATCTGTCCGTCGATGTACCGCCGCGCCGCTTCGTTGCCGGCGTAAGTCAGCCGGTCGACCATCGAGAGAATGCGGTAGTACTGTTCCGCCTTTGTGGAGTCGAGGCCGGCCAGGGGCCACAACGCGCGCCGCTCATACTCGAGACGCTCCGCGCCCGGGAATGCCATCTGGATTCCGTAGTTTGCTGTCCCCTCTGCAATCAGCGACTGGGGGCTGAACAACGGATAAACAGTGAACTCCTTCCACCCGCGGTCCTGCACGAGGTTTTTCTCGAGCTGGACATTATAGACGTGGTGGCCCGGGTATCCCTCGTGACATGCGAGATCGACCGCTCTGTCGATATAGATAGGCAGGTCGGTGTTGACCTGGATCAGGCTCTTGTAGCTGCCCTGGTACCAATTGTACCCGCTCCAGGATTTGCCAGTGACGAACTCGAGCTTGAACTCCTCGCCGGGCGGCAGCGTCATGTACCTGAGCGTGCGCGCCTTGCATTCGGCTATCGCCGTCCGGAAAACCGTGTCGAGCCTTGCAGCTGGTATTACGAACTGGGTCCTGTACCTGTCATATCGCGCACTTACAGTTCCACTGCCCGGCAGCACGGCGCCGAGCGAATCGATCATCTGCTGGTAATAGGACTCAGGATGAGTCGGCGAGACCGCGTCATACAATGCCTTCGACTCCTCGTCGAACGTGAGCTTCTTCCCACCGAGCATGGTGACTCTGGTCGCCAGCGCGCTCAGCTGAGTTCGCAGATACGCACGCCGGAGCGCCAGCATTTCATCAGCAGGGAGCTGGATCGAGTCGAGTCGCTGAATGAGGGTTGCCGCTCTCGACGCGATCTCGGGCAGCTCGACCGGTGCCGAGTCGACCGCAGCGCGCCACTCCGGCGGCCCATAGTACGCATCGACGTAATCGGCGTCGTGTTTGCCGACCGCAAGAACCAGCTTCACATAAGGTTCGGAGATTGAATCGAGCCGGGCAGCCGCGGCCTGCGAGTCAGCGGGCGGAACAGCCTGATCTTTCGCGCAGCCGACCGTCGCCGCTGCGAGCGCTGTGAGCGCAATGAGGAATGTGTGGCGCATTCGGTAATGATAAGTCATCTTCTGCCGCCGTGAGCGCCGTGTTATGGGGGATTCTTGCCTATCTGATACTTCAGTTCGGCATCGGGATTTACGTCTCGCGTCGCATCAAGACCGAGAGCGATTACATCGTCGCGGGCCGCCAGCTTGGATACGGCCTTGCGACTTTTACGATCTTTGCGACGTGGTTTGGCGCAGAGACTACTATCGGCTCGGCGGGGGCTGTCTACGGGTCGGGCCTCTCCGGCGCGACATCGGACCCCTTCGGTTACGGCGCATGCCTGCTGATCATGGGCCTAGTGTTTGCCGGCCCACTCTGGCGTCGCAAGCTCACGACACTCGCTGATCTTTTTCGCGATCGGTACTCGCCCGGAATCGAGAAGCTCGCTGTTCTGCTCATGGTTCCAACTTCATTGCTGTGGGCCGCAGCGCAGATACGCGCATTCGGGGAGGTGCTCTCGGCATCATCAGAGTTCGGCGTTGAGTTCACCGTGACCGCGGCAGCAGTGTTGGTCATCGCCTACACGGCATTCGGTGGAATGCTTGCCGATGCGTGGACGGATCTGGTCCAGGGAATCGTGCTCATTGTTGGCCTCGTTGTTCTTTTCGCTGCACTGCTGCTGCAGACCGGCATCGAGCCATTTACAGCTCTTCCCGCCGAGCGACTCAATCCGTTCTCGGGGGGAGCGTCCGCTTTCGGGTTACTCGAGGAATGGGCAATACCGATATGCGGCTCGGTCGTGGCAGCCGAGCTCGTGTCGAGGGTCATCAGCGCTCGCACACCTGAAATTGCCAGGCGCTCATCGTTGGTCGCAGGAGGTGGGTATCTGCTTCTCGGGATGATTCCAGTTGCGATCGGACTCGCCGGCTCCGTGCTGATGCCCGGTCTCGAACATCCCGAGCAGATTCTTCCGCTTCTCGGACAGCGCCTTCTTCCTGGAGCACTCTACATGCTGCTGGCCGGCGCGCTGATTTCGGCGATACTCTCGACAGTCAATACGACTCTGCTCGTTTGCTCATCGCTGGTGTCGCACAACCTGATCGTCGCCGCGCGACCTGGCATGAGCGAGCGGTCAAAGGTGCGCGTGGCTCGCTATGGTGTCGCGATATTCGGCGTGATCGCTTATATCATCGCGCTTCATGCAGACGGCGTGTATTCACTCGTCGAAGAAGCGTCGTCGTTCGGCAGCGCCGGGATATTCACTGTCGTCACGATCGGACTCTTTACCACATGGGGAAAGTCCGCCGCAGCCGCCGCAGCACTCATTGCCGGCGTCGTCGCGTGGATCGTCGGCGCATACATCCTGGTTATCGAACTTCCCTATCTGACCTCGCTGTTCTCAGCGGTTGCAGCGTATTCGGCCGTAGCCATGGTGCAAAGAGGTCACGCACCGACTATCCTGCGGAGTGACAGATAACGCCCCCACATTTCTGGTAACAGGCGCCACAGGCTTTCTCGGCAGGCACCTCATTGAATCAATCAGGAGGGATGACCCGCGGGCGAGGATCGTCTCACTGCTGAGAAAACCGTCTGCCGCGAAGCGCCCCGAGCTCCAGTACCTGGCGGGAACTACGCTTCTGAAAGGTTCGCCGGATGATCCTGCGGCTTGGGCCAAACATCAAATGCTGGTGGGCCTTTCCGGCATTTACCACCTGGCAGCTGAAGTAAAACATTCGCGCCGCGATGCCGGCGCAATGACGCGTTTCAATGTCGAAGGCACACTGGCAATGGTGCGGGTCGCCGCCGACCTGAGATGTCGGATTGTATTCGTGTCGACCTCAGGCACGATTGGCTGCTCGACGAGTCCGGAGGATTCTCCGGACGAAGATTCGCCGCATTGCGAGGCGACTGTGCGCAACTGGCCGTACTACGAGTCCAAGGTGATCGCGGAGAAGCGAGCACGTGTCCTGGCGAACGAGCTTGGCGTCGAGCTCGTAATCATGCGGCCCCCCGTATTACTCGGGCCCGGCGATCACAGATTTCGGTCGATTGGAACGCTCAAGCGTGTGCTCGACGGCAAACTGCCTGTGGCTTTTCACGGCGGATTTCATTTCGTCGACGTACGCGACGCAGCAGATGCAATGGTGCGCGCAATGGGAATTACTTCGCCGCGAGCATCGTACAATCTTCCGGGAACCGCATCGTCACTCGATGGATTTTTCCGTCAGGTTGCGCGGCTGGCGGGAATCCCGGCGTCCTGGCGGGTCGTGCCAACACGGATCGTACGTTACCTGGCGAAATTGAATGACGCCGCAGGCAGGCCGGTCTCTGTTCTTCCGGATCCGGTGGTCATCGAGATGGCAGGCCACTATTGGGGTCTGTCGTCGAAGTATTCCCAGCGGGACCTTGGCTTCCGGTCCCGCACACCTGATCTCACGATAGGCGATACTGTCGCGTGGATAAGACAGGAAGCATCGCGTCCGCCCGACATCGACCGCATTCCGCCGGCCGTTCAGGATCACACATTCATCGCGACATCGGCAGAACTTCAATCGCGCCGAATCCGAGGTTGATCCCGATGGTTGCAATCACGGGACGGTCACCGTCCGTGCGCCTGTAGTCACTGCCAAAACTGGCGACTGCGCCAAGCCGGGCCCCGATCGGGTAGTTGAACACAACTGCCCAGCGCGTGGTGGTCTTTCGGAAAGCGACAGGCGGCTCGACACTACTCAGGCCCGAGCCACCGTGACCATGCAGGCTTCTCCACACATGCTCGGCCGAGAGGGATCCCTTTCCGAGGTCGGCCCCTAGCCTCGCGCCAACATCGAGAAGATCGCGATTGTGGTATTCGTTGACGCGCGTCAGGTATCGCAGCACGCCGATGAGCTCGATGCCTCTGGCGCCGTTTCGGTACATCGGCGTCGCCCATATTCCCAGGCCGTCCACTTTCTGCCGTCCCCATTGGGCACCGTCGAAAAACGCCCTTGTTCCCGCAGCGAGCTCCATAATGAAACCGTCGGGCTCGAGCTCCTGCGTTGCGAATCTCTTCGCCAGCGTCGCGAGTCTTGTCTCGATTCGATCGAGATCGCCGTCGAACGCCGAAGCCGCATCGCTCGCCGTTTGACCTGCGGCAACAATTGCTCTGAGGCTGTCACGACGGGAAAGCGTGCGGATCGCGCTGTCCCGCAGGGCGGCCGTTGGCTGCACGGTGACTTTAGCCATGAGCGATGAGAGCAAGTCTTCGTGCTGTGCCAGACGCCTTCTCCTCGCCTCCAGACCTGCTGCGCCTGACTGTGCCTGCTCCCAGCGGCGATATTGCTCGATGTAGTCCAGCTGCGCTCGTCGCATCGAGTCTCTTGCTGCAACCAGCCTGGAATTCGGCCGGCCGTTGGCGAGAAGGGTGCGGATCGCTATCGCCGCGTGGGCACCATGCGCAGAATCGGCGGCTTTGCCCTGACGTTCGGTCGCAACCGAAATCGCAGTGAAAAACTTGAGGCGGTCTGCAAACGAGGCATCGTGATATTGTTCGAGACTCAACGCCCGTCGTCTAACGAGCCAGTAGGGTGCGGTCTCGATCGAGTAGCCGTCGGGGACTACGCCCTCGGCTCCCGCTCCCGATACCAGGCTTGCAATGAGATCCCGGGGAGTGTTGGGGCGCGAAACGGAAGCGGCAGATGCTCCGAGAAGCGAGAGAGCCGGTGGCGAGGAGAGCCTGAAATTCTCCAAAGCGATAGCCGCTGGCGGCGTCGCGTCCCGCTCCGAGTCCTGAGAGAGGGCAGCCGCTGGCGCGAAACCGGCAGCGATCGCGAATGCGCGTGCGACAGTCAGACCGAAGTTATTCACCGGGTCAGTCGTCTCCGGTGAACTCGAACACCGCTTTGAACATCTGCGAACCGAACGTTTTGGCTGCGGCTCCCGACTTCTCGATGTTGAGTCGCTTCTTTCCGCCTGTCAGCAACCACGCGACTGAGATTTCATTCTTCTTGTCACGGATGTCCGTGACGACCGTATACACCATCACCTTCCTGTCCTTCAGCTCGGCTCCAGTACCTAGCGGAATTTCCTCGATGTCTCCGTTTGCGAGGAGCTCGTCGCCGAGGAACACCATCGACGTGCCGTACTGGCGGTCACCCACGAAAACAGACAGGCGGATCTGCCCCGGGCCGACGATGTATTCTTCATGAACAGCGATCGGCTTCCTGGGCATGGCTCTTCGGCAGCTCGGGCTCGGTGGACGGCGAATGTAAGGATTGGTCGCCGTGGAGGGCAAGCACTCCCATTCTGGCGGCAACGGGGTGTTCCGTCTAGCTTGCATGGTGTAAGAGTCAGCCAAAATGCGGGCCCCAAACCGACGGGCTGACAACTCCAGGTCCGACACCCCAGCCACCCGCATGAGCTCACTCTGGAAACGAATAACGGCGGCGCACGTCCAGTTCGTAACCACCGGCTATCTCCGTATAATGGAGCCCATAGCCGGCGTTTTGATAAAGCTCGGAATCTCGGCTAATGCTCTAACGACTCTCGGAACCCTTTCCACGGTCGTGGGTGCGGTTGCGTTTGGCATGGGTTACATGAGGACTGGCGGCATTATCATCGCCATTACTGCCATCGCAGACGCGCTCGATGGAATTGTCGCCCGCAGGACCAACAACGTCACGGTATTCGGAGCTTTTTACGACTCCACCCTCGACCGCGTTGCGGATGGAGCACTGCTCGCTGGCCTGGCCTACTTCTACGCCGTGAACGCGATCCACGCCAGCAAGGTCATGCTTGGAATTGCTCTGGCTTCCATCATTGGCACATACCTCGTCAGCTATGCACGAGCCCGGGCGGAAGCACTCGGCATCAACGCGAAAGTTGGCGTTATGCAGCGAGCCGAGCGGGTCGCACTCCTGTGCGCCCCACAAGCGCTCTTCGGATTGGCGATTGACGGCTGGATACTGCGGGTAGTGGTAGTGATACTTGCAGTCTCCTCCTGGCATACCGCAATTCGCCGCATCAACCACGTCCGGCGCACGACTCTGGGCGACGTACCGTCGCCGATCAGGGTCGTCAATGAAAAACCGTCCGCCACCGGCACCAGGTCCATCCGCCGCGTGCGGCCCTGAGCCTATAAAGTCGTGTCGGCAACAACGCTGAGTATTTCCTCATTGCAGGGACGCATCTATCCAGGTCCTCCTCTCCACGATCCCCGTGACGAGATGAGTAACCACGCTTGGGGTTTTCGTGATACGACCTTTGCGGTCGACAGTGACGGCGCGATCACGGTAACCGGCAACCGCTATCCTGGGCTAAGTGGCGAAACACTGCCCGACCTTCTCCCCTGGTTCAGGAAAGTCGTCGGAATCGATTTCGTTCTCGAGCCCGGCCCGGCGGCAGAGCCCCATCCATTCGTACCTCCGTCGCGGCCGGCCCCCGAATTCCTCGACAGGCTTCGCGCAATCCTGAATCCCGCCCAGATCGTCACCGACCCGGAAGTCAGGTTGCGGCACGGGCATGGGCACACGGTCTCCGAGATCAACGCGGTTCGCTCTGACGGACTTCCACGCGTCCCCGATTACGTGCTATACCCGGCTTCGGAAGAGGAAGTCGTCGGGATCGTGAAGGAGGCCGGCCCCGCAGGGGTGGTACTCATGCCGTACGGCGGCGGGACGAACGTCACCGAGGCACTTCGGTGTCTTCCGTATGAAGACCGGCCAATTATTTCAGTTGACATGAGCCGGCTCGATGCGATCGAGTGGATCGACCCTGTGAATCGCATGGCGAAAATCCAGGCGGGCGCGACAGGGCGCGTTATCCAGAAACAACTCGCGGACCATGGTTTCACCATGGGGCATGAACCCGACAGCGTCGAGTTCTCGACTCTTGGCGGCTGGATCGCGACTAACGCAAGCGGAATGAAGAAGAACCGCTACGGGAACATCGAGGACATCCTCCTCGACGTCACGATCGTGTCTGCTCTTGGAAAGGTCGAAAGAACCCAGGTAGTGCCGCGGGAAAGCATCGGTCTCGATCCCAAGTTGTGGGTCATCGGCAGCGAAGGAAGCCTTGGCGTCATAACGTCTGCCGTAGTGAAGCTCTTTCCGCTTCCGGCCGAGCGACGCTATGGCTCAGTCATTTTCCGGACTTTCGAGGACGGTGTCGCCTTCATGTACGACCTGGCCCAGGAGGATTCCTACCCGGCGAGCGTGCGCCTGGTGGACAATCTTCAGTTTCAGTTCGGGCAGGTGCTGAAGCCGCGAGCGCAAGGCGCGAAGAAGCTCAAAAGCAAGGCACAGAAATGGCTGGTCACGGGCCCAATGGGATTCAATCCTGAAGAAATGGTTGCCGTGACGCTCGTGTTCGAGGGCGCGGAGGCAGAAGTCGATCGTCAGGAGAAGACTGTCTATCGGCTCGCGAAGCGACACCGGGGAATGAAAGGCGGCGAGGAAAATGGGAAGCGCGGGTACCTCCTCACTTTCGGAATTGCCTACATCCGCGATTTCGTTCTTCAGCACAACATCCTCGGCGAATCGTTTGAAACCTCGGTGCCCTGGTCGCAGGCCCAGAGTCTCGTTGACAGGGTCAAAAAACGGATTTATGACACGCACAGGGAGAGAGGACTTCCCGGTCACCCGTTCGTGTCGTGCCGGGTTACACAGATCTACGAGACAGGATGCTGCATCTATTTCTACATGGCCTTCTACGCAAAGGGCGTCAACGACCCGGTCGGTGAGTACCACGAGATCGAAACCGCCGCTCGGGCGGAAGTGATCGAAGCCGGAGGGTCGATATCGCATCATCACGGCGTTGGAAAACTTCGCCTGCGTTTCATTTCGGACATCATGTCGCCCGGCATGGAGCGCTGGCGGGAGCAGATGAAATACGCGCTCGATCCGCAAAACGTGTTCGCCGCGCAGCTCCCGCTCGACGCGCCTGAACATGCTGAGATGCTGACATGAGCGCCGCAGCGCGCGGCGCGCGCGTCCTGCTGACGGGCTGCACCGGTTTCGTTGGCAAGGTTGTCCTCGAGGAGCTGATGCGGAGACGCGAAGAGCTCAATATTGAGCGCGTCTATCTCCTGATCCGCCCGCGTAGACGGAAGACCCCGGATGAGCGTTTCGATCACAACGTCGCTCCGTCGCGGTGTTTCTCCCGTCTCGAAGCGGGTTGGCGCAGCTATTGTCATCCGATTGCTGGTGACATGCTGCTCGACGGTCTCGGAATCTCGGAAGACGATGCGACGCTCCTGCATGAAGACCTCACGCACGTAATTCACTGCGCTGCATCAGTGCGCTTTGACCTGCCTGTTGCCGAGGCGGCATCGATCAACATTTCAGGGGCGCTCCGTATCCTCGACTTCACAAAGGAATGCGCGCAGGTCGAGCGGCTCGTTGATGTTTCGACGGCGTACGTGACCCCGCATCCCGGCGTTGGAACGCTGCGCGTCGAGGAGAAGCTCGTGGATCTCCCATTCGACGCCGAAAAAGTCTACGAGTCGATCCTTGCTGGAGTGGCCGAGGAGAAGGACCTGCTGGCGAAAACCGGTCACCCAAATACTTACACGCTGACAAAGTGTATTGCCGAGCTGCTTCTCACGAAGCGTCGAGGCGATGTTCCATTGACGCTGTTACGCCCGAGCATTGTGTCGGCGTGCCGCCAGCATCCCTTCCCGGGGTGGATCGACAGCCACGCCGCATATGCCGCGTTCATTTCGCTGATCGGGGCGGGTCATCTGCGCGTCATTCGTACTGACCCGAACACCGTGATCGACGTAGTGCCATGCGACGACGTCGCCGACAGAATCCTGTCGTGCGCTTTCGAGCCTGCGCTGCAACAGCCATTCCTCGTTCGCCATGCGGTTGCCGGCCTCGAGAACAGCGGTGCCTCGTCACGGCTTGCATACACGCACGAGAAACACTTCAAGGCTGCGCCGCACGAGCGCGAGGCCGGACTGGTATATGTCGGGCTCTCGAAAGGTGCCTTCAGAATCAACGATCTGATGCATCATCAGCTGCCGATGAGCGCGGCAAAAACATCGAAGCGATTCAAGGGGCAGAAGCGCGCTGCGGTTCGAATCAAGAAGCTCGCGAGCGTCCTGGGCTCTCTCGACGAGGCGTTCAGCTACTTCGCCCACCACAGCTTCGATTTCCGCACGGAGTTTCCGCCGCTCGCGAACTTCGATCTCGATGTCTATCTGCAGTCGGTGTCGAGTGGTATCTCCGAACACCTGCTGAAGCGAAATCCCGTGCAGGCTCCATTGCGAATGCACGGCACGGACATCGGATGGGCGCTCAAGCAGCCTGATGGAAACGCGACGACCCGGGCGTTTGCGTACGTGATTCGAAAGGCGCTTCGCGCTGCGGGCGCCGACATCACGTTCAACGAGACTGAGATCAAGTCAGCGCTGCGCGAGGTGCAGCCTGATGATCTGGTGATCCTGGCACCCAGCCATCGTAGTTATCTGGACTTCCTCATAACGTCGCTGCTCTGTTTCGCGCATCCGGGTCTTGGCTTGAAGCTTCCGCGCGTAGCGGCAACCGACGATTTCGCGCGGATTCCCATCATTGGGCGGCTGCTCGAGGGCGCCGGTGCGTTTTACATCAAGCGCGGCGTTGGGGCTGCAGATCCGGGACTTACCCGGCAAATCGCGAAACTCGTCGAGGCCGGTCAGTCACTCGAGTTTTATGCTGAAGGAACGCGCAGTCGCTCGCGACGCTTCCTCGCGCCAAAGCGTGGAATGCTGCGCGCGCTTCAGCAGGCGGGACGCCCCGCAGTAGTGCTCCCACTCTCGATTACATACGATCGTGTCGCGGAAGAGGAAGGATTCCTGCGCGAGCTCGATCGCGGCATCAAGCACAAGAGCGGCCTGACCCCGCTGCTCAAGTGGACGCAGAAGCTCATTCGCCGTGATGTGAAACTGGGACGGATTCACATTCGTGCCGGCGCGCCGCTTCGGATCGACAGCGAGACCGACATCAGGGCGACAAGCAATGCAATCGTCGCCGAGCTGCAGCGTCACTCGGCTGTGACGAGTTTTCACATCAGGGTTTTCTGCGAACATCATGCGCGGCTGGGTATCGACGCCTCGGATCTCCGCTCAGCGATCATCAGGCGCGGTGGCGTCATCATCGAGAGCAAGCTTGGCGACGAAGAAAAGGTGCCTGCAATCCTCGGCAGAACTTACGATGGCCAGTGGATGCACCTCTTCTACCATGATGCAAGACTGCGCAAACCTGAGAACGCGGCGATCGCAGCGCATATCAGGCGGAATGGATTCTGGTTTCCTGAGGTTCAGCACAGCGATGACGATCTCGCCGATGCGGTGGTCGAAGCGTTGTTCGAGCCCGTATGCCGGGACTATCAGCGAGTTGCTGTCGAAGTGGGGAACATGCCGGCGGACGGACAAATCACCGCGCACGACATCGTTGCCCGGGTCGAGGACGCATTCCTCGGTGACGTGGAGGACGCGCTCTCGGAGCTTGCGCAGCGCGGAATTCTCGTCAGGGAAAAGGACACCTATCGCTGGGCGGAGTCCCCGCGAGACCTCAGTGATTTTATTGCTGACTGCGCATGGTCCGGCGTTGGCCAGTACCAATCGATGATTTCCTGACGCGATAAGCAGACTGGCGTGACTACTCAGGCCGGGCCATCAGAATCACAATCGGGCGGCAATCGACAGCTTCGGTGGATAGAACGTCGAAGGCTTCGCTACAAGACGCATCCCACGTTTGCTTTTGAGGATGTGCGCGCGAAGCTTAAGACGGGTGACATAATCCTCTTTCACAAGACTGCCCGCAGCGGATTCATCGACTCCATGGAGCTCGATTTCATATCGCCCCTCTTTTTCCGGGCGACGGAGTTCAGGCATTCAGGCATCATCCTGAGACAGGGTGATGACATAACGGTTCTCGAGTGCGCCGACGAGACGCATTCAGGTCACACACATGCGGCCTATCCTACGGGCGGTAGCGGCATCCGCATCGTACCGCTCGAGCCACTACTCTCGGCATACACCAGGGATAACGGTGATCCGCACTACGGGGTGCGTCTTATCTCGAGCGAAATCCCGGTGAGCCGGATACTCGAGGTGGTTGGTGAATTCGGCCCGATAAGATACCTCAGGATGCAACGCAGCATTCCGCTATTTCTGACGCGATTTCTGCTCCCCAGCACAGTGCGGAGGAAAGTACTGGGCGCATTCAGGCACGAGATGATGTGCTCCGAGTTCGTCCACAACATTTTGAATCAGTGTGGGGCGCTTGCCGACTATCAGTCCAAGCTGGTTGCACCGTATTCGCTCGAGGACGACCGGTTCTTCCGGCGACTCGAACGCATCCCGTTCTCCGACATAGTACGATTTAGTTTTCCCGCAGCAAATTCGCGCTGAAAGTACCAGGTCCCAGTTATCCTGAAAACTTGAGCACACCCGTTTTGCGACAGCCCATTCGGGCGATCGAGCCACTCTGGATCGCGGCTCTCGGCGCGCAGTTCATCGTGCTTGGCGGACTCTTGCTGCCGCGGATCATCAGGCTTCTTGGACGAGGCGGTGCAGCAGAGACCGTCGAGTGGGCGGTGTGGATGTCGCTGCTGTTCGTTTTTCCGCTCGCAGCATGGATCGTAGGCTGGGGAGTTCCGAAGGTCGCCAGTGAGCGTGCAGCTTCCCTTCTGAAGCTCGCACTGGTGTTCCTGCTCTTGTTTGAGTTCGCCGCGTACGCATCATCTCGGGCGACGCCTCTGCTTGTGTTGGCCGCTTTCGCTGCCGCGCTCGTCGGCGTCCTGTGGCTTCGCGGCCGCCGTGAAGCAGCAATGCCCTCTCGCACCACCGCGGGACTTGCCCTCGCATGTGGAATGGCGGGGTGGATGGCGGGTGGGGCACTCGTGTACTGGCAGAATGCAATTGCGTGGATGCTCGCATCCCCTGCGGCGATCGTAGCCCTGGCGTTAGCTATTCTGATCGTAGGAACGACGCTGCGACACTGGGTGCTCGACGATTCGACGACCGCTCTGCGAGCGACCGACCTGCTGCCCCTTGGCGCACTCGTCGCGTTCAGCTTCAGGACGTTTCCGGTAGTCGAGTATTATCACTGGGGCTTCTTCATCGGGCCTATAGAACGAATACGGCACGGGGGCACGCTGCTCTGGGATACGCCATCGCAGTACGGGTTCCTGAATATCCTGATTGCGTCCCTCTTCCCGGGTAGTGCGTGGCAGTCGTTCTGGTTACTGCAATCGGTGATTTACGCAATCGTCGGCTGCCTGATGTACATCGCGATCCGGCGCATCTCACGGGGATGGTACGGTGGAGCATTCGCCTTTCTCATCACGTTTACAACCCTCTTCTTTCGGCCGCGCACGGATTCTTTGATGCTACCCGCGCAGATGACGCCGGCCGCTGGACCTTTCCGGTTCTTATGGTGCTTCGTCATGCTCGCTTTTCTCGTGAACTGGCACACGAGGGCGCGGAATGGAAAAGGCTTCGTACGTTTCGCGGTAACCGGCACGACTATCTGGGCGATCGCGCTGCTCTGGTCGGCGGAAGCGGCAATATATGCCACGGCAATGTGGTTCCCCGCGCTACTGATCTATTCGCTCCAGGAAGCCGCACGAAGCAGCCTGTCTCCTGCAAAAACGACTGTCTTCGTTCTTCGCTCCGCACTTTATCCGCTCGGTGCCATATCGATTGCTGCACTTGCCGTGGTTGCATCATACAAAATCGCTGGCGCGCCCGGGCCCGATGTTTTCGGACATTTCGAGTATGTACTGCTCTACAGCAGCGGTGGATATGCCGCGCTGCCGATCGACCCGACGGGCACGGTATGGTATCTCGTGCTCGTGTTCCTGATCGTGTCGACAATCGCTGTGCTCGAAGCGCGACGCGATCTGCTCGATCCAAGGCTTGTGGTGTGGACAGCCGTACTGGGCGGGATCTGGGCAATCGCCAGTTACTTCACCGGAAGGAGCCATCCGGTGAACCTTGTCGCGCTGGTGCCTTTTTTAATCTTCGCGCTCGTCGGTTGTATGCGCCTGCGGCCGTTCGCGCATTCACTCAATGGTCGCTACGTGCTTGCGGCATCAACGCTTCCCTTGCTTGCGATGCCCATTGCGCTGATCGCAGGGCATAGAGCGTTCGGGCAATCCATCGCGGAACAGCAGCTGCACCCGGCACGTTTCGGCGAGCAGCTCCCGTACATGGACGCTGAGCTTCAGACACTTCTCGCAAGCGCTGGAGCTGGACCAGACAACTCAGTTGTTCTCGCCAGCGATGGACGGCTTTCGCTGGAGGACTGGCGCGGCCCGGTCAGACAGCCGGTGTTGAATTCGTGGCTGCCAAAGCCTTTCGAGATCATCGGCAGTCTTCCTGAATCTCGCAGGCAGGTGTATCTCGATCGCAACGCCGCGAGATTTCCGACGCACGGCTGGCTGATACAAAGCAAGGTTCTCACTGCCGGCGGATCCGATCACCTGATCCGATTCCTCGAATCCACTGGAAGACTCGGGCAACGCCTCGAGAGCAAGATCTGGATGGTCACAAGAGTCCAGCCTGCGACGACGGTACGACCCTGAATGGAAAACGCTGAATATCTCAAGCTCGCGGAAGTGGAAGACAGCATGTGGTACTTTCGCGCACTGCACACACATGCTGCAAATCTCATTCGCGAACATCACCCGGCCGCGTCGGGCGAGTTGCTCGAAGCCGGTTGTGGCACCGGTGGGTTCATTAGAAGAGCTAGCCAATGGTTTCCAGAGCTGCGCTTTCACGGGATCGATCTCTTTCAGATCGCGTGCGAGCTCGCCAAGGGCAGCAAGACTCCACGGATCACCCGCGCCTCTGTCACGGCGCTGCCATTCCAGGACAACTCAATGTCGGTTGTCACGTCTCTCGACGTCATACAGCACGTAAGTGATGATGCAACCGGAGCCGGCGAGATATTTCGCGTCCTGAAACCGGGGGGCCTGGCCGTAATCAATGCCCCGGCCTACATGTGGCTCTGGTCCTATCATGACACCGCAACCGGAGCTGAACGGCGGTACACACGGCCGGGAATGATCCGTCTCCTCTCCAATGCCGGATTCGATATCGTTCAGAGCACCTACTGGAATTTTATCCCTCTTCCCATCGTTGCAGCGAAGCGGAAAATCATTGCCCGCTTCGCGGACTCTGACGACGTAAAGGTTTACCCGCCCTGGGCAGAGCGACTGCTGGGAGCAGCGATGGCAGCCGAGCGATCCTGGATCGCGGGAGTCAGTCGCCTGCCAGCCGGCAGCTCGGTGCTGGTCGCAGCGCGGAAGCCAGGAGCTCGAAATGGCGCGTGAGACAGCGACGAATGAAAATCATGAAGGCTACGCTGGCAGGCACGTTGTTGTAACCGGTGGCCTCGGGTTCATCGGGTCCAACCTCGTTGCTGCCCTTGCGAACCTTGGCGCCCACGTCACCGTCATCGATTCGCTCATTCCGGAATACGGCGGCAACCTCCGCAATCTGGAAGGAATCGGCACGGGGCGCGTTCGAGTCAACATGTCCGACGTTCGCAACCGGCATACACTGCCCCATCTCATGCGGGGACAGGACACGCTCTTCAATCTTGCCGGGCAAACGAGCCACATGGACTCCATGACCGATCCCGAGACTGATCTCGACATCAACGCTCGCGCTCAGCTCTCGCTGCTCGAAGCCTGCAGGCTGCACAACCCGGACATACGCGTTGTCTTTGCCAGCACGCGACAGATTTACGGACGTCCGCTTTATCTTCCTGTTGACGAGCACCATCCGCTTCAGCCCGTCGATGTGAACGGAATCAACAAGCTCGCTGGCGAAGGTTACCATATTCTTTACAGCGACGTCTATGGAATACGCAGCACTGTCTTGAGGCTGACGAACACCATCGGTCCCAGAATGCGCGTGAAGGATTCGCGTCAGACATTCGTCGGCACATGGATCAGGCAGTTGCTCGCCGGCGAGCAGATTGAGGTCTGGGGCGGAGACCAGCTAAGGGATTTCACCTACGTCGCCGACGTTGTCGATGCATTCCTGCTCGCGGGATCGCGCAGCGAGGCGGTTGGCCGAATATTCAATGTTGGTGGCACTCCCCCGGTGAGCCTCCGCGCGCTCGCCGAGCTGATGATCGAGGTAAACGGTGGTGGAAGCTACGTGGTGAGGGAATTTCCAGAGGAGCGCCGCAAGATCGACATCGGCGACTTTTATGCAGATGACACTCTGATTCGCGAGACGCTTGGATGGGAGCACACTACATCGCTGCGAAGTGCAATTGAGCAGACTCTGGAGTATTACCGGCATCAGCTCAGCTATTATCTGTGAGTTCCCTGCTCGATGAGTGACAAGCCATTGCTGCGGCCAGCTGATCCGGGCGCAGAATTTATCGCTCACGAGCCGGCAATTCGGGCCGCGATAGACCGGGTCCTCCAGAGCGGCAACTACATACTCGGGCCCGAGGTGGAGGCGTTCGAGCACGAGTTCGCCGAATACCTTGGTGGTGGGCATGTCATCGGCGTGGCCAACGGAACCGAGGCCCTCGAGCTCGCGCTTCGAGCCGGCGGCGTACGTCCGGGCGATCTCGTTGCGACAGTAGCCAATACGGTATCCGCAACAGTCGCCGCAATCCAGCAGGTGGGCGCGACTCCGGTTTTTGTGGAGATCGAAGCGGCGACAATGTTGATGTCGCCCGATGAGCTCGATCGCACCTTGAGCCTTCATGGAACCCGCATACGCGCTGTTGTCCCAGTTCATCTATACGGAAGCCCGGCCGACATGCGCCGGATAGTCGCGGTATGCAACGCTCATGATGCTGTCATCGTCGAAGACTGCGCTCAGGCCCATGGAGCGACGCTTGACGGATTGCGTGTGGGTACGTTTGGCCGGCTGTCGACTTTCAGTTTCTATCCCACAAAAAACCTCGGCGCACTCGGAGACGGGGGTGCCGTCTTTACTCGTGATCCGGAACTCGCCGACGAGGTCCGGCTGCTGAGGCAGTACGGATGGCGAACCCGCTACATCTCGGAGATCGCTGGTCGCAATAGCCGGCTCGACGAGATTCAGGCAGCGATACTCCGCGCAAAGCTCCCATCGCTCGAAGAATCGAATGCGACACGAGCCAGGATCGCCGCGCACTATTCCGCGCGCCTGGCTGACTCTCCGCTCGTCCTTCCACGAGTGATCGATGGCGCAATCCCGGTCTGGCACCAGTACGCGATCCGAACGGAAAGGCGCGATGACCTGCGCGAGAGGCTCCTTGACGCTGGTATTTCGACTGCGACGCTGTATCCCGTGCCCGTGCACCATCAGCCCGCCTACCTGGACCGGGGTGCCTCACTGCCAGTTACCGAACGGGCCTGCGATGAGGTATTATGCCTCCCCTGCCATCCTGGCCTGGGTCTCGCAGATGTCGACCGAGTATGTGGAGTGATCCTTCAATGACCGTAGCTGGGCCCGCCCTGAGCATCGTGGTGCCGCTTTTTAACTGCGCGGGCACGATCAGAGGTCTCATCTCTGAGATGTGTGACCTCGAAGTCGATGGTGGACATGAGATCATTCTCGTCAATGACGGAAGCAGCGATGCGACCGCCGAGATTTGTAGATCGCTCATCGAGACTTGCGAGACCCGAATTACCTACGTCGAGCATGCTCGGAATTTTGGCGAGCACAACGCCGTGCTGACGGGGTGGCGTCATGCCACCGGTCGTTACATCGTGAACATCGACGACGACGGGCAGAACCCGCCGGCCGAGGCGGTCCGGCTGTTTTACTATGCCGTCGACAATAATCTCGATGTTGCGTTCGGCCAGTACGCGCTCAAGCGTCATGCGGCGTGGCGAAACTGGGGCAGCCGACTCACTAACCGGCTGACCGATATCGTTCTGGACAAGCCAAAAGGTTTTTACCTGTCAAGCTTCCGCTGCGTCAGTGCGCCGGTCGCTCGCGAGGTTTCGGAAAATACTGGTCCGTTTCCTTACATAGATGGCCTGATACTGCAGGTCACGCAGCGGATCAGCGGGCTCCAGGTATATCACTCCGATCGGGCAGCGGGCGAGAGCGGCTACACATTGCGGCGCCTGCTGCGGCTGTGGCTCAGCACAGTGGTCAATTTTTCAGTGATGCCGCTTCGACTTGCCACGGTACTTGGCCTCGTAATGTCGGCCTTCGGTTTCATGGGCATAGGTCTGGTCATCTACTGGCGCCTGACGCATCAGGGCCCGGGATTCGGCTGGGGTTCGTTGATGTCCGCGCTCCTCCTTTTCTCCGGGGTCCAGCTCGCGCTGCTCGGGGTAATCGGG
The DNA here is from genome assembly GCA_031426255.1 of Gemmatimonadaceae bacterium. Classification (GTDB taxonomy): domain Bacteria; phylum Gemmatimonadota; class Gemmatimonadetes; order Gemmatimonadales; family Gemmatimonadaceae; genus UBA4720. The sequence continues at coordinate 14,437 of JANPKW010000082.1, read as the reverse complement.
GAATACCTCGGCAGAATGTTCCTGACTATCAATCAGCGACCACAGTCAGTCATACGCGATATCGCCCGCGGTGGATCAGTAGCCAATGATGCAGGACAGGTGGCGATAACGAAGTTGACAGTTGAGAGATAACATCCCGCTGACTACCGCCTGCACGGAATGACAATGACCCTGTCCACTGCCGCGGTTCCGTGCTCTCGCGCAATTGCCGCTGCGGTCCACTGACCTCCGGCTGGCGGACGCCACGGTACTGAAAACCTGAAGCTCAGGCCGCAGTGCTCGGGCGAGAACCCGTAGACACCATCTTCGCCCGGAGCAAACTGGGCACCGCGCATGGCCGCAATGCGGCTCAGTGGAGTATCTACACCGAGCGAATCCACGGTGCGAAACAACGGCGCGTTGATCTGGATGCGATCGATCCGGTCTCTCTGTATGACGGATCTCACTGTCTCCCCCGCGATCTGCAGGACGACGACACGCTCCATCGCTCCTTCCTGCCCCTGCTGCTGTCCGTCGCTGATCACCTCACACAGCGCTGCAACCTCACTGAGGAGGCGGCCCTGCTTCAACTCGCCGACTCCGTTGTCATCGAGGCGCGGCGTCCCTGGTACACCACAGGTTTTCACACCCGGTTCGCCGGGGTCTGGCTGTGCAGTATCACTCGTTGCGGCGACGACACTGTCGGACGATACAGCCGCCGTGGTGTCCGGCGTTTCACTCGATCTGCTGCAAGCGAGCGACGCCAGGACGATGATTAGTACGATCTTTCTCACCAACGATTCTATTGCAGAGGCCGTTCCCCATTACACGATCGAGCACCCATCGCGCCAAAAAAAAATGGCGCAGCGGTAAACACCGGTGCGCCATCTCTTTTCCTCACTCCGAATCCCTAGAACCGGCTCCGGCCCGACCTCGGGAGCGACGCGGTCATCCGTCCACTTCCCGGGAAGGTTCCCTGAATGCGACCAGCCGGAAAGGTACCGATCACCGGGATGCGGTTGTTGATTGACATGCCACCCCTGCGCCGGCGGCGGTCTGCGCGCGGGTCACAATCGTCCACGCCCGCATGCCCACCGCGAAGGACAACCCCTATGACTGACCCGATTGCGTCACCTCGCTCGTTGCCAACACCGTCCCCGTCAACACCCACACCTGGGGAGTAGACTGGCTGCGGCCGCGAACTCGGGATCGAGCCTGTCTCTGCCGGTGCCTCTGAGACGAGCACTGGCTCCGGCTCGAGCTCGTCTGCTATCTCTCCATCCGTTACCGACTCGACACGCGCTCGAATCGCGCGCGGCGCAGGCTTGTACTTCACCACCTTGCGCGAAGGAGCGACACGCCTGGGAGCCGGAGGCGACGTCCGCTCGACCGCCGAAACAACCTGGGCCGCGTTGCCCGGATTCTGAAGCGCGATCGGAGTTGCAGCAAAGGCAAGCTCCAGGTCCTTTGCAAATGCGTCATCCGTCGGTCCCTTGGTGCCGCTGCAAGCGGCAAGAACCAACGCCATCAATACTGCCCCCAATCTCACAGTCGTGCGCACGCTTCCTCCGTCCATCGATTTGGCGACTGCGGTTGCCCATCTGGCACCCGGCTCGCTAACTGGTAGACGGCCGTGCAACGGCCGAGCCATTGCATTAGCCCGGTGATTTGAACGTTTTATCGCGTTCTTGTCCCTCTCGGGTGACAACTTTGTCTCAGATCGGAGACACAATGAGAATTAAGAAAGCTTACGGGTTGGCTGTGCTGACTGTCGCAGCGATGGCCGTAGCCGCCTGTGATGATGGTCAACAAGCCAAGCTTACTCCGGAAATCAAGGCCGCTGTCGCGGATACTGTCCGTCGGCTGATTGTCGATACTTACGACCTGAAGGGACCAAACGCGGTCGACCGCCTCATGAGTCTTTACCCCGATTCGGGGGCGGTCTATTCAACGAGCAGCGGCCACGTTTCCACTACACGAACTGAGCTACGCCAGCAGATTGAGACGTTCTGGCAATATGTGGGGAGCAACATGCGGAACCCGAAATGGGAGTGGACGTCGATGTTCGTCGACGTTCTTTCCCCTGACGCGGCAGCAGTGACTGCGGCGTATCGCATCCCGCACCTGACCCCGCAGAATACGGCGCACGTAATTGCCGGCGCGTGGACCGCCGTATTCGTGAAACGAGGAGGTAAGTGGGTCGTTGTGCAGGAGCACCTCTCCGATGCTCCGGCTGCTGTCGCAGCAGCTGCCGGCGGAGAGGATCATACGGGGCACTGATCCGCCTACGGATGACTGCTGAATGTCATCCGTAATGCGGAGAAAACCAGTTATTCGCCTGAGGCAGTCGAGTCTACTGAGGCGCTGAGGTCTTCGTTCAACCCCGCATCGCCGCTGACGATCGCGCGCCAGGAAATCTCGTTCCCCTTCCGGAAACCCTTCTTGGTGACCTTGATTCCCTCAGGAGAAATCGCCGCGATGTACGACTGACCGTCGAGCTCGATCTCCCGTTTTAGTACCTTGTCCAGTTTCGTAGCCATTGAATTCCTCTGTTTCAGGGTTCAATTAATGCATATTCCACTCGCCGCCAATTTCGCAACTATCGCACTGGATGGATAGGACGACAGAAGAACAGGATAAAGGGCCGTCGTACCTCGTATACGAATTCGAGCGTCGCGCGTATCCCCTTTCGAATCGCAGTTTCACGATTGGCCGGGACGCCGGCAGCGACATCGTCGTCCGTGAGCCGGCAGTTTCACGCTCCCATGCGGAGGTGCGGCCCGAGGCAGGAGAGTTCACACTCCACACTGCGGGGGCCACCGGAACGTTGCTGAACGGGGAGCCCGTTGCCACGCCCAAATCTCTGGAAGATGGCGATCGGATAAGCGTGGGCTCGCTGGAATTCACTTTCCGGCGGGGACGGTTGCCGCTCGGTGTCTCGGTCGTGGACACTGCCACTGGAGATGGCCACGATGCCGACGCCATGACCCGGCGCCCAACCATCACGAATCCTATTCTGGGTGGAACTCAGGTATCCCCTGCGGGCCAGAAAAAGAGCGCGATGCCGATGCTGGTGTTGTTCGTGGTGCTGATTGCCGCCGCTGCCTGGTACTTCCTCGGGCAGTAGGTCAGGCTGAAGTGAATCGCTCGAGCACCTGCCGCTCGAGCGAAAGCTTCAGTGGCTCCAGCTCGATCTTCTCGAGAACGTCGGCCGCAAAGGCATACGTCAGAAGTCGCTTTGCCTCCAGCGGCCCGACACCGCGGCTTCGCATGTAGAACATAGCCGTTTCGTCGAGGCGCCCAACGGTCGCTCCGTGCGTGCACTTCACGTCGTCGGCAAAAATCTCGAGCTGCGGTTTCGTATCGACTCGCGCCGACTCTGAGAGCAGCAGGTTGTTGTTGCTCTGCTTGCCGTCGGTCTTCTGCGCTTCGGGATGTACGTAAACTTTCCCATTGAAAACACCGTGCGAGCGTCCGTCGAGAATGCCCTTGTAGAGCTCATGACTGGGGCAGTTCGGTGCGACATGCTCGATACGCGTCTGGTGATCGACGTGCTGCGCGCCATCCACCATGTACAGCCCGTTCATCACGACCTCCGCAGCTTCACCGGCCAACGTCGAATAAATATTGGTGCGTGAAAGCCGCGCGCCTGTTGCAAAGGAGAAAGATTCGTAACGGCTGTCGCGACCCTGTTTCACCTGCACTGTTCCAACATGAAACGCATTGCGGCTTTCGGTCTGAAGCTTGTAGTGCCCGAGCCTCGCACCATCAGCCACGAATACTTCAGTGACTGCATTCGTGAAATAGCTGTCGCCGCCAACCGACACGTAGCTCTCGATCACTGTCGCCTGAGAATGACGCTCGGCGAACACGAGATTTCGGGTCTGTACAGCAGCATTTTCTGATGCGGGGTCGGCAATGTACAGGAGGTGAATGGGCTTCTCGAGGACCACGTCGGCGCCGATGCGAACGACGGCCCCATCGGTCGCCATCGCGGCGTTCAATGCCGTGAATGCCCCGCTCTCGGGTGTGGAGAGACTGGAGAGGTGTCGCTCGATCAGCTCACTGTCGCCGGCTATTTCCGTCGCGAGCGTTGTTATCGATACCCCTGCGGGGAGATTCACGTCATTCGACTGCGTTGCGCGACCGTTTACGAATACCAGAGTGTGCCAGGCCTCGCCATGGCTAAATCGGGCAGCAACCTCCGGCGAAACCGTGCCTCCCGGAGCACCCGTCCTGAAGATCTTTTCTGCAAGCGGCGCGACGTTCGTGAAGTGCCAGTCCTCATCCCGCATGGTCGGAAATCCATTGCGCTCGAATTCCGCAAAAGCCGAGCGGCGGGCTTCGCGAAGCCATGCGGGTTCCTCTGACGCCGCAGCCGTTGTCTCGAAATCAAAGCGATATGCTTCGATCGGTGACTCCGGTTCACCGTCCGTTCCAAGCGATGCAGGGAGATCGTTCGCCGGTTGCATCAGCGTATCGACTACCGGGTTCACGCAGCTGCCCCGGGAATCCAGTCGTAGCCTTTCGCCTCGAGCTCGAGGGCCAGCTCCTTTCCGCCAGACTTCACGATACGGCCGTTAGCCAGGACGTGAACAAAGTCCGGGACGATGTAGTTGAGAAGCCGCTGGTAGTGAGTGACAACGATCATCGCGTTGTCGGGCCGGCGAAGTGCATTCACGCCGTTCGAAACGACCTTGAGTGCATCGATGTCGAGGCCGGAATCAGTCTCATCGAGAATTGCCAGGCGTGGCTCGAGCACCGCCATCTGCAGAATCTCGTTGCGCTTCTTCTCACCGCCCGAAAAGCCGGTGTTCACCGAGCGGTTCATCATCGCCGGGTCCATCTCGACAATTCTCGTCTTCTCTTCCATGAGGTCGAGAAACTCGAGGGGATCGAGCTCGGTCATTCCCTTTGACTTCCGGATCTCGTTGTACGCTGACCGGAGAAAGTAGGCATTCGTGACGCCAGGAATCTCGATCGGATACTGGAACGCCAGAAAAATTCCTTCCTGAGCCCGGACTTCCGGATCCATCTCGAGCAGGTTGCGCCCGTCGTAAAGAACCTCTCCCGCGGTCACGTCATATCCGGGGTGCCCCGCCAGGACCTGCGCGAGCGTGCTCTTACCCGATCCGTTCGGACCCATCACTGCGTGGATCTCGCCCGCGTTAACGGTGAGATCTATGCCCCTCAAAATTTCTTTCTCGCCGATGCTCGCGCGAAGGTTCTTAATAGTTAACAATGTCTTTATACCTGAGTATTGATCAAGAATCCAACAAGCGGCTGTTTGCTGCCAGACTTCAGCTTTCAGCCGTAGCTATCTGCTACCTGCTGTTTGCGTTCTTCATGTAGTTGGCTGAAAGCAGGTAGCGAATAGCTACCGCTGGCAGCTGGCGACTAATCGCCAACAGGGTAGTCCCTAACCAACCGACCCTTCTAGCGTAATCCCAAGCAGTTGCTGCGCCTCAACTGCAAACTCCATGGGCAGCTCCTGAAACACCTCGCGACAAAATCCCGACACGATCATCGAAACAGCGTGCTCAGCAGATAGACCTCTCTGCTTGCAGTAAAAAATCTGGTCTTCGCCGATCTTCGAAGTTGACGCCTCGTGCTCGAGCGTTGCCGTGTTGTTCTGGACCTCGATGTACGGAAAAGTGTGCGCACCGCACTCGTTGCCGATCAGCATGGAATCGCATTGCGTGTAGTTCCTGGCACCCTCAGCACGTGGAAGAATCTTCACCTGGCCCCGGTACGAGTTCTGGCCCTTGCCTGCGGAGATCCCCTTCGAGACGATGTTCGACTTCGTGTTCTTCCCGATGTGAATCATCTTCGTGCCGGTATCGGCCTGCTGGTGGTTGTTGACGACTGCAACGGAGTAGAACTCACCCGTCGAGTTGTCACCCTGCAGGATTACGCTCGGGTACTTCCATGTGATAGCCGACCCCGTTTCGACCTGCGTCCACGATATCTTCGAGTTGACGCCGGCACACTTGCCGCGCTTCGTCACGAAGTTGTAGATGCCACCTTTACCCTCAGTGTCGCCGGCGTACCAGTTCTGGACCGTCGAGTACTTGATCGAGGCATTGTCGAGGGCAATCAGCTCGACGACGGCCGCGTGCAGCTGGTTCGTGTCGCGCTTCGGCGCCGTGCATCCCTCGAGATAGCTCACCGAGGCACCCTCTTCCGCGATGATCAACGTCCGCTCGAACTGCCCCGTATCTGCACTGTTGATGCGGAAGTACGTCGAAAGCTCCATCGGGCACTTCACACCCTTCGGCACATAACAGAACGAGCCGTCGCTGAATACGGCCGCATTCAGGGCAGCAAAAAAATTGTCGCTGTGAGGGACAACGGTGCCGAGATACTTCTCGATCAGCTCGGGATGGTTCTGGACGGCCTCGCCAAAGGAGCAGAAGATCACCCCATACTTCGAGAGCTCCTCCTTCATCGTGGTACCAACTGAGACGCTGTCGAAAATTGCGTCGACGGCCACGCCTGCGAGGAATTTCTGCTCGGTCAGCGAGATACCGAGCTTGTCGTACGCACGAAGCAGTTCGGGATCGACTTCATCGAGGCTCTGGAGAGGGGTCACACTCTTCGGAGCTGAGTAGTAGATGATGTTCTGGTAGTCGATCGGCTCGTACTGGAGGTTGCCCCAGTGCGGTTCTTTCATCGTCAGCCAGCGGCGATATGCCCGGAGTCTCCATTCAAGCATGAACTCAGGCTCGTTCTTCTTGGCAGAGATCAATCGGACGACATCTTCACTCAGGCCGCGCGGAATTGTGTCCGCTTCTACGTCTGTCACGAACCCGTAGGCATACTCCCGATTTACGAGTGACTCAATTGCGGTACTCATCCCCTAACTCCTTGGCGTTACAGCACTTCGTGACATAGATTGAATCCTAAGTAAACTTGTCGGGATAGTCAAACCTTGACTCACGAAGGCTTCGAAAAACTCGCATCGGTAGATGACATTCCCGCCGAGGGGGTGCTTGCCGTCGTGAGGTCGGATGGTCAGCGGTTGTGCCTGATTCGGTCTCGAGGCCGTATCTCAGCCGTCGCCAATACCTGCACCCATCAGGAGTTCGAGATGTCGCTGGGGGACGTGCTGCCCGACGGGACCATTCAATGCGCCTGGCACGGTGCCAGATTCGATTGTGCCTCAGGCGAGGTAAGGCAGGGCCCGGCGCTTTTCCCCCTCCCGGTGTTCGAGGTAATGGTGGACGGGTCTAACGTCCACGTAGGCCCGCTGAAATGAGCCGCCGGGCTGACTTTCCGCTGCTAGCCCGGAATCCAGGGCTTCACTACCTGGATTCCGCCGCCACATCGCAGAAGCCGGCCGTTGTTCTCGACGCTATCCGCGATTTCTACGAGACCAGCAACGCGAACCCCCACCGCGGTGCGTACGCCCTTTCGGTTGCAGCAACCGACCGGTACGACTCGGCACGACAGACGGTTGCCGCCTTTGTAGGTGTAGCTGACCCGAATTGTCTGATCTTCACGAGGGGAACGACTGAGGCCCTCAACCTCATCGCCTTTTCCTGGGGGCGGACCACCGTCCGGCCTGACGACGAGATAGTGGTGACCGCCCTCGAGCACCATGCGAACTTTGTCCCCTGGCAGCAGCTGGCCATCGAGACCGGTGCGAAGCTTAGGATCTGCGAGCTCACGAGCGATGGCCGCCTCGACCTCGATTCTCTCGCAAGTATCGTTACTGCCAGAACGCGGGTCGTTGCGATCAATCACGTCTCCAACGCACTAGGCACGATCAACCCCGTGTCTGAGATCGTGCAGCTGGTTCGCGCCCGATCCGGCGCTATCGTTGTCTGTGACGGCGCGCAGGCCGTCCCGCACCTGAAAGTCGACTTCGACACGCTCGGCCCCGATTTCTATGCCTTCAGCGGACACAAGATGTGCGGTCCGATGGGGATCGGCTGCCTGATTGGACGGCGCGAGCTGCTCGAGGCGATGCCTCCCTTCCAGACCGGCGGGGACATGGTCGAGTTCGTTCACGATGATCGGACAACCTGGAATGCGCTCCCTCACAAGTTCGAAGCGGGGACCCCGAATGCTGCCGATGCAGTTGGGCTTGCGTCTGCAGTCGATTACTTGAATGCAATCGGGATGGATGAAGTGCTGCGTCACGAAAGGGCGCTCATGTCGGAAGCATCGGATCGACTATCTGAAATCGACGGTGTCAGGATTTACGGCCCGCCTTCGGCAGAGCGAAGCGGTGTCATGAGTTTCACGCTGGGTGATGTCCATCCTCACGATCTGGCGACGATCCTCGATGGCGAAGGCGTTTGCATCAGGGCCGGCAATCATTGCACGCAGCCGCTGATGCGGCGTCTCGACGTGAGTGCAACAGCACGGGCGTCTTTTTATATCTACAACGATCGCTCCGACATCCACGCGCTCGTCGACGGCGTCATGAAAGCAAAGGAGATTTTCGGTAATGCCGCCGTCTGATCGATCCGCACAGATAAGCGCGCTTTATCAGGAAATGATCCTCGATCATTACCGTAAGCCGCGGAACAAGGGCGCTATTGAGAATGCTGACGCGTCGATCCCGATGAAAAATCCGTTATGCGGCGATGAGATAACGCTGCAGGTTCGATTCGCCGACGGTTCGATTGACGAGCTTGGCTTCACCGGCCGCGGCTGCTCGATCTCGCAGGCATCAGCGTCGATGATGACTCAGCTCGTCAAGGGAAAGACCCTCGAGGAAATTGAGGTTGTTCGCGCTCGCTTTCGCGAAATGGTCATGGGTAGCGAGGCGGCCGCGAGCGATGCGTCACTGGGTTCACTGCGAGCGCTGAGCGGCGTTGCGAAGTTCCCCGCGCGCGTCAAATGCGCGCTCCTTGCGTGGAACGCTCTCCAGGCGGCGCTCGAGTTGAGGCGTCGGGAGGACGGGTAAAGCGGAACTGCAACAAAAAGGGGGAGTTGAATGAGTTGCAATTGAGTTACGTGAGGGACCGCCCGGCTAATGACCAGGACTCCGGAAGCTGGCATGGAGAGTTTTGGTTTTTGGAAACTGCGGAACCGCCTAACCGCACCCCGTGGTAACCCCAAAAAGCGAACGCCGAACAGCTGGGCCCTGCTTGCCCGGGCAGGTACACTCACGTAACTCGTGTCAACTCTCCCCACTCCCCCTTTTGTTGCTTTTCCGTTGTTGAACTTCCTTACGTGTGCGACGCCACATATCGTAGATAGAGTGGGAGGGCGTCGAATGAACGTCGTAATGATCATGATTCTGCTGTCGCTGCTTCCGAGGCAAACGGCAGCGCAACGCGATGGCGACTCCGCCTCGGTGCGCCGGCTGGCTGAACGCGCTCAGATCCGGTTCGAGCGAATCAGAAAGCTGAACCTTCCTGAGCGACACACCGGAGTACGCCGCGAATGTGACGCCCGGATCGGACGGATGTGCCACTGGAATGCCAGCGACGATACGATCGTCGCTCCTGAACCTGCCAATGTTCGGCGCGCGAAGCTGGCATTGCTCGCCACGCTCGACTCACTGTCACAACGCTCACGCCGCGACGGCTGGATCACCGGACAGCGCATTCGTTATCTCATCGAGCTGCGCGACGACTCCACTGCGGTGAAGGTCGCTGGTGGATGCCAGGGTGCCGAGTGGTGGTGTAACGCCCTGCGGGGACTTGCGCTCCATGAGGCTGGGGCAGGAGACGAAGCCGACAGCGCGTATGCTCTCGCGTTGAGACAAATGCCGGCCGGCGAGCGGTGCCGGTGGACTGACATGACTCCCCTCCTCGATGCAGCCCAACGTAAGCGGTATGGAAAGCTGGGCTGCGGCGGTGATGAAAAGACAGCGGCGCACCTGTGGTGGATGGCAGATCCGTTTCTCTCTGTGCCCGGTAACGAGAGGCAGGTAGAACATTTCGCCCGGCACACCATGGCGAAAATTCTCGAGCCGGCCCGCATTGTCTACAACATCTCATGGGCGAATGACCTTCGTGAGACGATCGTGCGATACGGATGGGCTCGTTACTGGACCCGGGGCCGTGGTACGACGATGGCAATGGATGCAGGGCCGGTTTCAGGACATGAAGCCACGCCAAACTACCACTTCATTCCAGCATCCCTTGCAGTCGATTCTCTGCACACTGTTGACTTCGATCTCGACGAGGCGCTATCGCCGGAGCGATATGCGCCGGTCTCGGCCAGCCGCGTCTTTTACACCACCCCGCAGGTAGCCGTGTTCAGGCGCGGCGATTCCGCGCAGGTCGTTGTCGCTTTTGATGCAACAACCCGCAAGGTATTCGATACTGCGACAGTGAGATCCGCGCTGGTGGTCGGCGCAACGCAAAACGATGTGGCAATTGTCGGCGACAGTGCGAGACGAGGCGCCCTCACGACGATGATAGACAATCGCCCACACCTGCTCGGACTCGAAATCCTGAGCCACGACAAAGGATTTGCTGCATGGTACCGCACAGGTGTGTGGTTACCAGAGAGGCCCGACGGGGATGTCGACATCTCCGACATCCTGCTCTTCGAGCCTGGGGCACTCGAGATATCGGACCTCGCGGAAGCGCTTCCACTTGCTCTGCCTGGTCAGGATGTAAAGCGGGGAAAGACAGGGATCTACTGGGAGGTCTATGGCCTCGTCGCTGCGGACAGTGCGCTGCCTGTTTCACTGACGCTGACACCATTCGGGCAGAGCGCATTTAGAAGAATCGGCGAGTCGATCGGACTCGCGCCGCGAACCAGTCCGCTCAATATCGCGTGGCGCGAGTCGCCGGGCGCGGGTGGAATATCGGCCCGATCCGTCGTGCTGGATCTGTCGCTTATCCCTCGTGGCAAGTACGTCCTGAGGGTCGAGGCCAGGCCAGGTGGAAAGTCTCCGGCGAGCTCATCGCGCAAAATCGAGGTGCGATAGCCGGCGAAAAGTCACGCTCTATCAGCTCTGACCGGGAGGCGTTGCACAAAGGATAGCACCGTCCCGACAACGAGTGCTGTAGCATACCCATAGGGCAGACCGGCGGCGATCAGACCGGTAATGGTCACGATAAAAAACGATCCCCGCTGCGTGGTCTGATCGCGCGTCATCAGAATCAATCCCACACCCTCAAAAAGCAGCAGGACCCCAAGCACGGGCAGCGGAAATATCTGCACGACCTCGGCAAACCCGTTCCCGAAAAACAGGCCGAGCGTCAGGAAAAGCGAGCCGTAGATGATGATCGAGCCACCAGTACGTGCCCCGAATGTGTAGTGCCCAACCATCCCGCCGGAACCGTGGCACGTAGGCACGCCCCCAAAAAACGGATTTACGAGGTTCATCAACGAGTACGTCAGACTCAGCTTGCGGACACCGATCGGCCTCTCCGGAAACAGGTCTTCGGCGATTTGCCTCGTCGCGAGAATCGAATTTCCAAGTGACAAGGGAATCTGTGGAAGGGCAAGCAGGATAAATCCCGAAACCATTGCATCCCATGTGACGGGACGCACTTCCGGTAGCGATATGCCAAACGCATTGCTGAAGTCGGCGCCCGTCAGCTTGAACGTGAGCGCGTACGCGACTCCCAGCCCAATCACCGGCAACGCGGCTGGCACCCGCCGGCTTCCGTAGAGCGCGATCACGATCGCAAACGCGATGGCAGCAAGCACGAATCCCTGAGCCCCATCGGCCGCCACATACTCCCGCATCGCAAGGAGGGCGAGTTGAATTCCCAGTCCGAGCTGCAGACCGCGGATCACTGGCTTCGGAACTGTTCGCGCCAGCCAGCCGATTGCGCCCGACACTGTCAGCGCCAGCATCGTCAGTCCGATCGCGAGGCCACCACCGTAGAGTAGATCCGGCGCGACCTTTTGCGTGATCACGATGACTGCCACCGCCTTAAGAGGCTGTACGGGCATCGGCAAGCGGTACGAAAAAGCGGTAAGCAGCTGCATCAGCCCGAACATCACGAGTACGCTGGTGCTGTGCAGGCCTGCTGCGATTATCATCCCCGCGACGAGCGGCAGGTCCGTCCCGATGTCCCCGAAGGCTCCGGCAAGCTCGTTTCTATCGAATCGTATACCACCGCGCACGCCATCTCGTGACACTGGCCGGTCGGCTCGTTCCGTAGTCCCGCTTGGCGACAGCATCACATCTATATTGTACCGCTACATCAGCATCGCGACTACATGGCAGACTATACCATAGAAATTGACAACGCCTCGAAACGCTACGCCGAACACGTGGCCGTTCGGGATCTCTCGCTTCGCGTACCGCGAGGCGCGGTGTACGGCCTGCTGGGCCCAAACGGCGCAGGCAAGACGACGACGATCCGGATGATTCTCAATATCATCGCGCCAGATTCCGGTTCCGTCCGCATACTCGGAAGGCCTGCGAACGACCGTTCGCTCTCGGATCACATCGGCTATCTGCCGGAAGAGCGCGGCTTGTACCGCAAGATGCAGGTCCGCCGGGTTTTACGGTTTCTCGCCGAGCTGAAGGGGATGAAACGTGAGCTGGCGGATCGGAAAATAGACGAGTGGCTGGAGCGCCTCGATCTCAAGACTCCGGAAAAAGATTGGGGACTCTCGAAGATCGATGAGCTTTCACGCGGTATGCAGCAGAAGGTGCAGTTCATCGGCACGCTGCTTCATGATCCTGACCTCGTGATTCTCGATGAGCCCTTCAGTGGTCTCGATCCGATCAATGCTCAGGCTCTGAAAGACACCATGCTCGAGCTTCGGCAGCGCGGGAAGACAATCATCTTCAGCACCCATCTCATGGATAATGCCGAGCGGATGTGTGATTCGGTGTGCATCATCGCGCGCGGAGAGAAGGTGCTCGACGGATCGATTGCCGAGATCAAGACAGGACATGGCGCGCGGAACGTAGCGCTTGGCCTGAACGGCGCGCCGTCGGCCGACGTCGGCGCCGTGTTATCCGACAAATCACTCGTACAACGCGTTGACGACTCGAACAGGTATTTCGAGATCGAGCTCACACAGGGTGGCGACCCGCAGGTTCTGCTTCAGCGAATCGTCGCGACGGGGGCCTCTATCAACAGGTTCGAGATAGTCCAGCCTTCGCTGCATCAGATTTTTCTCGAGAAAGTCGGCGCAACCGGCGTCGAAATGGGGATGACTGGACATGGCTAAGCTCTGGGCGATCATCAAGCGCGAGTACCTCGAGCGCGTACGGACGAAGTGGTTCATTTTCGCGACGGTTTTCGGCCCGATTTTCTTCGGCGCGATGATCATCATTCCCGCGGTCCTCGCAAAACGCGGCAAGGCGACTGCGGAGTTCACTAACACCCGTATTCTCGACGCAACGACTACTGGTTTTGGAAACCGGATCGCGGAAGGAATCATGCGCACGCGTCCGGCTGGCGGTGCGCCTCCGGAAGTGATCGTGGTAACGCCGAGTGAGCTCTCTCAGGCAGAGAGCACTGCGACGAAGCAGGTCATGGCGAAGCAGGTTAGCGGCTACCTCGTTGTAGACGTTCGCACACTTGGCGGTGAGCAGATCAAGTATGCCGGGCGCAACGCGACATCACTTGGCGACATGGAGCGGATGCGAAGCGTCGTGAGAGATGCGTTGCTTACTCAGCGGCTCGAGCAGGCGGGAATCGATTCGAGCAGGGTCCGCGACCTCACGTTCATCCCATTGCGACTGGCAACTGAGCGCATCACTGACAAGGGGCGGGGAGGGTCGGGGACAGTGAGCATTATTTTCGCCGGCGCGATCGCATTCCTGCTGTATATGTCGATCGTGCTCTACGGGCAGAACGTTCTGCGCGGGGTGCTCGAGGAAAAGACAACGCGTGTGGCGGAGGTTGTAGTGTCCAGCGTTTCGCCGGAGACTTTGCTCGCAGGTAAGGTCCTGGGCGTGGGCGCAGTCGGTCTCACTCAGCAGATACTCTGGGTGATCACCACGGTGATCATGTTCAAGCTGCGCGAGCCGTTGCTGGAAAAGTTCGGGATCAACACTATGCCATTCGCGTTACCTGAAATCTCGTTCGGGCTGGCGCTTCTGCTGCTGCTGTTCTTCGTCCTCGGATTCATTTTCTATTCGTCATTGTATGCGGCCGTCGGCGCATCGGTGAACAGCGAACAGGAGGCGCAGCAGGCCGTTCAGCCGATGCTGATCCTGCTTGTGGCGACCGCAATTTTCATCAATCCGATCCTCATGAATCCGACGTCGAAGCTGGCTACGGTAATGTCTCTGCTACCGTTCTCGGCCCCGATCATCATGCCGTTGCGATTAGCTCTTGGCAGTGTGCCGTGGTACGAGCTGGCTGGATCGCTGGTAGGATTGCTGCTTGCGTGCTGGGGCGCGACGTGGCTCGCGGCGCGTATCTACAGAGTCGGGCTGCTGATGTACGGCAAGCGTCCGACGCTCAGGGAAATGGGCAGGTGGCTGTCGTACTCCCGTTGACGAGACGAGTTGTTAGAAGCTTCCACTCGCAACTGGGCATGCAAACTCGAGACTGGATGGCAAACT
>JANPKW010000081.1:0-7836 GCA_031426255.1 Gemmatimonadaceae bacterium | reverse complement strand
GAGCGTCAGCGTCTGTCCGGCGGAGAGCGTGACGGTGCGGTCGATCGATTCGTAGCCGATCGCGCGGACGCGGATCGTCGTGATGCCTTCGGGGATGCGTGCTATGACGTAGCTGCCATCGGGCCCTGATTGCGTGCCGAGGGTCGTGTTGCGGACCACGAACACCTGCGCATTCGGCATCGGCTGACCCGTGGTGGTCGTGACCTTGCCGCGGACCGTCGCCGTCTGTGCCCCTGCCTCTCTTGCATCGATCGCCAGCAATACTGCCACGACAGCCAGTGCCGGTCCTACCCTTCTCCACACACGCGACGTGATCATCCGCACCTCACCGAGAGGAAGTACGACGACAACACGCGCCTGCGTCGGCGCGCTGGAACACGAAGTCACAGGAGCGGCATGCGTGTGAGCGCAGCGCTCGACTGGGTGATCAGTGTGGAGTTGTGGATCGTTGACGGCGTGGCGGTGTGCCGTCGGGTGCTCGTGTCATCATGTCACCTGCCATGGGTCGTGGCAAGCGTGTGCCGGGAATAAAGTGCGGCGTGCTACCGGCGTTCGGCGTCGCGTTGCGCCGCGGGTGTGTCGCTATTCGCGCCCGCCCGGTCCCGGGCCGAGGATCGCGCCGCCGTCCCCGCGCAGGCTCCGGAGCGTGAAGTAGACCGCGGCACCGAAGGCTGCGGTGACGACGCCGCCGATGCCGAAGGTGCGCCGGCGGTCGAGGGTTCGCCGTTCGCTGCGGGCGAGGGACTGGACCGGGATGGTGAGTGCGGCGCGACGCCAGGGGAGCGAGTCACCGTCGATGGTGGTGACGTCGGCGGGGAGGATTTGCAGGGCGCCGTCGGGGGTCACGCTTTGCACCGAGCCGGACATGGTGCGGAGGCGGAGGCCGGAGGCCGGCGTCAGTGCGGTGGTGCCGTCGGAGGTCAGGAGGAGGCGGACGTCAACGCCGGGCGTCAGTGAGGCGGGGGGTGTCGCGCGATATGTGTAGCATCCGCCGAGGACGTTGCAGAGCGAGAGGACGGCGAGCGTGCCGGCGCGGGGCGCTGCCGTGACTTTGACCGGCCGGAAGGGGAGCATGTGAGTAAGCGTAGGTGGCGGAGGCGAGCAAGCGACGTGCGCGTTGTTGAGTGCCCGGCACTCCCAAGAGCACCGCGCACCCTTACAAACCAACTCCAAGCCGGAGCGCTTCTTCAAAACTACGCAAGACTAGCGGTCCAGGACCCTGTGCTCTCACCGCGATCTGTTAGCAGAAGCTTCTTGCCAAGAACGATTGTAGAGGGCTGTACCTACACTGCCTCGTGATTCACCATTGCTCAAGCATTTGCAGTCTCCGCCGGGCGAGTCAGCAGCTACACCCGCTTCGTGAGCCTGCGACTCGCCAAGCACATCCTACCTCGCATCAATCTGACTGCTGAATGGAAGAGACTCGACAAGCTGATTCATGTACGTCCAGTCAGGAGAGCCATCGGCTAGTACCGGCAATTGGATCTCCGACTCTGTCATTCGTTCAAGGTGCCACTTCCGCCCATAATTGAAGCGATACTTCTCCTTTCGAATTAGCGTCGCAATGAAGAGCGCAATTGCTGGCGTCATCGCGAACTTGGGATACAAGACGTTAACATCGTCCGACGCCCAGTACGCCGACGCCTGATAAAATGCATCAGCAACTCCGGCACCGTTGTAGTTCACGGTCAGAGTGCCGGCTTCGTGAATCGCTGCATTCACGAAGCCGGTCACTCCATTATTCGAATCGATCGCACCAATAAATGGAATACTTCCAGGCCGCCCCTTCAACTGTGCCTTCGTCAGTCGCTTGCCCTTCCGGAGCTCAAACAGCTCCCTCAAAGCGAATGGCCTCCAGCGCACTTCACCAAGTGCGGAGGGAGACTTGGTACTCTTTGCTAGATCTGAACCTGTAAACATCTCTACGTCGTACTCGGCGAGCCATCCTGGTAAATTGTCGAGTGACGGGACCAGCAGCGATTTTAAAGTACGGTTTGCCTGGCGACCGTAGCTGTACCTGAATCGATTTGAACGAACGCAGAAGCAGTAGAACAGAATCTGCACCGCTGAGAGCGGCACGATGGGTCGGAGAATTGCAACATCGCGACCGACATAGAACGGCTGCTCTTGTAAGTGAGTTGTTAAGACGCCGTTACCGCCTAGCGCGCACGAGATGTCACCAGCTGGCGCGGGTTCAACATCTACGAGTCGCTCAACAAACGCAGAGATGCCATTGTCGCCCATTTTCCGAGAGACAAATGCGACTCCGGAATCTCTAGACGCTACCCTCAGCGCGTTCAGCTCAAGCGAGTGACCGTATCGTACATCGAAAATGCTGCTTAGCGCGATCACCGTCAGACCTCAGCCTGCGCATCACCGGTGTCCGTCGCGACGTTTGCGCCAAGCAGGCGATACACGGCATACTCTCTGACGACGCGCTCGAAATCCACCTTTGAGAGCTGAGTGTAGTCCGTTTCCATATAGGCTTCCGCACACCATTCGTCATCCGCCGTAACTTTTCTTAGGACGCTCTCTCCAGCGTGGACCTCACGATTGCGGAATGCAGCGACCCATTTGTCCCGCACTTGCGCCCACTCGTCCTGCAGATCGACGCGCCCTCGGTGCTTTGTCTTGGCAAAGCCATCGCGCTTCCAGTAGCCGAACCAAGTCTTGCGGTCCTCAATACTGTGCGGACGGTGCGCGGTGAAGACCATGATGCAGGTGATCACACCGACTGGATAGAATAACTCGTCTGGCATAGACATCACTGCTTCGAGCGTATGCTGCTTGAGGAGAGAAGCGCGCTGCGCAGTCGCCGAGAGCGCACATGACATCGGTACAATCGCTAGGCCTATACCGCCAGGACGAATGCACTCAAGCATATGCTGAACAAACTTCAACTCGTGAAGATCGCTATCTGACTGGCTGTAGGGCGGGTTAACCATCGCCACATCGCACCCGTGCTCCTTAATCGCATCTGTGATCGCGGCATCGAAGCAGCTGCCTTGATAAAGGTTCGCCTTGCCGTCGCCGCGAAGAATCATATTTGAAGCAGCGAGCGCAAACATGTTCGGCTGTTGCTCGACACCAACGAGTCCGAACTTTCTTATGTTTTCACGTTCGCCATCAGTAATCGCTGACCTAAACATCTGATGCATGGACGAGATCAAGAACCCCCCCGTTCCAGCACAGATGTCAAGGACTTTGCTATCTTTTGACACGTTAGCAATCAGCGCAAAAAGCTCCGTTATATGCCGTGGAGTAAGTACAATTCCAAGGGCTTTTTTGTCGCCTCCGGTATACTTGAGGAACTCTCCATAGAACTGACCTACGACATCGAAATCGTGGTAAACGCTGATGAACGGCCAGACTTTTTTGTTGAGCCGATCAATAAGTTCGTGCAACGGACCCATTGGATAAGCTTTGGTCGCCTTACCAAGTTCTGGATGCACAGCGATACTTGAGTACGGCTGCGTCATGTTGTCCTTCTTAGCTTGCGGTATGTCTGCGCGCTGAATCTCATCATGAATTACGCGCATCCACTCTTTCTGTAATTGTGCTGGATTGTACAATCCAAAGCTTGCAGCAAACGCCTTGTTTCGCAGAGCGATCAGTGTTCCGCTAACGAGAAGCGGTTTTTCGCTCTCTGTGAGCTTCGCATGTTCGCGCATGAACTCATGAAGTTCACCCGCAAACGCCATCAGCTCGTCAAACTTGAGCTTTTGAACCAGCGGATCGAATGTGGCGTTTTCAATGAAGTCAGCCCACTCGATAAAGCCATCAATTAATGCGCCTCCTTTTGCGCGCATAACCTTTGGTTTGTTCGCGCCTTTAGGCCATAGGTAGGTAGAGACACGAATTGCCTTCTTTGATTCTCCGCTAACTCCGACCGCGATGATATTGAACTCGCGCGAAAGTGCCTTGGCATAGTGCAAAGCACCGTCCACGGCGAACTTCTGCACGCGCTTCTTTAGTTGTTCGAAATCTTCGTCAAATGCTTTGCCATCGAGAATATCGTCAATTCTTCCACTGACATGATCGCCGCTCGAAGCCTTGCACTCGACTATCAGCAGAAAGTCTGGGGACGATGGCGAGCTCACTATGAACTCCGGCGCACCCGAACCACTGCCGCCAGACTTGCTCGCAAGGCGTAGCAAACGCTTCACAGCATCAATGTTACTCTTCTGCTCGTCGACCTGAATGTCACCTGCTGCGTCGTAGTATCCGAGCGCTCGAAAGTCGTTCCGGACGAGATTCTCCGTCTTCCGTTCGTTTCTTGCCATGCCTCAATAACCAGATGTTGAAGATTGGTCAGCCGTGATACTGAAGTACGAAGCGCTCACGCGAGAATGCGCTTATGTCTCCTTTCATCGACCTAGCGTCTGTACAGCGGACGAATGTGATGGCTGGTCACCTGTGCACCGAAGGATATTTACACAATCGGCGCACATATTCTTTTAGAACAGATCCGGATATAGCCAGAGATGACCTTGCGCTACATGCTCATGCCAATCTCTCTGAGCCAAGATGTTAGTTCGCCTTTTGGATCTGTTACTTCGAGTAACTTAGCTGTCATTTTCTTCGATGCTTCAGCATTAAGCCAGAGTTTTGCGCGGCTTTTCTTCTTGCGGATATCCTCTTCGCTCACCATAGCCCATGGTTTCGAGCCGGCTTCTAATTCATGTACGATCTTTGCGACGTCCCCCGGAATGTCCGCGAACGGGTGCCAGGTAACGCACACGTCTGGCCTGGCTGACGCAATCGCTGTCGGGTGCAGGTAGTTCTCCATCTCACGACAGCTAGTCTCGTAGGCTTGACAGTTCTCTCGAGCGTTCCAGGCCGCCACCGCAGCTGCGTATTTTGAAGGCAGGGGAGGCATCGCGTCCCGATCCACGATGTAGATCTCAGGTCGATTGAGTGCAGCCAGCCGATCGCACCAGACACCCAACGTACTCCCCCCTAAGGGAATGAAGACAATCCTGCCCTCTCGGATGTGGGCTTCGATATCGGGAATTGAGGCATCTGTGCCTCGTAGAGCGTGAGCGATTCCCGAAAGGAAGGTAATGTCGTTTGGCCCCTCGACGCCCACGAACAGTCGAACGCGGTGATCTGCATGAATACCGAGATCTTGACATATGTCTACGAACACATCGTCAGAGCCCGTAGTCACTTGGCGAGATCCATCGGGCGATACAGAAACGTAGCGCAGCGTTTCTAACGAAAGATTCTTCGCAAGGTTCGGCGTATGCGTTGTAATTATTACTTGTGCGGTTTTTGTTTGGACCAAATCTTCAAATGCTTGCAGTAGCAACGCTTGATTCTTCGGGTGCTGACTCGTTTCCGGCTCCTCGATTGCATAGATGAGCTGCCTTGAAGATTGGCTTTCGCTAGATGCTCGAAAGAAGTTCAGCAGGACCAGTCTGCGGACGCCACTGCCGCGCTTGTTTATGGATATTCCGAACTCATCGGCCAGCGTCGGCTTGAAAAGGGTATCCCATTTTGGTCTAGGGAAGTCAGGAATGAGCTTTGTTGCAAGCGCTGCGTCCATCTCAGCGAGGCGCTCGATCGTTGCAGTCATCACGCTCAGCACTTCTGAACGAACTCCCTCAACAATGCTCTCCAGGGCGGCTTCCTGCTTTTGTAGCGCCGATCTTACTGCGAGACGTAGCGGATCCTGTGCTTCAGCGTCCTGGTCGGTACTTGGCCGGTCCGACCGAAACAGCGCAAACGTCGGTAGAGATTTTGAGACTGCTTCCCAGATCTGTTTGCCGTCATCGGCATTCAATGCAACAGGTACGGTCGCTAATTCATGATCTGGAACCGCTTCGCGAATCGCACGCCGTAGTTGGGCGTTGACCTTCTGATCGACACCGTCAAGTAGAGCGCCGACTTCAATCGCGCGACGCTTCAAATCAGTGTTCTTCAGCGATGTCAGGTCTGTGACTTGAGGTGCAGTCGGGTGCATTGCGACTGCATAAATTTGTGGTTTCGGTGTATCTGCTCTCTGGAATTGCTTTCTGATGCAGAGCAAGCCATCTGCTGTGAGTAGCTTCTCGGTGTGGAGGTCTGTCGAGACATTGGTATCGAGCACAATGCTCGTAGGAAACGAGCTGAAGGAGCATTCAATGACTGCTGGACCAGCTTCGCCTACGGAAAAGTCGCCGATGTCCATCTTCATCTCTTCGAAGAAGATCGCAAGGGCTTCGAGCAACGTGGATTTCCCGGCATCGTTCCGTCCGATTATCGCAGTCAGACCTCCGATGGAGAGTTCAGTGTGCGTCCGATAACTGCGAAAACCAGTTACCGCAAGCTTTTCAAGCCGCATCTCTGTTTTGATCGATGGTTGCGGCTCAATCGCATAGTAGCGATACGCCGTTTAGGTCGCTTGATGCTGAACCTACCGGTTGATTAGTGCATCGAGGGTTGTGTACCCGCAAGGCGAGGTCGGTTTGCATTCTGCCCGAGGCTCAGCAAACGGGCATTACGTCTTCGGTTCTTTAGCTGTGCACATATCAGTGACATTTCTCGGTTCATGCGCGCGACGTATGATCGTCGTGTAAGGTTCGGGTCTGTCGCGAATTACTCATGCTGAACTCGATGCATGGCGCGTGATGCTGCCTCGTGCCGCTACAGTTGCTGTCGTCTAACGACTCAGTGAGTTGTCATCGTCGGTGTCCATCGCTTGCCGCACCCAACCGCGCTGACGAGCTTTCACCGCTCATGCGCCCCCTCCTCGCCGCCCTGGCCGCCCTCTCCGTCGCCCACGGCGCCCTCCTCTTCGTCCGCCCCACCAGCGCCCCCTCCCTCGAAGCCACCGGAACCGGTCCCACGGTAGGTGTGGTGTTCGATATGGGCGGCCGCGGCGACAAATCCTTCAACGACGGCGCCTACCTCGGCGCCGACTCGGCCACCAGGCATCTCCAGGCCCGCGTCCAGTTCATCGAACCTGGTGACGGCTCCGACCGCGAAGCGGGCCTCCGACTCCTGGCCGCCGAGCGCCGCGTACTGGTCGTCGGCGTCGGCTTCATCTTCACTGATGACCTGACCGCGCTCGCCACCGAATACCCGGACGTCAACTTCGCTGGCGTCGACTTCGCGCTCTCCACCGACTCGACCGGCGCCGTGATCCCGCCGCCGCCGAACGTCGCGGCGCTCAAGTTCCGTGAGGAGGAAGGCTCCTTTCTCGTCGGCGCGCTGGCCGCGATGGTCGGCGGGTCGAAGAAGGTCGGCTTCCTCGGCGGCATGGACATCCCGTTGATCCACAAGTTCGAGGCGGGATACACGGCGGGCGTCAAACACGTCTGTCCTGACTGCACGGTCGTCGCGCAGTACGCAGGCGTCACCCCGGAAGCCTTTCGAAACCCGAGCAAGGGGAAGGAGCTGGCGCTCTCGCAGTACCAGCAGGGCGTCAACGTGATCTTCCATGCCAGCGGCTCCACGGGGCTCGGCATGTTCGAGGCGGCCCGCGCGATGGGGCGCGGACACTACGGCATCGGCGTCGACGCCGACCAGTTCGCCGAGGCGCCAGGGTACGTGCTGACGTCGATGGTGAAGGGAGTCAGCACGTCGGTCTACGACACGATCCGCCGCGTGAAGGACGGCAGCTTCAAGGGCGGCGTCTACTCGTACGGCCTGAAGGAGAAGGGCGTCGGCTACATCTACGACGACAACAACAAGGCGCTGATCCCCGACAGCGTCCGCACGCGACTGCAGGCCCTCGAGCGCGACATCATCGCCGGCCGCATCAAGGTGCCGAGCATGCGTTCGTGAGCACGCACGGCGCAGGGGCACCCGCCGTCCTGATGACGGGGGTGCGGAAGTCCTTCGGACCGGTAC
>JANPKW010000080.1:0-13642 GCA_031426255.1 Gemmatimonadaceae bacterium | reverse complement strand
ATGATCCTACGACGTTTCTTTGACGAGAAGCTCGCCCAAGTCAGCTACATGGTCGCATGTGAGCACTCCAAGCTCGCCCTGATCGTCGATCCCAATCGCAACGTCGCCCAATACATCGAAGCCGCCGCGAAGGACAACTTTCGCATAGTTGCAGTCACCGAAACACACATACACGCCGACTTCGTTTCCGGCTCACGCGAGCTCGCACTTCGCACCGCAGCGCAGCTATACCTCTCGGACGGCGGCGACGCTTCATGGAAGTACGGCTTCGCTGAAGAGTCACGTGCCGAGCTTATTACCGACGGCTCTCACTTTCTCGTCGGCGACGTCCGCATCGACGCAATCCACACTCCGGGCCACACGCCGGAGCACATGACTTTTCTCGTCACTGACACAGCAACTGCAAGTGAGCCAATGGGCGCACTAACCGGGGATTTCATCTTCGTCGGCGATGTCGGCCGGCCTGACCTTCTCGAGCGCGCCGCAGGTTTCGAGGGCACCATGGAGCTCGGCGCCCGCCAGCTCTTCGCATCGCTCCGGAATTTCCGAACCTACCCTGAATACCTGCAAATCTGGCCCGGCCACGGCGCAGGCTCCGCCTGCGGCAAGGCACTCGGCGCAATGCCCCAGTCGACATTGGGCTACGAGAAACTTTTCAACTGGGCACTCGCCGAAACAAGCGAAGACAGTTTCATCGCCAGGGTACTCGACGGACAGCCTGAACCCCCGGCGTACTTCGCAATCATGAAGGCGATCAACCGCGACGGTCCGTCAACCAGCGCGCCGGCTATCCCCGAGGAAGTCGAGTCCGGAGATATCGTTGCAGCAATCGCATCGGGTGCACCTGTTGTGGACATGCGGCCGATCCCCGAGTATGCAACACGGCATGCACAGGGCACGATCAACATCCCGCGCAACAAGTCGTTCCTTAACTGGATAGGCTCCCTTCTCGATTACAATGCGGAGGCATGGTTCATCGGTGCATCGGGCGAGACCGCTCGCCGCGAGCTCGCGGCAGACCTCTCACTGATCGGGTTTGAACGCGCCGCGGGAGTTTTTTCAGCCGACCACCTCGATGACCTCGAGCGCAGGGGCGTTGACATGCGCACAATCAGCCACGCGAGCATCGACGACGTAGGAGCGAATCGCTTCGATCACGTACTGGATGTCCGGTCAAGAGCCGAATTCGCTGAGGGACATCTGCCCGGTGCGATCAACATCCCACTCGGCGAATTACCGCGACGAACTGATGAGGTCCCGTCCGGAGATGTCGCAATCCATTGTCAGGGTGGGACTCGCTCAGCTATCGCTACGAGCGTACTCGAGCGGGCAGGGCGACATGACGTCGCCAACATGAGCGGGGGATTTGGTGAATGGGAAAGGGCAGGGAACCCAGTCGATACAGGGAAGGCGGGCGAATAGCGAACAGCAACACGGCGCGCTGTTCGCCTATCGCTATTCGCTTTTCGCTGTTGGCATAGGGGAACTACTTACCGTCAGCGAAGCAGTCCGCGACGGCATCCCAGTTTACTACGCTCCACCACGCAGAGATGTAATCCGGGCGCTTGTTCTGATAGCGCAGGTAGTACGCATGCTCCCATACGTCCAAGCCAAGGATCGCGCTCTTTCCTTCCATCAGCGGATTGTCCTGATTCCGCGTGCTCGTGATTGAAAGCTTGCCACCGTCATTTACAAGCCACACCCACCCGGACCCGAAGCGACCGGTGCCCGCGGCGGCCCACTGCTCCTTGAACTTGTCGAAGCTTCCGAACGATTCGTTGACCGCGCTACCCACGTCGCCGTCGGGGTGGCCGCCTGCATTTGGCGCCATCCACTTCCAGAACATCGAGTGATTCCAGTGCCCGCCGCCGTTATTGCGAACTGCAGTGCGAACGGCTTCCGGGGCCTGGTTCACGCCGCGCATCAGATCGTCGAGCGACTTCCCAGCAAGCTCCGGTGCCTTCTCGATTGCTGCGTTCAGATTATTAACGTACGTCTGGTGATGCTTCCCATGGTGAATCTGCATCGTCGCGGTGTCGATGTGCGGCTCGAGTGCATCGAAGCCGTACGGCAGGTTCGGTAGTTCAAATGCCATTTGACCAATCTCCTTTTGTCAGTTCACTGCCGGGGCAGCCTTTCGCCGCTCCCGCCACCAGCTAATCAATGCCGGAAGGATCGAGACGAATACAACTACGAGTATCAGGATCTCTATGTGCTTGTCGATCCCAGGGACGTATGTACCGAGGAAGTACCCTGTGAAGAGCATGCTCCATACCCAGATGACCGTGCCGATAATGCTGATTAGAAGAAACTTCCGGTAGGGCATCCTGCCAACACCGGCAACCACCGGCGAAAACGTGCGCACGATCGGCATGAACTGGGAGAGAATGATTGCCTTCCACCCGTGGCGCTCGTAAAAGGCCTGTGCGCGGAACACGTGCTTTTTGTTGAAGAGGAGTGAATCTTCACGCGTAAATATGCGCGGCCCGGTGCCTCGGCCGATCCAGTATCCAACTGAGTTGCCGACTGCAGCCGCCACATTCAGTAGCGCGCCCAGCAGGTAAACGTTGAACAATCCCTGGGCTGAAAAGAGGCCCGCTGTCACCAGCAGAGAGTCACCGGGAAGAAAAAAGCCGACCAGCAGGCCGGTTTCGGCGAAGACGATTGCGGTAAGCCCGAAGTATCCGGCCCACTTTATGAGTGCAGGTAGATCCCGGAGATTAGCGAAGAGCTCGCTGAGCTGGTCCATGAAATTGTCGTGAGGTGAGATGGCAGGTAGCAGCAAGTCAAGTTCAACTTTCGAGCACCTCTGGTCAACCGTAGAGCATTGGGCGGAGAGTTTTCCGGAGCATCCGCCAAGCAGGTGGCATCGAAAAGGAATCTCGCGGCGCGCCGAGCGCCGATTCAATGTCGGGTCGTCGGTGATCATCGGGCTGATCGCTATTGGGTGGACATGGACCATCGCGACAGCGCGCACAGATGCGTCCGGATTGTCATCGACGGCCGGGATCATCAGCCGTGCATTGACGGACGGGCGTGCACCAAGCGTCGCATTCCTGACTGAAGTGGCCCTCGAGATGGTGACCCCTGCTCTCGGCGAGAGCGGCCGCCTGAGGGCGAGGGTTGAAGACGCGGGAGCGCAGCTCTCGTCTGACAGCCTGCCGGCTAACGGTGTCGCCACATTTTCATCGGGGACGGCGGCCGAGTCGACAGCGGTGCTGGCAGCGCCCAAGCGAAGCGGGATCTGGTCCGTGGCCATCGCTGTGGGCAACGCAATCAAGCCCGTGGCAGACTTTTCGCTAATAACGCTCAAGCCCGCATCCGAGAAGCGAGCCGGGAAAATCGGGCTGTACTACATCGGCAACTGGCCTGCGGCCCGCGTGTCGGGCGGCGTGAAGTACCAACCGCCTCGAGGGTTCATCGAGGTGACCAAGGATCGTCAAAACACACTTTTATCAGATCATTTTCGGCTGAAGGACTTTTTTCCGCACGACCAGGCAAACGTCTGGCCCAAGTACGTAGTCGTCGAGATGAAGCTTGTGGACAAACTCGAGTTGATCCTTGCCGAGTTGGAGAAGAGCGGGATTCAGGCGAAGGGCGTTCGGGTGATGAGTGGCTTTCGCACGCCGCAGTACAACAGCGGGGTGGGGGATACAAAGGGCCGGGCGTCGCTGAGCCGGCATATGTACGGGGATGCGGCGGACATCTTCATCGACAACGACGGAAACGGCAACATGGACGACCTCAACAGGGACGGAAAGGTGAATACATCTGACGCCCGAGTTATCCTTGCTGCGGCAAATCGCGTCGAAGCGGCACATCCTTCGCTGATAGGGGGTGTGGGCGTGTACCCTGGCACTTCTGCTCATGGGCCGTTCACTCACATTGACACGCGCGGATATCCCGCGCGGTGGTAAGGGGAACCGGAGACTGAAAATGGATGAAGCGACGACCGTAGTGTCCGCGCACAGCGCGCCCGATTCGTCAGCTGGGAAAACGCCAACACGGAATCATCAGAACCCCGACCCTTCGATGCCGGTGAGATCAGCCGATCTGGAGCCGTACACAGGGTTGGGTTACCTGTCGAAGCTCTTCAAGCTGATGGCGGCGGTGCTGCTGCTGCTGCTCCTGTCGGAGATCGTCACAGGGCTTCTGGCACAGGGAACAGCGGCGATTCCAACACTCCTCGGCGAAATATCGCGGCTCGTCGTCCTCGCCGGGCTTCTATATGGGAGCGGTGACCTTGCGCTTCTGCTCATCGATATCGGGCACGATATCAGGGCCACGCGCATTCTGCTTGGGCGCCAGGCCATTCATGAGGAGGCAGGGAAGCGCGAGCCGGGCAAATTCGTGGAGCGCGGGCCGCGCTGAGTCACCTTACGGTACGACTGTTGCCTCTGACGCCGGCGCGGGTCAACCCTTACTGAGGACTAATCAATGCTCTGGACCATCGCACTTGTCCTGCTGATCCTGTGGGTTCTGGGAGCTTTCGTTATGCCGATGGGCGGCGCCCTGATCCATATCCTGCTCGTCATCGCAGTCATTGTAGTCGTCTACCGCCTCATTACCGGCAGGCCGGTAGTCTAGCGGAATGAACCGGGTGCGCGTCACACAGGGAGCAGCGAAATGCGCCTCTGTGTGGCGCGGCGCTCCTGGTAGCAGCATTTGAGTCGTCTGGACGCAGTTCGCGTCGTTCTCTACGAGCCCCTCGATCCCATCAACATTGCCGCGACGATTCGCGCAATGAAAAACATGGGCGTCAACAAGTTGCGGCTCGTGCGCCCAGTTGCCTACGACCCCTTCCGCCTCGTCGGGGTTGCGCATGACACACAGGAGATCATCGACGCCATCGAGCACTTCGACGATCTCGAAAGCGCAGTAGCCGACTGTGTGCGCGTTGCCGGTTTCACCGCGCGCCGGAGGGCGGCTAAACGAGCTGTCGTCGAGCCGGTAGCAGCCGCCGAGGACCTGCTCCTCTTTGCAGCGCAGGGGCCCGTAGCAGTTCTCTTTGGCCGCGAGGACAAAGGGCTGCCGAATGAGGCCCTCGACCTGGCTCATGTGGTGGTAACTATTCCCACGACCAACCATGCGTCGCTCAACCTCGCCCAGGCGGTGCTCCTTGCGTTGTATCACCTGCACGTAGGTGCTGCAGATGCGACACGTCATCTCGCCCCCCCGCGAAAAGCTGCGGACCCGCCGACTAGCGCGCAGCTCGAGATGCTGTTCACTGATGCGCACCGGGCCTTGTCGGAAATGCGCTTCTTCAAGACACGAAACGATGAGCATGTCATGCGCTCATTGAGGGCGTTGATTTTCCGTTCTGCTCCCGATGGGCGGGAAGTCGATCTACTGCGCGCGATGGCGATCGAAGTACTTCGAACGATCGAGCGCGAACGCAGCGCAAAAATCCAGGAAAACACGGGCTGATCGCCTTGCGGTTGTGTAGCGTGTTGGCCATACTACCGCACGTTTTCAGGGCTTGTGAAATTCTTCACAAACCCGAACAATTGACTCGCATTTCTGATCGCTGATGAAATCCAAGAGGAAATGGCTCGCCATACCCGGTTTCCTCGCCCTTGCTGCGGCGGCCGCTACACTTTCCGCGTATGCAGGCGCCAGTTCATCCGAGGGCAACGCACCGGCCCAGCCGGTAGCATTCCCGCACACGCTGCATGCGGGCGGCAACCTCAAGATGAACTGCATCTACTGCCACTATTCTGCGGGTAAGTCGCCGGATCCGGGACTTCCCGCAGTCGGAACGTGCATGGGCTGTCATACAACCGTCGCGATAGACAAGCCTGAGATAAAAAAGCTCGCAGGCTTCTGGCAGCGGAAAGAGCCGGTTCCCTGGGTGCGCGTGCACAAGCTTCCGGAATACGTGCATTTCCCCCATATGCGCCATGTGAATGCCGGCGTGTCGTGTCAGGAATGTCACGGCCAGATTCAGAACATGGCTGTCGTCTATCAGCAGAACTCGCTGAACATGGGCTGGTGTATCAACTGCCACATCGGTCGCTCGAATCCACAGTTCAAGGCGCGCTACGATTGCGCGACATGTCACTACTAATGCCACTCGATTTATGAGCGCCGAGACCGAGGCTGCGAAGCCAGGCGTGAAGCGCCGCGACTTTCTGAAAGTCGTTGGCGCAACGACTGTCGCAACGACTGCGATGGGATGTTCCTCGGAGCGCGTCGAAAAACTGATTCCGTATCTCGTCTCGCCAGACGAAACAGTTCCCGGCGTTTCGACTTATTACTCGACAACCTGCCGCGAATGTTCGGCTGGGTGCGGAGTCGTCGCCGAGACACGTGATGGACGCGCGATCAAGCTCGAGGGAAATCCTGAGCATCCGCTGAATCGCGGCGCGCTTTGCGCGAAGGGACAGTCGGCGCTGCAGGGACTGTATAATCCCGACCGCTATCGCACGCCGATGATCAGGAAGAACGGCCGTCTCGTAGCAGCCACGTGGGATGAAGCGCTCACGCTCTTCCGGCAGAAGCTTACCGAGACGCGTGGCGCCGCGGCGAACGCAGTCTTCATCAATCGCCACGAATCTGGAAACTTTCCGTCGTTCCTCAACACCTGGCTCGCTTCGCAGGGAATGCCCGCTGCACTCAGCATTGACCCTGACATAGATCACGCAGCGATCGCGGCTAACAAGCAGTCGTACGGTGTTGCCTGGCCCCGTCTCAACTTTTCTGCGGCTCGATTGATCATCTCGTTTGGCGCTGATTTCCTCGACGGGTGGGGCGCGAACGTTCCGCAGCAGCTCGATTTTGCAGATGCCCGTGCAAAGCTCGAGACCGCACCGCGCCTCATTTACGTAGGAGCGCGCCGCTCGCTTACTGGATTGAACGCCGACCACTGGATCAATGCGCGGCCCGGTTCCGAGCTGGCCATCGTTCAGATGCTCGGTGGGAGCGTGACCGCGCAGCAGGCCAGTCAGGCAAGCGGCGTCGACGTCGCGGCGCTGACAGAGCTTCAGCGGGAATTCGCTGCTGCACGGCCGGCAATGGTCCTCGCGGGTGGTGCGTCGCCACGCGGGATGGAGCTTTGTCTCGCGGCCAATGCACTGAATCAATCGGCAGGCGGCGGTGCAACAATCGGCAGTAGCTCAGGCATCAATGGCTTTGAGGGAATTGATTCGCCATCGCAGCTACGCGCAGTTGCCCAGCGCATGCAGGCGGGCGCGGTGCCACTACTCATGACGCGCGGAGTGAATCCGGCGTATACGATGCCAAAGTCATCGGGCTTCGCCGCTGCGATGGCGAAAGTACCCTTCAAGGTGAGCTTCTCATCGATTCCGGATGAGACGAGCGCACTTGCTGACCTCGTGCTGCCTGACAATCACTCGCTCGAGAGCTGGGGTGATGCCGAGCCTGTGCGTGGAACGCTGTCGTTACAGCAACCTGTGATGGACCCGATCTTCGACACCCGTGCGACGGCTGATGTTCTCGCGTCGCTGGGAACTGCTGGCGCGACCTACCGTGATATCATGATCGGGCGCTTTCCCGGCGGCGCGACGGGACTCGCTGCAGCGCTGCCGCGCGGAATTGCATCGGGCAGCACGTCTGTGCTGGTGCCGCGCGTTGCGCCGGCTCCGGTCGTCGGTCAGCCCGGCAACGGCGATTTCTTCCTGATGGTGTATCCCAGCCCCCTGCTCGGCACCGGCGACGGTGCGAACAAACCGTGGCTTCAGGAGCTGCCAGATCCGGTTACGAAGATTGCCTGGCAGACAGTTGCCGAGATTCATCCATCGACTGCGGCGCGCCTCGGTGTTGAGAATGGCGACCATGTCACGGTTGAAACAGTCGCTGGAAGGTTGACACTTCCGGCCTACGTTTATCTCGGCATTCGGCCCGATACTGTTGCCGTTGCTGCGGGCCGCGGTCACTCGGAGGCTGCGGGTCGCTACGCGCGGGCTGGTCACAACGCATTCGACTTGCTTCCGTATTCCGAAGATCGATCTGGTGCAACGTCGTATTCGTTCGCGAAGGCCAAAGTGACGAAGGACGGTGGATTCTCGCGTCTCGTCACAACTGAAGGCTCAGCCCGGCAGCATGGGCGAGGAATCGGACAGGCAATGACACTCGCCGAACTCGCACAGCCGCAGGCCCATGAGAGCCATGGAGAGTACCCGGGCGATGCCAGCCACGAGTTCCTGCCCGGGCTCCGGTCGCCAACTGCGAATGACGCGCAGGGTGACCTGGGCGACAAAGGCGAAGAGTCAAAAGAGAAGGGGATGTACGATCCAAAGCACTGGAGCGGGATGGCGAAACATCGCTGGGCGATGACAGTCGACCTCGCACGCTGCACGGGTTGCTCGGCATGCGTCACGGCGTGTTATGCGGAGAACAACATTCCAACCGTTGGTGCTGACTGGCAGGGACCCAAGTTCATGCCGGACAGAACAGGCTTTGGCGCGAACATAACCCGCAGTCGCGAGATGGCATGGTTGCGCCTCGAGCGTTACTTCGAGGGCGGCGAGGATGGCAGTGCGAACTTCGACACCCGCTTCGTTCCGATGCTTTGCCAGCACTGCGGCAATGCTCCGTGCGAGCCGGTCTGCCCGGTGTATGCGACGTATCATGCTCCTGACGGGTTGAACGTTCAGGTTTATAACCGCTGTGTCGGCACGCGTTACTGCTCCAACAACTGCCCGTACAAGGTTCGCTACTTCAACTGGTTCGGCTACGGTGAGCCCGCGCGCGCACAGTACGCGTTCCCCGAGCCGCTCAACTGGCAGCTGAATCCCGATGTAACTGTTCGCGGCAAGGGTGTCATGGAGAAGTGCACGTTCTGCGTGCAGCGAATCCGCGATGCGGAAAACCGTGCGTCGCTCGAGAAACGCGGCCTGGAGCCTGACGAGTTTACGACTGCTTGCGCAGAAGCTTGCCCTTCGCGCGCCATCACGTTCGGCGATGCGGCAGATGAGCGGTGGACCGTCGCAAAGCTCGCTCACGACAAGCGCGCGTATCACGTTTTCGAAGAGCTCAATACGTTCACAGCCGTGGTATATCTGAAGAAGGTCAATCATCCGGGCGCCGCTGCAACTGCGGCGGCAGCGACGGCTCCTGCGACATCAGGGGGGCACTAGGATGGCGACCATTGTGAGACCGGTTGACGAGCCGCGCCGGCCCAACATCGCAACTGCCGATGTACAGCTTCCGGCGGTAAAGGATTACGAGCAGGTCGATCGCGAGATCATAGCAACGCTTCATCCGACGACCGCATGGTTCATAGGTCTGGGCGTAGCGATTTTTTTCCTGATCGTGGGCGCTGCAGCGTGGATCTATCAGATCTACGCGGGCCTGGGAGTCGCGGGATACAATCCGCCGGTGATGTGGGGCGTGTACATCATCACCTTCGTATTCTGGGTTGGTATCGGGCACGCCGGCACGCTCATATCGGCGATTCTTTACCTGTTCAGAGCCGGCTTCCGAACTACCATCTATCGATGTGCGGAGGCGATGACCGTATTCGCGGTCATGACTGCCGGACTGTTTCCGATTCTTCACCTCGGCCGGCCCTGGAAATTCTTCTGGCTGATTCCGTATCCGAACTGGCGCTACCTCTGGCCGCAGTTCAAGAGCCCGCTGGTGTGGGACGTGTTTGCAATTCTCACGTACCTCACGGTTTCGTCGACTTTTCTTTATATCGGGCTCATCCCCGATATCGCGACACTGCGCGACAAGGAAAAGAATCCGGTAAGGAAGCGGATCTTCAGCGTGCTATCGCTCGGATGGCGCAATTCGGATCGGGAGTGGAGACACTTCGCGCGGGCCTACCTGTTCCTTGCTGCGTTTTCGACGCCGCTGGTGCTCTCGGTGCACTCAGTCGTTTCCTTCGACTTCGCGATGGCACTGACGCCGGGGTGGCACACAACGATCTTCCCGCCGTACTTCGTCGCGGGCGCGATTTTCTCCGGAATCGGAATGGTCTTCACGATCATCATCCCGCTCCGGAAGTGGTTCGGTCTCAAGCACTATGTGACGATCAACCATCTCGATGCTGCAGCGAAGCTCTGTCTGTTCACGTCGCTCGTCGTGGGCTGCGCGTACATGCAGGAGTGGTTTGTTGCGTGGTACTCCGGCATCGAATTCGAGAAGGAGTTCTTCGCAAACCGTATCTGGGGTCAGTGGTGGTGGGCGTCGGTGATTCTCTACACCTGCAATATGGTGCTCCCGCTCACGCTATTTAAACAGAGCTGGAGACGCAGCCCCACGTGGCTGTTCATCCTGTCGTTCTTCATCAACCTCGGCATGTGGTTCGAGCGTTTCGTGATCGTCGTGCCATCGCTGTCGCACGAGTTCGAGCCGTGGCAGTGGGGTGGGTATATGCCGACGTGGGTGGACTTCGCGATTCTGGCCGGGAGCTTCGGGTGGTTCTCGATGTGGTTCCTGCTGTTCATCAAGCAACTGCCTGTCATCGCCATTTCAGAGGTGAAGGAGATTATCCCGCCGAAGCTGCGGAAGCAGCATGATCATGGAATAGATTCGGCGAGCCGGCATCTCGGTTACGAGCCAGCGACACCAGGGGAGGCTTCCTGATGTCAGGAGTCATCGGAGCATTCCGCGAGCTCGACTCCACCGTCGAAGCGATCGAAGCGCTGAAGAAAGAGAAGCTTGGCGAGGTGACAGTTTATTCACCGACGCCGCGTCATGAGATCGAGCACGCTGTCGATGCACCACAGAGTCCTGTCCGGCGATTCACGCTTATTGGTGGTTTGCTTGGCGCAACGTTCGGCTACTGGATTGCGATCTGGGTTTCTGATTACTGGCCGCTTGTCGTTGGCGGCAAGGCCGTCGCGTCGTGGGTACCGTATACGATTTTTGGATTTGAGGTGATGGTCCTTTTTGGAGCTCTTGCAACCGTGCTCGGTCTTTTCATCAACTCGCGCGTGCCGCGTCTCACAATGACCGTCGGTTATGACCCGCGATTCAGCGGGGGCGACTATGGCGTGTGGGTCGAGTGCCCGCCGGAGCGTGAGGTGGAAGCGCAATCGCTCCTAAGGAAGTTCGGGGCTGTGGAGGTGCGCAGTGAGAGCTGACGCAATATTTGCGAGGAAGGCACGTAATCTCTGCGTCCTCCTCGTCGTTCTCGTTACCTCTAGTTCCTGTGAGTGGTTTACCGACTTCAAGCGGCAGCCGTCGTTGTGGACGTGGGAGCCGGTGAAGGACTCGCTTACGCCTTCGCGCGGAAATCCTCAGATGTCGGTACCGGTAACGGGAATGGCCGTCGCTGGATTCCAGGTTTCGTACGCGCAATTCCCGGCGACCATCGATTCGATGGCATCGATCCCCAACCCGACGGCGATCAGTCCAGCGTCGCTGCACAACGGTCGCATGTATTACCAGATCAACTGTGCCGTTTGTCACGGCGATGCTGGAAATGGTGACGGTCCCGCATCGAAACTTGGCGTTCCGGGAATCAGTCTCACCAACGATATCACCAAGGGTCGAAGCGACGGCTACATCTTCGGCATGATACGAAACGGTCGCGGTCTGATGCCGTCGTACAATAGAATCGAGGAGCCGGATCGCTGGGATGTCGTGAACTATGTCCGCGGCCTGCAGGGAACGGCTGGTGCCCCAGTCCAGACCGGCCCGCTCGCTGCGCCTGGCGTAACCGGCGACAAAGTACCCGGCGTTTCACGAACGGCTCCCAATCGCCCGTCACCATTCACCGACGCAACAGGGAAGGTAAGAGGTCCGTTGATGAGTCGCCCCTCTGCGCCCTCTGCGATGGACTCTGTGCCCTCTGCAACCGACTCTGCGTCCTCTAGTAGAGACTCTGCGGACTCTAGGATATGAGCCACGAACATATCCACGTGCCGACGCGCGATGAAATTCTTTCCGGCACATCCAAACCGATTGCCGCGTGGCTACGCACAGTCTCAATCGTGCTTGGAGTCATCGGAGCAATCGTATTCACCGCGGGCGCAGTCATGGGTGTCGATCGCGTCTGGCAGGCGCTCCTCGTCAACTGGCTTTACTTCACGACCATTTCATCGGCCGGTGTAATGTTCGTCGCGGTGCAACGCATCACGACGGCGCGCTGGTCTCGTTCGATCATCCGTATCCTCGAAGGGTACGTCGCATTTCTCCCTGCGGCTTTCATCCTCCTCATTCTGATCTTCATCGGGAAGAACCACATTTTCCCGTGGACGCATGAGGAGCTGCACGTTCCTGAGAAGGTGCTTTACCTGAACCCGGCTTTCCTGATTCCGCGCTCGCTCATCGCGTTCGCGATCATCATGTCGCTGAGTTTGTGGTACATCTACACGAGCGTACGCCTCGATGTTGGCCATTCGCCTGAGAGCGGAGCCGGATGGGCGAAGGGGCTGCGCGAGCGCATGCGGCGTGGCTTCCGCGATGAACGACGCGAGCTTCACTCGACGCATTCACTGCAGGGCACTCTCGCTGTCGTCCTCGGATTTGCGTTTGCGTTTGGCTGGATCGTACTGGCATGGGACCTCTCCATGTCGCTCGACCTCCACTTCCAGAGCACGATGTATGGCTGGTGGGTGTTCATGGGCGGGTGGGTTGCAGCGCTTGCCAGCTTCACGATCCTTGTGATGACGTGGCGAAAGTACCTCGATCGCTACGACCTCATCACCGAGAAACACTTCCACGACCTCGGCAAACTTTGTTTCGCCTTCACTGCGTTCTGGGGCTATCTGACGTTCGGCCAGTATCTGGTGATCTGGTACGGCAACCTTGGCGAAGAGACGCACTGGGCGCGTCTCCGGCTCATATATCCATGGCTGCCGATTACCCTGGTGACCGTCGGCTTGATGTTCGGTCCGTTCTTCGGATTGATGTCTCGTGCGGCAAAGGTGTACCTGCCGACGATGGCCTTCTTCGCGATGTTCACCGTGGTCGGACTCTGGCTGCACCGGTACCTCGAGATCTATCCGTCGCTCTACTATAAGTCGGCCGACGCGCCGCTGGGGCTGTGGGAGCTTGGGGTAACGATGGGGTATCTCGGACTCTGGGGATTCTGCTACATCTCGTTCATGGACGCGTTCCCGCGCATGCGCGTGACGCTGATGACGTCTCCGCACCGGGATGAAGTGCAGGTGCCGGTGAATCCGGAAACCATGGAGCCGCTGCCGGCTCACGAGTAATGCAGGCTTGAAAGCCTCCCCGCACGGCGGCCCCGAACAAGGCAGCCGTTTCGGATTGGGGAGGCTCCTGCTTTTTTTGACGCTCTCGCTCGCGTGGTTTCTTGCGCTTCGACCGGCGGTCGACCCGGACTATGGCTGGCACATCGAGAATGGCAGGCGCGTTCTCGACGGCTCTGCGTTTGCCGGTCGAGATATGTATTCGTGGACGGCCTCTAACGAGTGGATCGTACACGAGTGGCTCATCGAGGCGGCGATGAGTATCGTGCATGATTCGCTCGGGGCAACCACCAACAGCATCCTCGCGGCGCTCGGCTCGACTGTGGCTTTTTTCATTGTAGCGGTGCGGTTGCGCGGCCGAGGGTTCGATTGGCTGACGACGAACGTGACTGTCGCACTCGGTTTCCTCTGCACGATGATGTCAACCGGAGTTCGGCCGCAAATGCTGGAGCTGGTTTATCTCGCCGCAGTGCTCCTGCTCATCGACCGGCACCGTGCGCTCTCTCGACGGAATG
>JANPKW010000079.1:0-5564 GCA_031426255.1 Gemmatimonadaceae bacterium | reverse complement strand
CGCATCCGGTGCACAGACGCTCGACCGTTCGAAGCCTCCGGTACTGGGGCCGCCGCCCAGCGTGTCGCTGCCGCCGATCATTACACGCGAGCTGCCTAACGGGCTCAAGCTCATGATCGTGCAGCATCGTGAAATTCCGATCGCTGATTTCGTTCTTGTTGTGGAGAGCGGAGGAACTATCGATTCCGCGCCGAAATCGGGACTCGCCAACCTCACCGCGGCGATGCTTACGGAAGGCACCACAACGAGATCGAGCCTCGAGATCTCCGACCAGGCCGCGTTTCTCGGCGTGAACCTGAGCGCGTCAAGCGATTGGGATGCGTCCACAATCAGACTACATACACCCACCGCGCAGCTCGACAGCGCCCTGGCTCTGTTTGCTGACGTCGCGCTCAATCCGTCGTTTCCACAGAACGAATTCGAGCGTATCAAAAAGGATCGGCTGACGAGCCTCCTGCAGATCAAGGATCGGCCGACTGCCATCGCAAACCAGGCATATGCCGCAATTCTTTACGGTGCCAATCATCCATACGGGCGCCAGCTAATCGGGACAGAGGCCTCCGTACAGGGTCTCGCCACGAGTGACCTGCAGTCGTTCTATCGCTCCAACTACATCGCCAACAACGCGACACTCATCGTCGTGGGTGATGTCGATGTGGCGGACATCGAAGCGAAGGTCAGATCGTATTTCGGCAGATGGCAGCAGGGCACTGTTGCGCCCGTCAGCTTTACAGAGCCGCCCAAGGCTGGCGCGACGACTGTGTATCTCATCGATAAACCGGGTGCAACGCAGTCTTCATTCAGAATCGGCACAGTTGGCGTTCCCCGATCCACGAAGGACTTTTTCGCGCTCAGCGTTCTCAACACCGTCCTCGGCGGATCGTTCACGAGCCGGTTGAACCAGAATCTTCGTGAGACGCGGGGCTACACCTACGGAGCGAACTCGAGTTTTTCAATGAGACGCGCTGCCGGGCCGTTTACGGCATCCTCCGAAATCGTGGGTGAAAAAACCGATTCCGCTCTGGTGGAGTTCATGAAGGAGCTCAACAGCATCAGGCAATCAGTTCCCGCAGCAGAGCTTCAGAAAGCGAAGCGCTACATGCAGCTTGGACTTCCCGGCGATTTCGAGACTACTCAGCAGATAGCCGCCGCACTCATACCGATCGCGCTCTATGACCTGCCGCTCGACTACTACAACAACTATGTGCAGAACGTAGAAGCGATCACGCAGGCGGAGATACAACGGGTTGCCAATCAGTACATCAATCCGTCGTCACTCGCGATCGTCATCGTCGGCGACCGAAAGAGCATCGAAGCCGGCTTGAAGGGCGTCAACGCGGGACCAATCGTGTTGCGCGATTTCTTCGGCCGACCAGTCACGCCATAACCCGCTCGGGCTGAAATCAGAAAGCCCGGAAGATCATCTTCCGGGCTTTCTTATTTCAGTGGAGCGAGGGCCTGCGTCATCCAGGCCCAATATGCGTGGCCACCCTTGATGCCTACATCGTTGTGTGCCGCTTCAGGCACGAGAAACCAGGCCCCTTTCCGTTTCGCAGAAGCAAATACGGCCTCTCCCATCTCTGGCGGAATCAGCCTGTCCCGCCCGCCGTGTGACACTGACACTGGCGCCTCAATCTGCGACACTCCGGCGCCAGTGTCGAAATGCAGGCGCGATATAAGGCGCCACAAGGCCTTGGCCGGCAGATACCCCGTCATGCGTCCAGCCATGTCCCGGGCCGACGTAAAAGGAGCCTGAAGAAGCAGCGCCCCGGGAGGGTGTGACAACGCAAGCTCGGTGGCGATGGCGCTGCCGAGTGAATGGCCAAACATCGCGATTCTAATGGCAGGAATCTTCAGGGTGTCGCGCGCAAAGCGATATGCGGCAGAAGCATCGAGCTGCGATCCTATGTAGGTAGGACGCCCGTCGAGGCCCATGTATCCACGATACTCTACGAGCATCACCGGCACTCCCGTGCGTCTCACTACCTCGTTCGCCCAATCAGTTTGCCAGACCGCCAAGTCAGCATTTCCGTGAAATGCTATCAGGATTTTTCCACTGGCTCCGGGATCGCCGGCTACGTAGGAAAAAAGCTTTTGTCCATCCGCTGCTGAGTAGTCGACTCGTGCTACGCCAACCGGAGGGGGCCAGGGGCCACGTGGTGGCTGAAAGGCTATTCGCTCCTGGAACATCCAGGCGAGCGCAATGAGGAATGCCACCAGGCCCACCAGCATTGAAGCAGCGACTAGCAGCTTGGAGATCATCCCTTGTCAGTGTGTGAGGATGGCAGGCGTATGGGGTTCCTCTGCCTGTAGGAGCCAATCAATTTACGGACATGCGAATACCGATAGAGCAGTACCGTCTCGATAACGGGCTTATGGTGACGCTTTCCCAGGACAAGACAGCACCAATCGTCGCCGTCAATTTGTGGTATCACGTTGGATCTGCAAACGAGCGGATCGGAAGAACCGGTTTCGCGCATCTCTTCGAGCACATGCTGTTCCAGGGTTCGGAGCATGTTGGGGCGAACGAACATTTCGAGCTGGTTCAAAGAGCGGGTGGGACACTCAACGGGTCTACCTGGCTGGAAAGAACGAACTACTTCGAGACCGTGCCATCGAACCAGCTGGCGATTGCTCTCTGGCTCGAGGCCGATCGCATGGGCGCGCTGCTTCCAGCGATGACACAGAAGAAACTCGATACTCAGCGCGACGTTGTAAAAAACGAAAGACGCTGGTCGGTGGACAACCAGCCGTACGGCACCTGGTGGGAGAAACTACCGGAGCTTGCTTTTCCTGACTGGCATCCGTTTCACCACTCGCTGATCGGTTCCATGGAAGATCTGGAAGCGGCATCGCTCGAGGATGTTGAGCAGTTCTTCAGGACTTACTACACGCCTGACAATGCCGTGCTTTCGATAGCGGGTGATTTCGAAACCGGCGCGGCAAAAGCGTTAGTCGAGGAATACTTCAGCGCAATTCCCAGAGGGGCAGGCAAACCGCCACTTGGGAAGATGGACC
Source organism: Gemmatimonadaceae bacterium (assembly GCA_031426255.1). Lineage (GTDB taxonomy): Bacteria > Gemmatimonadota > Gemmatimonadetes > Gemmatimonadales > Gemmatimonadaceae > UBA4720. Next base: position 2,546 of record JANPKW010000079.1, on the reverse strand, counting down.
TGCCGGACAAATTCGGTGAAACGCTTCGTCTCGTAGTCGAAGACGATGTGAGTCTCTCGAGGATCTATGTGGCTTTCCGGTCGCCGGTCTTCGGAAGCGACGAGTACTACCCCGCGAGCGTATGCGGAGCAATCCTCGGAATGCGACGGGGAAGCCGACTCTACAGATCGCTGGTTCGGGAACGGCAAATCGCCGCAGATGCGTCAGCGTTCACCTTCGATCTCGCGAAGGGGGCCGACCTTCTGATCGCTGATGTCACAGCATTGCCCGACACTTCACCTGAAAAGCTCGAAGCTGAAGTCGACCTTGAACTCGACAGGCTGGCAAACGGTGGTGTGACCACCGAAGAAGTGGAACGCGCCGTAGCACTGATCGAAACCGACATGACGACTGCGCTTCAATCTGCGGGCGAGCGTGCTGACCGCATATCCATGTTCGCGACGCTGCTTGGTGATCCGGGTTTGATCAACATTCAGTCTGACAGGTATCGATCGGTTACAGCGGCTCAGGTTAGTGCATTTGCGAGTGAGCGGATGGGCCGCGACAACCGGGCAAAACTTCTCTACGTACCGAAACCAGAGGGCGCCGAGGGCCCTGCGGAGAACACAGAGGAAATCACAAAGGAAATCACAAAGGCGGTTGCATCGTGACAACAACAGAGCGTCCGCTTCCGGGCCCGCCGCGCGAATACCATTTCCCGCGTTTCGAGCGCCGTGTGCTGCCGAACGGATTGAATGTCATCGTAGCGCCGGTGAGAAAACTTCCGGTCGTCACCGTGGCAATGGTTGTCGATGCGACGGCGATCGACGATCCGATAGGTTTAGAGGGTCTCGCTGACCTGACAGCTCAGGCTCTACGCGAAGGCACAACATCGCGTGACGGGATGAAGCTCGCGCTCGATCTGGAAAAACTCGGTACCTCGGTCGAGGCAGGAGCCGGCTGGGACAACACTATTGCAAGCATGACGGTGCTGACTGATCGACTCGAGCCGGCATTCGATCTTTTTGCCGAAGTCGTGTTATCGCCAGCGTTCGACGAAGCGGACATCGCCCGTCTCAAGGCAGAGCGGCTTGCTGAAAGAATGCAGATAATGTCGGAACCACGCGGTCTCGCGGAGGAGTCCTTCTCCAGCTTCGTGTATACAGCGGAATCGCGGTACTCCGAACCGATGAGCGGGAACACAAGCTCCATCACCCGAATCTCGCGTCAGGACGTCGCTGATTTTTATACTCGCAACTTCGTACCGGGCCGGGCGACCCTGCTCATTGCAGGTGACATCAGTATTGATGAAGGAGTGGGAATCGCCGAAACTGCGTTTGGCACATGGAAGGGAAGTCGAAGGACAGATGTGCGTGTGGCCGACAAGCCTGCAAGAAAGACGCGGAGTGTTGAAATCGTATCAAAGCCGGACGCAGCACAGTCGGAGCTTCGGATCGGTCACGTGGGACTCTCGCGCTCTCATCCAGATTACTTCGATATAGTCGTGATGAATGCGGTTCTTGGCGGACTCTTTTCGTCCCGCATCAACCTCAACCTGCGTGAAGCCCACGGTTATACCTACGGCGCATCATCGTATTACGACTGGCGCCGGCAGGCCGGACCGTTCGTGATCTCGACCGCGGTGCAGAGTGAGGTAACGGGCGAGGCGATTCAGGAAACACTAAAGGAAATCACGCGAATGCAGAGCGAAGAAATCAGCCAGGATGAGCTGACACTAGCGACGAGCTATCTCGCCGGGGTTTTCCCGATCAGGTACGAGACGACCGCATCAATAGCTTCAGCACTGGCAACCCTCGTCACGTATGGTCTTCCTGAGACGTACTACGATACATACAGGGCGATGATCGCCGGAGTCAGTACCGCGAGCGTGCTCAGTGCCGCACGTAACCATGTCAAGGCCGACGAGCTTCAGGTTGTCGTCGTAGGAAATCCGGAAATCATCAAGGCACCAATCGAAGCTCTTGGTCTCGGCCAGCTGGAAGTTCGAGAGGCTGCCGACGCTTGAGCAAGCTCGATTCACGACGTGCTTATTCGGGTCGTGTGATCTCGCTCGACGTTGACAGCGTGAGCTTTCCCAACGGAACGGTTGGAGAGCTCGAGATGGTCCGGCATCCCGGTGCCAGTGCGATCGTTCCGTTTCTCGACGAGCCGTCCGACGGCGACCCACGAATCCTCCTGATCAGACAGTACAGGTATGCAGCAGAGGGCTACCTATATGAAATACCTGCCGGCCGGCTCGATTCCGGAGAAAGTCCTGAAGCATGCGCGTTGAGAGAGCTCAAGGAGGAGACCGGGTATTCCGCGGAGAGAATCGAGCCGCTCACCTCGTTCTATACAACTCCAGGGTTCACCGATGAGAGGATTCACATCTTCATGGCGACAGGGCTGACAGCGGGCGATCAGGCGCTCGAGTCAGACGAGATACTGGAGTTGCACCCCACCCCCCTTTCCGTGGCTGTCGACCGGGTTTCCTCCGGTGAAATCGTGGACGGAAAGTCCATGATTGGCATTCTGCTGTCGGCCCGCCGAATAAAGGCGTAAGGGTA
>JANPKW010000078.1:0-1863 GCA_031426255.1 Gemmatimonadaceae bacterium | reverse complement strand
GCGTCGCTGATCTGGCAGGATGCGGTGCTGTCAGTCGCGGAGCGAATGGAGCATGCAATGGAGAGGGATCGCGTTGCAGGCTTCGATGAGATGATCGGCTACCTCCAGCGCGCGGTGACTGACGACCTCAACGGAAAGCGTCTGCGTGAAGTACTCTCGTCGCGCTACGACGCCGTTCTCGTTGACGAATTTCAGGATACCGACTGGGCGCAGTGGACGATCTTCTCGAGCACTTTCGGTATCAAGCCACTGGTACTGGTCGGTGACCCGAAACAATCCATCTATGGATTCCGCGGCGCGGATATCACGGCCTATCGCGCCGCACACGAGGGTGCGTCCCAGCTCGGCAAGAATCGCGTGTTCTCATTGGACACGAATTACCGGTCAGACCAGAAGCTCGTGGCAGCGACAGAAATTCTCTTCAAGCATGCGAGCGAGCCCTTTGGCGTCGACAAGAGCGTTCTCGACTTCGAGCGCGTGCGAGCCGCGCACACCGAGCCGTCGCTAATCGATGATGCCCGGCTTCCAATGGTGATGGTGGATTTGGAGCAGGCATTGGCCGGCGACCAGGAGAGGAAGGTTACGCGCTTCATCGCCGCCGAAGTCGCCAGATTGCTTCGAGATTCCTCCGTTCAGTACCGCGATCCAGCTCACAACAAACTTCGACGGCTCAAACCGTCGGACATCGCGATACTCGTATCTGCCAACAGGCAGGCCGTGCCGCTTCTCGACGCCCTTCACGAATACGATGTTGCTGCCGTATCGGGCGCGACAGGCGATATCGCCGAGTCGGCGATGTGGCAGGATGTGTTGCTTCTGATTGGAGCAATCGATAACCCCGCCGATCCGCGCGTTGTGCGGCGCGCCCTTTCGACCTCGATCGGCGGACGGTCCGCGCGCGAGCTGTCTGCACTTGAGTCGGATGGTGACGAGTGGAGGAGATTAATCGAGCGGTTCGCCGAGGCGCGCCGGGACTGGATGTCGTTCGGGGTGCTGACTGCGTTAATGCGGCTTACCAACGACTGGGATGCACGCAGCACACTTGCGGCTTATCCCGATGGCGAGCGGCGGCTTACCGATTTTCGACACACCATCTCACTGCTTCAGGAGGCCGAGAGGGAAGGGCATCGCAATCCGACGATGCTGCTTTCCTGGGCAAAACGATTCGCTGCCGAGAGCGATCGTGATGCGGAGTATCGCCAGCAGCATCTCGAATCCGATGCCGATGCAGTGACCGTCAGCACGGTGCACGTCGCCAAGGGGCTCGAGTGGCCAGTCGTGTTCTGCGCCTATCTATGGAAGGCGCCGTTCGATCGGGAAGCGATCCCTCACATCGCGAAATTCGCTGATGGCACTCGCCGGATCGTATTCGAGGAAGAAGTGCCGGGTGAGATCCCGGGAGATACGCCGATCTCCGAGCACCTGCGGCTGGCCTATGTAGCACTGACGCGGGCGCGAAGCCGTACCTATGTCGTCTGGGCAAAAATCTCCGAGAAGGAGGGCAAGGGCGCCATTCATCATCTTCTCGAGAAGATAGGCAGCGGCGAGGACTCACCAGCGGCGGTGCTCGCCCGGAGTCACCCCGAGTAGATTACAAGACTGTCCCAGGAAGAGGCACTGAGCATTCGTGTCCCCGCTAACACTGATGATGATGGCAGCTCAGATGGCGAACTCAGTGCACGGATGGTATCGATCGCACCCGGTCAAACGCGCAGCTGGACCGTGTCGTCGTACACTCGGTTTACGCATGGGCTGAAAGTTCCCATAGACGCCACGGAAGTAGGGCCTGTAGACGAAGCTGAGGGTGCCGTCGACGACTCACTGCGAGCCGATCAGCTGCCGGGTGGGGCACACACCGGCAAC
>JANPKW010000077.1:0-9231 GCA_031426255.1 Gemmatimonadaceae bacterium | reverse complement strand
CCGTTGGCGACAGGCCAAGTGCAATTGTGGTCCTTGGCGCCTATGAGGCTTCGACCGGTAACTCGCTCGCTAACACGGTAGGCAATTCAGGCGTATTTCGCGGTGCGACCGAAGAGCAACTTATTCAGCGTGCAGTGACCTCGGGTATGGATGGTTTTCTCGATGCCATGCAGTCGAAGTTCATGGCGATGCTCGACGAAGGCCACTCGATTTTCGTCGATGTCGGATTGCAACAGGGCATTCGCACGACCTTCGATACTCCGCTGACCGCAAAACAGATTTCACTGGCGGAATTGCTTGAGGCCTGGATATCTGACAATGCCTTCCGGAACAAGTATCACCTTCAGGGCACTACACAAAGCCGCATGGTGTTTGACGAAGTTCGAATCCCACTCCGTGACCCGAGGAATGGCCGGAGATACGGGGCCAGCCAGTTCGGCAGCCAACTCGTCGCGCACATGCGAACGCTGGGCCTTACCGTGACCCGCGACATCAAGAGCAGCACAGTCCTCATCACGGTGACCCAACCATGACCCGGAGTCTGCTACTGGCTGTCGTTCTACTCGCGCCAGCCCGCGAGGCGGCGCATGGATATCAGAACAATCGCGCACTTCCCATACCTGTGGCGATCGGGACATCCGTCACCTTCGACGGGCTGCCTCACGCGTCTGGCAAGTGGATCGAGAATGCCGTGCGCGCTGCGCTGCCAGATGCCGGACTCGTTGGGCTATCTGCCTCGCCGCTGGTGCTCCAACTCCGTGTGGCCGGGCGCGAGGTCGGACGTACCGACGCAGGACTCCGAAGCCTGGTGCTGGTTGAGGCCTCGGTCGTACTCGAATTACTGTCACCGGGGACCGGTAATACGATCGCCTCATCCCATCTAACACGACGCGGCAGTGGGAATAGCGCGCAATCCGCGATGAGTCAGGCCATTTCCCTGATCGCCGGCGATCAACCAGCGCTCCGTGCTGCCCTGAAGGGAATAGGTGACCGGGCGACACACGCGTTCGAGGTGTCGTGCGATGAGGTCCTCGCTAGTGCGTCGCGACTTGCTGAAAACCGGGAGTACGACGAGGCGATCGGTCTACTATTCGGGGTGCCGAGCGTAGCGAAGAGATGCAGGAGCCAGGCGCAAGCACTCGCACGGCAGTTGTACGTAGATCGCGCAAAGTACCAGTGCGGCACAGCGCTCCTGTCCGCTCGCGCATCGCTTGCGACCGGCGACCTGAACGGCGCGATAAGCTCGCTTCAGTATGTCGACACGCTTGCACCGTGCGCTAACGAAGTGTCTTCACTGATCACGCAAGTCGGGCGGCAGGCACGGGAGCGCCAAAACCGCGCAGCGACGGAACGGGCGACTTATCTCATGCGGCAGTACATGTTGCAGCGTGACGCCATCAGATCCGTCTCTAGCATCGCGATGAGGCGCACCGTGGTAGTTAACAACATCGCATCCGCCGTCCTGCTACCACCATAGCAACGGTGAAAGGCCTGCTTGCAGCATTGACAGAATCCCACTTGTCAGGGCCAAATTTCAGATGACGCCGAAGGTCATCGAAGGCGACCGATTCGGATGAACCTCCAACGCCTCTGAAGGGCCGTAAGAAGGCCTGCAGCGTTCCGCAGTCCCCGCCGTGTTTCGCCGTTGTCGGGAACAGCGCCAGTGGTTGGGGAGCGTGTTGTGGTTCTTGGAGGTTCCTCAAGGTCTCACTAACACTGTATCGGACGGAATCGTGAGCGCGTACCGGCAACTGGACGGACAGTCGCTTTAAGATGGAACGAGCGTCTACGCCATCATCGTCGCACGTGAATATCGACTCGCCTCGACCGCACGCCATCCGACGCAAGAACCTCAAGGTCAGAGAGTTGCGTCTGCACCAGGTCGTCGCCGGAACGAGCTAAGGCAAGTATCTCTCGGGTCCGAGGATCACGAACCACGAGCATTGGTATTGTGCTGTGGTCCCACTGAAGTCTGACCTCTCCCGCTCTGCGCGAAACGGCAACGATTCCTGCTGCGCCATTCACCTGCGGGGTTACGGAACGACCCGCGGCTCGTTGGCCGTCGGACACGGCAAGCGTTGCCACGCGCATCATTGCGGACGGTGCAAGAGGAATTGCGTAGGCAAAATGCCCCTCCTCTAGCTGTGAGTCCACAACCCTCAGCGGGTCAAAGGCCAGTGACGTGAGTGTACGACCAGCAGCATCAAGCAGGGACAACCTGAAGTTGCCACTCTTCATCGGAAGGTGCGGGGTTGTTGTAGCAACAAAAGCAGGCTCTACAACAATACCCGTACTGGTTACGCGCCCCCAGACTACCAGGCACTCCTGAGGTGACGACAGGCTAACGTCGCCATAGACAGAACGGTGCGCCATTACGTTTGAGAACGTGTAATCACTCGTCCACCTGCGCGGGGCGGCAAGATTAAAGGCCAACGGAAGCCGGCAATAGCTCATGAGGTCAGGAGTCGTGGGAGCCATGATTGTCCCGCTTTCATAGTCATGACCATAAACGCCGATCGCTCCGCCTGGATACGGGAACGCGGAGTCGACGAAGCTCGGGTTTCCGCATGGGGCATGAAGACGACCCCAGTTATGACCCAACTCATGCGCGATCACTTCACTTGCGTAGGGAATGTCGAGCGATAACGATGTTCGGCCAGGTGCATAGCCCATACCCGCAAAGCCGGAACCTGTACCATTGTCCTTCAGTATGCCAATGTGCTGCCGTCCGGAACCTTCGGCGACACGCACAGCCTCCAGTTCGGCAAGTATTCCCGACCAGGCCCTATTTGAATCCGCGGTAGCGAGTATTCGGCTGGTCGAGTAGGGTCCTCGTACGTCTGCGGAAACTGCTCCCATCGGTAGCATCCGCATCGTAAGACTGAGCAACTCGGGGAGCCGCGCAGATGTAACGTTGCCTACGAGACCGTCTCCTGTGGCAATTGGGACGAAGCGAAAGTTGGCGCCCGGAACGGGTCTCACGTCAAGCGAGCTGGGTATTCCCGTCTGAGGATACTGATTGTCGCTATCCGATGCCTCACGTACGGTGTTCGCAGGATCGACATCCGTAAGTATCGATGTCCCTGGCTGCAATAGGTCGCCGTCAATCATGGCACTCCATGAATCGGACGTTGCCTGCTCACTCGAAGTCATCGGAACGCTGGAGCGCGGTGCGTTGAGCGACTGCGTTTTCAGCAACTGACCGCCACGGTAGAATCGCACTCGCACAGAGGGGGTCACAGCATTGCTTTCGTTGGCACGTACGAAAACCCGCAGGTAAGCGTTTCTCCCCAGGATTAGTGGTACAGTGCCGTTGAAGTTCTGGCTCCCCTGAGTGAGATACATGTTTGCAATCGTCAGATTCAGGGTTACCGGGCGCAGGATGTACTGGGTGGAAACCGGAACTGTCTGCCCTGCGATTACCGTCACAACGTGCGGACTTCCTGACGGGCCATAGACATCTCCTTCGGAGGCCACGTTTCTCGCAGTTACGGTGTAGTTTCCGGACATGAGCTTGGATCTCAACGTCGTGGAACTCTGCGTTCCAGCGAAACCCGAAGGACCTGTCAGGTCCCAGATTGGAGAGGCAATCCCAGGCAGTCCGGATGCAGAAAACTGAATTGATCCGGTAATTGGCCCGTAGGACATCGCGATCGGCATCGGCACGGTGGATGCCGGCAAGGTGAACGCGACAACCCGGGGATTGGCAGCGAAGATTTCGCCAGCATCGAGGTCGGTTGCGGTCAGCGTGTACGCGCCGGGCGCAAGATTACCGATCTCCCCAGAGGCGTCAAGCGTCCTCGAGAATCCGCTACCGTTTGCCAGCGTAAGCTGCGGAGAAACCCCCGCGGGCACCCCTGTCAAGTTGATCGCCACGACTCCCGTTACAACCCCATACGTCACGATTGCCTGCGTGGGTTCCGTTCCCGCCAGAACCTCGACAGTGGAGGTGAAGTTCATCACCGCGAACGTGCTGTTACTCGACAATGCATTGCTTGCGACTATCTGATACGTACCTGGTTCGACAGCGTCGAACCTCTGTGAGGCCGTGGCCGAGAGGGAGACCGTCCCTGGACCCTTGATTGCGACAACAGCGGCAACCCCGGGCGGAAGGCCCGTGATCGTAAGCGAGAGGCTGCCCGTTCGGGGCCCGGATGGTCCATCGCAGGAAGCAACCAGCAGCGCAAGCAGGCCGGTCGCTCGTTTGAGCCTGGATATGCCGGTTCCTGAAGAGCACCGAGAAAGCATCTGAAGCGAACTGTTTCTATCCATAAGCCTGCCCTGCCTGAACGGTTTGGGGGTCTGAGATCGTGGAATGAGCACCCCGAATCTCAGTCGCGACCGTCAAAACGGCGTTATATCGGTGCAACTCTCATCGCCCGCCCCCTGGGGTCGGGGCTAATACTCAGCAGAAGAGAAGGAACAGCAAGGATGACCGCAACAGATCCCCTACGGGGAACTTGAACTGGACCCGCTACCGTCCGATACATAGCGTGTTTCAATGTGAAATCTTGCACCACTCCGCCCGAGATAATGCGCGAGGCAGCTCAATGCGGCAGGTGTGCTGACCGTCAGTATCGCTGGGCTATCCTCACCATCCCGAATTTTCCGAACGACACCGAGCGATTTCCCCGACACGGGATGCTTCCACTCGATCGACTCCCGAGCAACGGCGACAAGGAGCGCGAGGTATGGCGCACACTGAGCGCGAAGGTATCGCGCTGCTTCCTCGGGCTCGATGTCGGTTTCAGAATAGTCGATCAGCGTGTTCATCCAGTCGTCCAGCATTTTCTCCGACAGGAACGCCCTGCCGTTGTACACCTCGCAATACGTGCTGATATATCCCTCGGGTTGAGCGAGCTGTTCTTTTAGATAGTAGAACAGGTCCTCCGGATCTTCGTCCGGGTACGCAGCGAGAAAACCTGCGGGAATTTTCCCGCTCTCGATCTTTTCGCGCGTCCAGTTATAGTGCCATCCCCTCGGCCCCCTGCGCTCTATCTCCGGCCGCCCGGAAATCGTGAAAGGCTCATCGAGGCCGGTGGTCACCGCATACAACCTCGGCGCAGTTGCGGAAGCTTGACCCGGTTCCATGAGAGGAATTCCGAACGCTTCTGTATAATCGGCGATCCTGGTTAGCACATCGTCCTCCAGCAGCGCACGCTGGGATTCCGGGATGTAGCGGGGCGGAAGTCCCTTGTACGAACCGAATCCAACAATCCGGCTGGGGATACGCCGTTCAACAATCGCCCTGCCCCGCTCAGTGAGCGTGGTTTCGATGAACCGCCCCCGCCGCGCTTCTGCAATCCACGCCGGATTGATTGTCTTCATCGACTTTCGAAGCGGCCATTCCGGCAAGCCATGGCTGAACCTCTCGAAGTATGGTGCTGCCGCCCAGACCCACTCGGTGCGCGAACCCACATGGCCATTAGGCCTGTCATACAGCCCGTGCAGCAACGCCATGTGGTTGTGCGAGAGCAGCACCTCACCGTCAATCGTGATCCGCTCGGGCGTCGCTTCCCGCAGGTGCTTCCTTCGGACGACGCCGCTCATACTGCGGCCCTTCCCGCTATCCATTTTTTCGCCAGCTGAGGGAGATGGCGCTTCACCGATGCTCCCGTTCCGTAGGCGATTCCGACGAGGGTCGGGATCTCGTCGGTATCGAGGAAGTCAGGATTCTTTGCGGCCTGAAAACACACCCTGAGAATAGAGTAGGCCACGTACTCTATTTCATGATCGCCCTCGCGCAGGATCGCCATCGTTTTCGAGATGCCATCCAGGTGATCCCATTCCTTCAGTTGGGCATCCGATGAGTGGAGCAGCTTTCCGTTGACCGCCTGGCAACTGGCTTCCTGGTTGAAACCGGTGGCAAGCGCCTGCCGCGCAATCCCAAGGGCGCGGGGAACAGGAAGCGCATCGGCAACCACGTTCGCCTCGACCAGCTCCTTCACGCGAACCCCGAACAGAGGTGCGTCTTTCTCATCTTGCATCAGATCGTCCTTTCGAAAGAGTTCCCATTTCGCTCGCGCATGGCTCCAGCTCCCGCTGGCCGGCTGTGCCACCGTTCACGCTCCAGGATCGAAGCAGGACTACGGTATGGCAGATGGATCGTCGAGCCGGTGCTCTCCCCATCTTCTTCATGCTGGCAGCGGAAATGGACGCTGCCGGTTCCCTTCAATTGTATCCTGCTAACGCAGAAATCCCCCGCCGATTGGCGAAGGATTCGCGTCGACGCTTTAGGTGGTCTCCATTTATTCACCGCGCTCACCAAGCTGTCTCAAAGCGCGCAGCGTACCCGATTCATAACGGGCCGGATGACATACAGTTGTACTCTTACGATAACACATCTCGCGTTTTACTGTCAACAGATTTCGCAGCTGCAGGGTCCGGTTCAATCCCGCGGCCTCCGGCTCCGCGAAATCTTGTCCTCGTACATCGCCTTTCCTCTGCGCGCATTGTACGCACGCTGGTAGAGATACTTCTCATCCGCCTGAGAGACATCGTTATTCTCGTACTTCGACGCCATTACTGAAAGATCATCTGCCTGCTCTTCCATATTCGGCATCGACCTGCACGCGACGCTCGCTTCGCGCAACATTGACGCCGCACCACCGTAGTCACCATCACGTCCGAGCTTTCGCGCTTCGTCTCTCGCCTTCGCTGCGGCAAGAAGCACCTGAGTCTTCCGGATCTCCGGCTCCTCACTCCCCTCACCCGACAGCGTAGCCGCAACAGGGATGCGAATCTCCTGATGCTCGATCGTTCCATCATCCCTGAGGACGTCGGCAGTTACACTGACCACCGCAATAGTGCGGTCACTGATTGCATCAAGCCCCGGAGCAAAAAACTCGATGAGCAGCGACTTCGGATCGCGCGCGTACAGGTCGCCAACGTTCAGCGTGATTCCATCGACACCGCCCTGCGACGGGTAATCGTTGTGAATGTTGACAAGCTCGACCTGTGAATCCGGCTTGATCTTCACCTCGATGTTCTGCGCGGCGAGGCTGAGCAGTCCTTCGACCTCCTCCTCGAACACACCAGGCGCCTGATCCGCATTCTCGATGTAGTAACTGTGCCCACCACCCGACTCGGCCATCGAGCGAAGAAGTTCTTCATCATAGTCCGAGCCGAACCCGATAGTCGAGGTCGTTACTCCATCCTCGAGTGCACGAGCGCACAATCCCTTTAGAGCAGCGGGGTCCGTCACCCCGACGTTTGCCTGGCCATCGGTAAGCAGCAGCACACGCTTGACCGCTCCCTTCGGGCCGTTCGCAATACGGCTGACGAGCTCTCGCCCACGAAGCCATCCTCCGCTCAGGTTCGTGCTACCGCGGACGTCGATCGCCTCGATCGCGGCCGGCAGTCCGGCCTGCGCATCTCCGGTCGCTGGTTCGGCCACGGTCTGAACTTGGCCGTCGAAGGCGACAACACTTACAACGTCGGTCGGACGGAGGCGGCGTACCAGGAACGCGGCCGCCTCACGCGCGTACCGGATCTTCTCTCCGCCCATCGATCCGGACCGGTCGAGAACAAGTGAGATATTGAGCGGGGTCTTGCCCATGTTGCCGGGCTGCTCCCCTTCGAACTTGAGCAGGGCACGAACCACGTACCCAACCCGGCCTGTCGCGAGGTGATAATCGAGAATGACAGTGGACTTCAACCAGCCTCCTTGTATGTCTTGATTGGCAAGCTAGGAGGGGGGTCTGACATTCAACTTCGAGGATGTACATTAGCTGCCCGCCAATTCGGGCGGATTCAAAAAAAGGACTAGCGAGAACCGATGCGGCTTTCGGATAGAGGCGTTGCTGCCATGATTGTCGGTCGAAAGGACCGAATTCCGCAATACTGCGCTTACGCAATAGCCAGCATCGCATTGCGTGAATGTCGAGTGCTGGATGAGTTGTGGGCACAGAACAACTGCAGCACCTGCGATCCCCTGCGGAAGCGTCGTCACCGGCAATTCCTAACCTCGCTACTTGGTTTCTACTTCTGCATGACCGAGCGATTTCTCAACCAGAAGGTACCTGGTTCACTCGAATCACTCCTAAGCTCTATCATCATTTCCACCGCAATAAAGGCCGCCAAGGATCCGGTCCTCGACAAGCCTCCTTTTTTCCTTTCGGACCGGATGGATAAACGCTTTAGAAGATACCGGAGTCAAATTCAAAGCGCGCGGGAGTCAATGCTAACGAAGCCCAGCTATGAAGATCTGATTAGCGCCTCCGCAGGTGAACTTGCCAGGACGGCTCTTCCTGACGCCCCATTGGCAGAGATAGTGGCGCTCGCGTCGCAGCTCGAGCGCAGGTTGAGATGGACATCGTCAGAGCTGCTTGGGAGCAGGGTCATGTCGTGACGACTTGAATTGGTCCTCGGCCACCTGCGCCGATCTGCGCTGCCTTTTCTCGCCGCGGAGTCGAGCGACTTGCTATTAGTCACCATCAGTCTCGTGACCTCGATCCGAGTCAAATGCAGTAGATCGGCTACGGCGCTGGACGCCCATAGGCGATGTCCCACGGTAGCCTGACCTCGTGACGAGGAGATCGTTTCCGTAAGTTTTCCGCTCTGAGACGCTTTGCCTCGCCGTGATGTACTGCTCCCCGAAACTACTCGATCATGTATGTGCGACCTTGGAGAGAATGCGCCTTGTCAATACGGTCTGCTGGGCGAATGAGTATGCAAACGGGCCATGACTATTCGGGCAAATAAAAAACAATCCGCCCACAAGCATGCGCGTTGTTCTCGATACAGCCAGCACACACATCGGTCGCCCGGTCGAGGGGCTTCTCGGTCACGATCCCTTATTCCTTAGATCTTTGCTTTTGCAAGCGCCCGCAGTCCTCGCCAGTCGCACGCCCGGGCATGGATCACAGACTCGAGCAATAGCCTCGCTCGCTTGCTCACCGGCACCGCCTCGCCATGCTTTCGCATCTCGAACGCGGCCATCTGCTCCCGATATTGCGACCATCCGCCGAAGGCGCCCGAAACGATGGACTTGAACGGAGTCCCGCGGAGCAGGTAAAGCATGTCGGCATTGAGCGCTCCGTTTCGAAGTTGAACGTCGAACAGCTCCCTCATCTTGTGCGCCGCAGACTGGTCGTTTGCTGACATTCCGCGAACGAGTGATGTTCGCGCCAGTTCTGCGACAGGGCCAGGCCTCACTCGATTCAGTATCTCGATCATTGCAAGAGCGGGAACCGCCATTGCACAGTCACGAGCCGTGACCGCGAACGACTC
>JANPKW010000076.1:0-4852 GCA_031426255.1 Gemmatimonadaceae bacterium | reverse complement strand
TGGCCAGCTCGTATACGGCGAGCGAGGAACGCACTGCAACACTCACCCCGCTCGAAGTCGTCACGATCCCCGGCACTGCCGCCGACGTAAATCGCGCACTCCAGACTCTCCCGGGAATCCAACAAGTAGACGAAGGCACTGGCCTCTTCGTCCGCGGCGGCGATGCCTACGAGACGAAAGTTTTTTTGAATGACGCTGCGCTCCTCAACGCAATGGACATCCAATCACCGAATGGAACGTTCATGGGAACTGTCGATCCCTTCCTGCTCGACGGGATAGTCTTCTCATCAGGTGGGTTCGGCGCACGATACGGTAACGCACTGTCTGCGGCAGTATCTCTCACGACTCAGGGTCGACCGACCCGAAAAGCTCTCTCCGCCTCAGCAGGTCTCGCTGGATTGTCCATCGCGGTGGGCAAACCAATGAGTCCCGCAACGGGTATCAGAGTCGCCGCCAACCTGCTCGACCTCCGGCCACTCTTCGCACTCAACCCAAGCTCACGCAAGTACGACCCCGCGCCACGCGGACACGATCTCAGCGCAAGCCTCACCGCACTCTCCCCCAAACTCGGCGAATTCAAGATCTTCGCAATCCAACAGACGAATTCGCTCGGCCTCGAAGTGACGGAGCCCGGTTACGACGGCACCTTCGCGCTCTCGAGCAAATCAAACCTCGCGGTAGCCAGCTGGAATCTCGGAAACGATAGATCGAGTTCAACAGTCACGATTTCCGCAAGCGGCAGCCGGAAGAACGAGACGTACGGAACGTTCGACCTGAGCACCCAACTATCCCAGGCACAACTATTCGCAGAACAGGAGTGGACTAGAAACGAATCGCTCACAATACGCGGCGGCGGCGAAATCGATCACGTCGGAGCGACGTTCGAAGGATCGATCCCCAACAGCGACATCGACGTTGCACCCGGCTCGCGTATCCGCGTCATCGAATCGAACGAGTCAGGAACCCGCCTCGCCGCATTCCTTGAAGCTGACACCCGCGTACTCTCTCGCGTCCGACTCGTGACAGGAGTAAGAACTGACCACTCCACGCTCACAGACGAAGCGACCATCGACCCACGCATCTCAATCGCATATCGAGCAAAAGGCAGCGCGCACATTACCGCGGCCTGGGGTATCTACCACCAGGTCCCCGACCCACTTCTCTTCGACGCAGTACTCGGCAACACATCGCTCAGCGCCATGAGAGCAACCCACTCGATCCTCGGATTCCAGGTGGGCGACAACGCCGAGATGTTCCGCGTCGAGATGTACCGCAAACAGTACGACAACCTCACGCGTCAGACGCGCGATTTCGCAGTCTCTACTGCACTTACTGGCTCATCGTACGGAGCAGACTTCTTCGTCAAAGGACTGATCCTGGGAAACAGGGGCCGAGTTACATACAGCTACGCGCACTCGACACGCCTCGACGCCGACTCGCGCATCAACGCGGCCTCGCCGTTCGACGTCCCCCACACACTGACACTCGTTCTCCAGAGAACCGTCAAAGGATTCGAGCTCGGCGGCGCATACCGACATGCGAGCGGCCGCCCATTCACACCCGTCATCAGCGCGACGTACAACGATGGAGACAAACGATGGGTGCCGACCTACGGCGCACCATCCAGCGAGCGACTCCCGGATCTCAAGCGCCTCGACTTCTCGGTGAGCCGCATGCACCGGCTGCTCCCCGGCTGGCAGATCATCACGTACGCGTCGGTAAACAACGCCCTCGGCCGCCACAACATCTACAACTACACCTGGTCCTCCGACTACAAGGAGCGAATTCCCATCGCAAGCCTGTTCGACCGCTCATTCTACGTCGGCGCAACTATCCTTCACTGAAGCCATGACAACTCTAATGAAAGTCTCACTGCTGTTTGTTGCGAGCACCCTGTTAGCAGCCCCAACCGCACAAGCACAGTCCACGGCCATTCGGGACAAATGGGCTGACTCAGCCCAGGTCCTCATCGAAGCATCAGTGCGAACGGGAAACGCCAAACCACTCGACGATGCACTGACGATTCTCGAGCGGACAATGACCGCGTTCCCTGACGATCCGCTTCTGATGCATTACGAGGGATTCGCCCTCTATCGGAAAGCGACGAACGCCCTCGCTTCGCCCACTCCCGGCAACGCGAAACCGATTCTCGACAAAGCTCGTCAGCAACTCGAGAAGTCATCGAAGAAGCTCCAGCTTCCTGAATCCCACGCCCTTCAATCTGCAGTCATGGGCCGCATCATCGGACTCGGCAGAAACCCGATAACGGCCATGACACTTGGCAAGAAATCAGGAGAGGCGATGGACCGCGCGGTCGAGCTAGGTCCGCGCAATCCCCGCGTCTGGCTGCTGCGCGGAATCGGCGCAATGTTTACTCCGTCGATGTTCGGCGGCGGTCTCGACAACGCAGCCGCACATCTCCAGAAGGCGGTGACTTACTTCGAGAGCGATAATCCGCGAAAGCCAATGCCGGCGTGGGGAAAGGCAGAAGCTTTCATCTGGCTTGGACATGTCTACGCAAATCAGGGGAAAGCTGATGCGGCGCGCGCAGCATTCGATAGCGCAGTCAAACTCGAGCCAGACAACGGCTGGGCGCAGGCACTGCTGTCAGGCAGGGCGAAGCCAGTGTCGGTCAGGTAGCGTCGAGTGAAACGGCTGGGATGGATCTACGCAGCACCGTGGGTGGTGTTCTACATCCTATACAGCCTCATGCTGCTGTCGATGCGGCAGACCACGTTCATGGAAGCGCAGGCCTCGACGCTATTCACGGTCGGACCTGCTGCCATAATGGGAATCGGCGTTTGGAAGCTGAGCTCCTTGATTGCATGGAGCGATACTCGCCGCCTCCGGTTCTTCTCGATACACGCGATCAGTGCACTAGTCTACAGCGCCGTATGGTCGGGAATCACGGTCGCGCAGATCAGTTTCTTTGCACCCCCCGGCGTCGTTACCAGGTTCATCGACAACGCACTCGGCTGGCAGGTAGTAATGGGTGTTCTCATGTATGCATCGATCGCGAGCGTAACCTACGTGGTCAGCGTATCCAGAAGCCTTGCGGAGCAGCGTACGCT
This sequence comes from Gemmatimonadaceae bacterium, assembly GCA_031426255.1. Classification (GTDB taxonomy): domain Bacteria; phylum Gemmatimonadota; class Gemmatimonadetes; order Gemmatimonadales; family Gemmatimonadaceae; genus UBA4720. The sequence continues at coordinate 1,781 of JANPKW010000076.1, read as the reverse complement.
CGCTGCGCGCGCGGAGCTTCAGGCTTTGCGGGCGCAACTCAACCCACATTTCCTGTTCAATACGCTTCACTCGATTACGTCACTCGTGCGTCAGGATGCGGTGAAGGCCGAGGGGGCGCTCGTGCAGTTCGGCTCGCTGCTGCGGCATGTGCTCGACTCATCGAAGAGTGAAGACTCGACTCTCGAGGAGGAGCTCACCTTCGTGCGCGGGTATCTCGCCATCGAGCAGATGCGACTGGGGGACCGGCTGAGAGTTGAAGAAGACATCGAGCCCGAAGCGCTCGAGTGTGTCGTACCTGCGCTGACTCTCCAGCCTCTTATCGAGAATGCGGTGCAGCATGGTATCAGCCCACGCGCCAGCGGGGGGACGGTGAAGATCACCGCCGGGCTTCGTGGCGAACGCTTATGTATAGTAGTGAGCGATGACGGGGTAGGGACGAGCAGTCCAATAGGACGGTCTGACGGAATTGGGCTGTCACTCGTAGAAAAGCGTCTCAGCCGACGTTTCAATGAATCGTCGCCGCTCGAGATTGAGAGTAGGGAAGGTGAGGGAACCACTGTTACGCTGTCGGTGCCCGCATGACGCATACGGTTGTCATCGTCGAAGATGAACAACCAGCGCGCGAGCGACTGCGAGAGCTCGTCGGGGGCATCAGCTGGCTTTCGCTCGTAGGTGAGGCAAGCGACGGAAAAGAAGCGGTTGCACTCATCGACCGGGTTCAACCCGATCTCGTGTTTCTGGACATTCAGCTACCCGAGCTGTCCGGGATAGACGTCATCCGCAGCGTGAAGCATGACCCGCTGTTCGTCTTCACGACTGCACACGATCAATACGCTGTCTCGGCATTCGAGCTCCAGGCGATCGACTACCTGCTCAAACCTTTTGGTGAAGAGCGTTTCCTTGCTGCGGCCGAGCGTGCGAGGAAAGCGCTTCGCGAGGGGGCGGGAGCTGTGTCGACAGTCGAGCGAGTGGCAGATGCGCTCGCGCCGTCCGAAGGATTTCTCTCGCGGATATTCGTTCGCGATCGTGGGAAAATTACGCCGATCCTCGTGCGCGACATCGAACGTCTCGAAGCCGACGACGACTATGTTGCCGTGTTCGCCGACGGGAAACGCTTCCTGGTATATCTGTCACTCACTGAGTTCGAGAGGCGGCTGAATCCCGAGCAGTTCCTCAGGATTCATCGCTCACACGTTGTAAATCTCGACTACGTCAGCCATCTCGAGTCATTCGACGCAGGTCGGCTCCAGGTGACGATGCGCGACGGAACGAAGCTGATGGCGAGTCGCGTCAAATCGAAGGAGTTGAGGCACCTCGCGATCTAGTCGGGTCAGGGTTTGTCGATCTCTTTCGCTGCGCGCTCGAGAATGTCACGGATTTTTGCAATCTGCTCAGGCGTTCGCGACGAGTTCTTCGATCCGTACACGGCGCGCGCGACGTTCTTCACACCACGGTGAACCTCGAGCATCGGCTCGCCAAAGATGTTCTCAGCGAAATCAGCGATCTTCGCGAAGATGTCGTCGATGAGCGGCTGGTTCTCAGCTAGATGGGCGCGACCTTCGTCGGTGATATGGTAGATCTTTCGCCCGCCTTCCTCGGGCATCACCCGCGCGTAACCCAGATCTTCGAGCAGAGTCAACGTCGGATAGACGGTGCCGGGACTTGGTGAATACATCCCGCTGAACCGCTCCTCGATCTCCTTGATGATCTCATAGCCGTGCCTCGGTTTCTCGGCGAGCAGCTGGAGGATGACGAGCTTCAGGTTACCCTGATCGAACAT
>JANPKW010000075.1:0-83177 GCA_031426255.1 Gemmatimonadaceae bacterium | reverse complement strand
AACTCGATGTCACGCCTCAACGACATCAACCCCGACGACATCGAATCGATCGAAGTCATCAGAGGCCCGGCAGCCGCAACGCTCTACGGCACCGAAGCATCGGGCGGCGTGATCCAGATCATCACCAAGAAGGGTGTACGCGGGGCGCCCAAGTGGACGTTCAGCACACGTCAGGGAACCAGCTACGTCGCGGATCTCGATGAACTCTGGCCCGTCAACTACAACAGCGTGCCACGCCGCGGATCGCCGGGCGTGCGCGACACTATCTCGAACGATATCGTGCAGTCCGAGAAGGCAAAGGGCCGCGAGCTGTTCGGAAAAGGACGCATCGGCGAGTATGACCTCTCGACGAATGGCGGCTCCGAGCTCTTCCGCTACTTCGCGTCAGCGGGCCTTGAAGACAGCAAAGGCGTCGACGACGCAAACACCGTCAAGCGCAAGTCAGGCCGTGTCAACCTTTCCGTGACGCCGAGCGAGAAGCTGAACTTCGGCTTCAACGTCGGTTACACGAACGGATATGTGTCCGTGCCCTGCGAAGCAGGCTGTGGCGGAATCGTGCTGACGAGCTTCCTGCACAATCCGGCGAACGACACCACGTTGACTGACGGCTCACCGAACCCGCTTCGCGGTTTCCACAGCGGACTGCCAGAAGCGTACGGCGCGTACTACGAGTTCTATCAGGAAGTCGATCGCTTCACCGCCGGCTTCCAGGCGAACCAATCGCCCGCGTCATGGTTCAAGCATCGCCTCAACCTCGGCGTAGATCGCACGTCTGAAGAGAACAGCGAGCTGGGCCGTCGTATTGAAAACCTGCTCTATCGCTCAGTTCTCGGAACGTCGGGGCTCGGGTATCGCACCATGACTTTCCGGAACATCAACAATCTCACCGCGGACTATTCAGGATCGGCGCTGTTCAATTTCTCGCCGGACATTCTGTCGACGACGTCGTTCGGATCTCAGTACTACCGTAACTACTACGAGATCTCCTGCGCCTCCGGCGAACAGTTCCCCGCGGCTGGCGTAACCAACGTCTCGTCGACAACGACCAATCGCGCCACCTGTCATGACCTCGAAGAAGACGCAACGCTTGGCTTCTTCGCTCAGGAACAGATCGGCTGGAAGAATCGCGTTTTCCTCACCGCAGCACTTCGCGCGGATGACAACAGCGCGTTCGGCCGCAATTTCGACCGCGTCTACTATCCGAAGTTCAGCGCAAGCTGGATTCCGATTGAAGGCCGGAACTCGCGCTACTCGTTCATCGACGCGCTGAAGCTCCGCGCGGCGTACGGTGAGTCGGGCAAGCAGCCGACGACATTCTCGGCGCTTCAGACCTACACGTCAGCAACCGGGCCAACCGGTGGCCCGACGGTCACTCCGCTGTCAATCGGCAATCCTGATCTGGGACCCGAGCGCAGCGCTGAAATCGAGCTTGGATTCGACGTCGGTGGATGGAACGATCGCGTCGGTCTCGAGTTCACGTGGTACAACAAGAAGACAACGGATGCGATTCTCGACCGTCAGATCGCACCGTCGATCGGAATCCCCGGCACGCAGCCGTTCAATGCAGGCGCAGTCAAAAACTGGGGCACGGAAACGATGCTCCGCCTTCGTCCGCTTGCGACGTCGCGATTCGATTGGGAGACCACGTTCAGCTACGCAACGAACGACAGCGAAGTTGAAGACCTTGGCACACTCCAGTCGATTCTCGATCTTCGCAAGCTGACGCAGTGCCCGACCGATCCAACCAACTGCAAAGTCGCTGACTTTGTGAACGCCAGCAGCGCCCCGCTGTCCCCGCGCCATCAGGTTGGCTATCCGATTGGCTCGATCTTCCACAAGCGCATCGTATCTGCCGAGCTCAACGCGGCTGGTGCGGCGATCAATGTGATGTGCGACGACGACAAGGGCGGCTCAGTAGCTTGCGCCAGTGCGCCGTTTGTATTCCTTGGCCGCACGATTCCAAAGATCGAAGGCGCGTGGGGCAACTCTGTCACGCTCTTCAACAGCGTGCGACTCTACGGTCTCGTCGACTTCAAGCGGGGTCACTTCAAGGCGAACGGCAGCGATCGATTCCGCTGCGTCGTGCTCAATCGGTGTCGCGAGAGGTGGTACCCGGCCGAGTTCGACCCCAAGCGTATTGCGAGTGTCACGGCCGGCACGGACGCGCTTCCTGATTCTTACATCAGGGATGCAAGCTTCACCCGGTTCCGCGAGCTCAGCCTGGCGTACACGCTGCCGTCATCGATCAGCAGCATCGGCCGTTTCAGCCGCGCCACGATCACCCTTGCTGGCCGCAATCTTCACACGTGGACTGATTACCCGGGACTTGATCCGGAAGCGAGCTTCCTCGGTGGAATCCGCGGTGGAAACTTCTCGGTGTTCGAGCAGACGACACTTCCGCCTCTGAGGCAGTGGGTGTTCGGCGTCAACCTGGATTGGTAAGCCAAATGAAAAGCCAACCATCAAACCGGAACTCGGATACAATGTTGCCAATTGCTTATTTCAAGCGCAGGTCGGTTCGCCTGGGTGCCGTCGCTACGGTGCTCGCGCTGGCCGCTTGCGGTAACCCCCTCGACGTCGTCACAACCAGCCGCATTCCGGCTGAGAACATCGAGACGCCGGCAAACGCCCAGCTGCTCGTTGATGGTGCAGTCGCCGACTTCGAGTGCGCGTTCGGTGCCTATGTCGTGCAAAGCGCCACTGTGGGCGAAGAGTTCATCTATGCGCAACAGACGGCGGATCGCACGCCGGCCGATGCGCGCCGGACGACCGAGAACGACTCGCGCTACGCAACGTTCACATGCGCAGGTCTCGGGATCTACGCACCGCTGCAAACAGCTCGTAGCTCAGCTGAGACGGTCCTTGGCTACCTTAAGACATGGACCGATGCTGAGGTTCCGGTCAATCGCACCAACCTCATTGCCATCGCATCGGCCTACGCGGGTTACTCGTACGTAATGCTCGGCGAAGGTTTCTGCACGATGTCAATTTCGCGGATCAATCCTGACCGCAGCATCGACTACGGCGGACAGATATCGCGGGACAGCGTGTTCAAGATCGCCGTGACCAGATTTACGGAAGCGATCGCGGCCGCGGGTACCGCCGGTAACGCTGACATCACGCGTATGGCCTACGTAGGTCGTGCGCGCGCGAAGCTGAATCTCCGCGACTTCGCGGGCGCAAAAGCAGACGCGCAGCAGGTGCCTGCAGGCTACACGAAGAACGCGAGTTACTCTGATGCCATCGGGCGCCGGAACAACTTTGTGTTCAACGACAACTCTGCGGTCAACCGTGCGAGCTCGATTGGCATCCCTTACCGCACGCTTAACGACACGAGGGTGCCAATCGTTAACGGAAATTTCACGACGGCCGCAACTGGCGTCGCTCATTTTTACCAGACCAAGTACGCGACCGGAAGCGCGGCGATTCCTCTCGCTACATATGAGGAGGCTCAGCTCATCATTGCTGAGGCTGACATCCGTGCAGGCAGCCTCGCCACGGCACTGCCGATCCTCGCGGCGAGCCGCACGCGCGGCGGCCAAGGCGTGTTTACCGGCACGAGCCAGGCAGAGTACCTTGCTGAGCTGGTCGACCAGCGCCGGCGTGAGTTGTTCCTGGAAAGCCATCACCTCGGCGATATCCAGCGCTACAGCCTCGCGCTGTCGCCGACCACTGGGGCGCCATACCACTTCGGTGGTGGCGCATACGGGACGCAGACATGCTTCCCGCTCCCGGCCGCTGAAAAGCAGAACAACCCGCTAATCGGCGGGTAATCAGAGCAGATCATGAAAGAGCCCCCGCCGAATCCGGCGGGGGCTTTTTTCATCTGGCAGGGTATGCAGAAGGTGTGAAATCTTCATATCTTCCAAATTCGATGAAGCTACGACTCCTCTGTCTGGCTGCAGCACTGCTGCTCCCCATATCCGTCAATGCGAGCGGGGCTGCGCCGAGCGGACTTTTCGTCGGGACGGCGTTGAACCGATATCCGTTGCCGCGCATCGAGCGCGTTCCGTCGCAGGATGGCTGGGAACACTGGTTCAAGCTCGAGCGCGCGAATATTACCCTGCGCCCTGACGGCCGATTCATCGCGTCATTCAAGTATTACCGCCAGCACGTCAAGCCTAAGTCAGCAGTCCGCCCCGGACCCCTCCTCAATGAGACGTACAAGGGAAAGTTCTCAGTGAAGGGGACGCAGATCACGTTCAATCCCGATCCTAACAAGCGAAGCCGCAGGCCGCCCCCGCTGATTGGCGCAATCTCCGGGGACCGCATGCAGATTCCGTATATCGTTGCTGAAGGCCAGTCGAAGCATCCGCTGCGCCTCGACATGAAGCGAACCAACGGCTGGTAGTGTATTTGGAATTCTTTTCGAGCCGGGCTCTACTTGCCGCGTCGGTCTTACTCCTGTCAGCGTGCACGGCGGCTGCTCCGCCAGCACCGCAGGGATCGAGTCTCCGATTCCTTCTGATAAATGACGTTTACCTGGGCGACACGCTGCGAGACGGCACAGGCGGTGTTGCACGCGTAGCAACGCTTCGCGATTCACTTGCTCGCAACGGCCCCGTGACGTTCGTACTTGCAGGGGACTTCTTTTCGCCAAGCCTCATCAGTAAATGGTATCGTGGTGAGCAGATGAGGCAGCAGTTCAATGCCGCGGAGGTCGACCTGGCGACCTTCGGCAACCACGAGTTCGAGATAGATCGCGATACGCTGATTGCCCGAATCGCGGGCTCGAAGTTCAAGTGGACTTCGGCCAACTGCATGCTGCGACCCTCTGGCGCGTCCTTTCCAGGCGTCACGCGCTGGGATACATCGACGATCAGCGGCGTCAAGGTCGGAGTCTTTGGAGTTACGCTCGCTGGTGATTATCGGAGCTATGTGCGCTGCTCCAATCCTGACAGCGCGGCGCACGCGTCGATCATCGCGTTGAAGGCTGCAGGTGCCGAGGTGATCTATGGGCTGACTCATCAGAATCTCGAGGCCGACAGTGCGCTTCTCTCGCGCGAGCCGGATCTCCATTTCATACTGGGTGGGCACGAGCATCAGAACCATCGCATTCTCGTAGGTAGGAGGAGGCTGCTCAAGGCCGATGCGAATTCACGCTCGGCACAGCTGCTCACGCTTACTCGCGGCGCAAATGGATGGGTCCAGGGCGATCAGCTGATCACTATCGACAAGAGAATTGCGTTCGAGCCCACGACCCAGGGGATAGTCCGGGCGTGGACCGACAGTATCCAGCGACGACTGGGACCTGAGCGAGTTATCGCGACAACGGCCGTCGCGCTTGACGCGCGCGACGAGGTGAACCGCGCACGCGAATCACCACTCGGCGACATGGTGACTGATGCGGTAAGACTCGGGACGGGTGCCGATGTCGCGATCATGAATTCGGGGACAATGCGACTCGACGATGTGATTCCTGCGGGTCCCATCACGAATTACCAGATTCAGTCGATCTTTCTTTTTCCTGACGAAAGCAGGATGGTGACTTTTGCGGTTACGGGTGCACGGCTACGCGAGATACTCGAGCATGGCGTTGCCGACGGATCGGTAGGGAAGGGGCCGTACCTTCAAGTCTCAGGAGTAAAATTCTCCTGGGATATGAAGCGGCCGTCCGGATCCCGAATTGTCGGCGATGTAATGCGCAGTGACGGGGGGACGATCGGAGCTGCAGAGACGATCAGGCTTTCGTTCGGGGTGTATCCATCATGTGCCGGTGGCGATGGATATGTGGTGCCAGAAGCAAAAGACGCGTGCCAGAATCTCAGTGTTGCGCCACCCGCTGTCGAGTTGCTGATGAAGCACATAACGGAGCGCCTTCGCGGAAAGATCGAGGCACCAGCTGCCAACAGGGTGATTCGCCTCTGAAGGCGCGGTTTTGCGTAGTGCTTCAAATGCTTTTGAACAACTGCGCGCTTCTCGCGTTCGCTATTCGCTATTCGCTGTTTGCATACGGTAACAGCAAGGCTGTGAGGCGCGTCGGGTGGCTCTTATTGCCGGGCCACAATTTCCTTACATGAACCGTACTCACACCCGCACAGAATCTTGTGCATCTTCAGAAGTACAAGAAGCTCCCTCAGGACCACGAAATCTCACACACATAGCACAAAGCGAGTCATGACGACAAACCGAAGGGAATTCCTCAAAAAAGGAACGCTCGTCGCCGGTGCGATCGCGGCGGAAGCTGCGTTCCGTAAAGCGCACGGCCTCGCGCCTGCGATATTGCAGCCTTCCATGCCGGAGCCTGCTGCACCGGTAATGGACGCGGCGACGCGCGAGCTGATGATGGACGGGCTCAATGCTGCGAAGATGGCGGGAGCCAGCTACGCCGATGTGAGAATCGGACGCTATCTCCAGAATTTCGTTTCGACGCGTGAGCAGCAGATCACAAATGTTGTCGATACCGACTCAATCGGCGCAGGAGTACGCGCCCTCGTCGACGGAACGTGGGGTTTCGCCGCAACACGCACGATGACGAAAGACGGAATCGCCGCCGCAGCGAAGAAGGCTGTCGCAGTGGCAAAGGCGACACGCATCGGCCGATCGTCGCCAATCGAGCTCGCACCCGCGCCCGCGTTCACTGACGTCGCATGGAAGAGCGCGTACACGATCGATCCATGGACAATCCCGATCGAGCAGAAAGCGGATCTTCTTCTCAAGGCTAACGCCGCCGCGATGAAGGCGCAGAATGTGAAGTTCGTCTTCAGCGGCCTGTTCTTCAGAAAGAACGAGCGCAACTACGCTGACACGAACGGCTCAGTCATCACTCAGACGATAATCCAGAGCTGGGCGCCGATGCAGATCACTGCGATCGCGCCTGACCAGTCTGATTTCCAGAACCGCGCAAACGTGTCGCAGCCGATGGGTCGTGGATGGGAGTTCATCCTCGCCGAGGATCTGCCGAACAACGCGGTGAAATGGGGCGAAGAGGCATCGGAGAAGCTCAAGGCCAAGCCTGTCGACGTCGGCCGTTACGACCTCGTACTCGATCCTGCCCACCTGTGGCTCACGATTCACGAGTCGATCGGGCATCCGACTGAGCTCGATCGCGCCAACGGCTACGAAGCGAACTATGCCGGCACGTCGTTCCTCGCGCCGCCGGAGAAAGTCCTTGGCAAGCTCAAGTACGGCCCGGAGTTCATGAACATCCAGGGCGACCGCACGCAGGAGGGGGCCCTCGCCACCGTCGGTTACGACGACGAAGGTGTGAAGCCCGACAACTTCCTCATCGTGAAGAACGGAATCTTCAACGACTACCAGACGACCCGCGAGCAGGCAAACTGGCTCAAGTGGTGGTACGACTCGCAGGGCGTGCAGACGCGCTCACATGGATGCTCGTACGGCGATTCGTGGTCGAGTGTGCAGTTCCAGAGAATGCCGAACGTGTCGATGCTTCCAGGCGAGAAGGAACAGAGCATGGAAGATCTCATCGCTGCGACTGATCGCGGTATCGCGATCACGGGCGAAGGCTCGTTCTCGATCGACCAGCAGCGCTACAACGCGCAGTTCGGCGGACAGGTATTCCACGAAATCAAGGGTGGCAAGATCGTCGGCATGCTGAAGGACGTCGCTTACCAGATCCGCACGCCGGAGTTCTGGAACTCGATGGACATGATCGGCGGCAAGCAGAGTTATCGCATGGGAGGAAGCTTCTTCGACGGAAAGGGCCAGCCGCCGCAGGTCAACGCGGTCAGTCACGGCTCTCCGCCAGCGCGCTTCCGTAACGTCAACGTCATCAACACCGGAAGGAAGGCATGAGATCCCCCAGGCGACTAATACCGGCAGCCGCGGATGCGGAGATCCTCTCGCAGGCTGAATCGCAGGCGATCGTGGAAAAGGTTGTGAAGATGTCGAAGGCCGATGCGATCACCGTCAACGTTGGCAGCACGGTCACCAACAATGTGCGCTTCGCCGCAAACAACGTGACGACGGCAGGAAGTGTCGCCGACATTCAGATCGCGGTGACGAGCTCGTTCGGGCCCAAGCGGGCCACTGTCGTCACGAACAACACGTCAGACGCAGCGTTGCTCGCTGTCGTAAGGCAGGCTGAAGCACTCGCCAAGCTTGCGCCGGACGATCCTGAAGCGATGCCGAATCTGGGGCCGCAGAACATCAAGCCTGTGAACGCGGCTTTCCCGGGCACCGAAACGCTCGATTCAGCTGCGCTCGCGCAGGCTGCGATGACTGCGCTCGAGCCCTCGCGTCGTGCAGGCGACCTGTCAGCCGCGGGTTATCTCGTCGTCAACACAGCAACCAATTCGCTGGGCAACAACGACAAGCTGTTTGCCTATCACAAGGCAACTAACGCGAATTACACGGTCACCGTTCGCACGACCGACGGTACCGGTTCAGGTTGGGCAGGCGCCGAGCATCCCGATTGGAGACAGCTCGACATTGCCGGCATCAGCGCACGCGCGATCGACAAAGCGCGACTTTCGCGGAATCCGGTTGGCATCGAGCCGGGCCGCTATACGGTGATCCTCGAGCCGCAGGCGGTTGGCGATCTCGTTCAGCTGATGGGCTTTTATGCAGATGCGCGCTCATCTGACGAAGGTCGCAGCCCGTTCACGAAGCAGGGCGGCGGCAATAAGATCGGCGAGAAGGTCGTCGACGCGCGGATCAGCATCACTGCCGATCCATTCGACCCGATGATTCTCTCGCAGCCGTGGGACGGCGACGGACTTCCACTGGGTAGGCAGACGTTCATCGACAAGGGTGTGCTCAAGGAGCTGTATTACTCGCGCTTCTGGGCGAAGAAGATGAGCAAGCAGCCGACGGGTGCGCCGACGTCGTTCATCATGAGCGGTGGCACAACCTCACTCGAAGAAATGATCCGCACGACACAGCGCGGTGTTCTTGTGACGAGACTGTGGTACCTGCGCGAGGTCGATCCACGCACGATTCTCTACACGGGATTGACCCGCGACGGAACATTCCTCATCGAGAACGGGAAGATCTCGAAAGCGATCAAGAACTTCCGCTTCAACGATTCGCCGTTGTTCATGTTGAACAATGTCGAAGCGATGGGGCGGCCGGTGCGTCTGGCCGGCACTGAGGCCGGTGGTGCTGTGGTGGTACCGCCGATCAAGGTGAGGGACTTCAACTTTACTTCGCTTTCGGACGCAGTATAGCGTTTGACCGGGGCTTTGTTGCCCCGGGAATGCGATGTGGGTGGTGGTTTGAACGCTTAAGGTTTGATACCGAATTGGATATCAATTTGAGAGATGCTGGAGTAGACCAGCCTCGTCCCAGTTGATATCCAATTAGATATCAAACCTTTCGCATTCAAGACCTCCAGCCGCTTCACATTCCCCCGACACCGGCGATCCTTGTGCGGGTCGGGAATTTAATGATATTGAGCGCCACTGATGATTGGATTCATGCTGCGGCATCCAAAGGCCGCTTACGTCGGCGTCGCTGCGGCTTTGAGAACACCGGGGTGGATCTCGGGGTCGAAGTTGCGCACTGCTCTCAATGCGGAAGTCATTAACGACGCTTCAGCGGAGCGTGATGCTTCGCTCGAGGCGGCTCTCCGAATTGCTAACGGGACATTGCGCCAGCTTTCGCGCACACACACTGCATGGAAGAACACCTGCCTCTACCGCAGCATGGCGCAGTACCTCGTGCTCAGGGAGTATGATCGCAGTGCTGCCATTCGCATTGGCGTGAGCGGGGCACCTGCTCACACCGACGATCGCGGTGTGGCCGCACACTCATGGGTCGTGTATCACGGGCCTGAGCAAGTCGAAGGCGGAGGCGAAGAGTTCGAGGTACTGCGATTTGGCCGTGCGGCACCGTAAGGCGGCAGTGTGACTTACACGCGGCAGTCCCTGACCACAGACGGATCGCTCGTTCTATCTGTCGACACGCGATTACGAGTGCTTGCCGGAGAGTGGATGCCGTCGCTCCCGGAAAGAGTGGAGAATGAACATCCTGACGGCGCATCGATTCGCGTCGACTTTGCAGATCCTGCCGACACGGCCGTGCGCGCGCCCCCCAGCAAGCCGACTCTCATACTCGGCATGGTCGAGGCCTGGATTGATTCCACGACGAATTCCGCGATCGCGCTTGATGCGTCGAGGAAAATTGCGGCGGACATCGATCTCGAATTGCGCGTGGCGAGGATTGCCGCTTCGCCCGAGGCGCGCGCAGCTGACCTGACATCGACGCTTACTATTGTTGCGGCGCTTTTACTGCTGCGTGTTGGCCGAACGGCGGTTCACGCCGCGGCGGTGGTTCCGCCGGAATCAGCTGAAGCATGGCTGCTGCTTGGCGATTCGCACTCGGGGAAGTCCACCGCGACAGCAAACCTGGTAAAAGCCGGATGGTCGTACCTCTCTGACGATTACATAGTTCTTTCCCGAGGCGCCGACGAGACAATCGTTCTCGAGGGGTGGCCGGACGATTTCCATATCGACGAAGGTTGGCAGGCGGGGAAGCCAACCGGTGTGCGCGGCACGCTCCCGGAGCTTGGTTTGCGCACCGGTGCGCGGGTCAGTACCGCCACGCTGAAGGGTGTGCTCTTTACCCGCATCTCCGCCAACGAGCCAACCCGCATCAGCACGATCGACGCAATCGTCGCGCTCGAGAGAATCATCAGGCAGAGTCCGTGGCTGGTCGCTGACAAGAAAACCGCGTCGACGGTGCTCGATCTGTTGAGTGCGACCGCGTGTCTGCCGGCGGCCGAGCTACGGCTTGGGATCGATACCTTCGGCGACGCGCAGCTTCTTGCCAGAATACTCAGCGACTACGCAGCGCAGCTCGAGCGAGAGCCTTCGCAGCCGTCCGGCGAATTCGGGGAAGCATAACGGCACTCACGCCCAGGTAATAGGCGGCGTGACCGAGGCCAAGGATGGGCTCGATCAACGCGGGTGCAGTAGAGGCGAGTCGACCAAGCGACTCATGACCCGTACCGCGAAACGTGAGAGCGGATCTTGTGGCTTGAGCCCGGGTGGCCCTGCCAAGTGCGATTGTCATGACGAACGATGTAGCTGCAGGCGATGCGATGCGTCCCCGCGCAGCCAGCACCATTGCGGAGTAGAACGTTGCGCATTCTTGGGCGAACGGATCGACCTGCGCGTTGGGCCAGCGACTGGTGAGGGCTCGCGCAAAAGTCAGCAGGTCAAACAGCGGTTGGGAGTGTACGTCTCGTGATAACTTTTTCTCGACCTCGACGAGCTCTTCTGCAGTGCATTCTGCAGCGGATAGACCAGCGAGATAAACATCCCGAAGCGACACCGACCGCTCGTGATGAACGATGATCGCGTGTCTCAGCAGATGTTCGAGATTGTCGGGGGGCGCTAGTCGCTTGAGGTGGGCCACACCGTCGATTGGCCTTATCCGGTTCCATATTCCGGAATCGACAGGGCTTCCATCGTCATGTGTCGTCCAATGAACCTCAATGGCGAGCCTGTCGGGCGGCGGAACAAATCCGACGTGGTGCGCGGTTGCGCGCGACGGAAGCCCGAAGCCGGCATCGCGAAGCAAGTTGCTGAGATCGCCGACGTGTTGGCGCTGCACGAGAACATCGAGATCGACAAGTGGAAGGGAAGCGCCTTTCCCGGCAACGGCAACGGCACCCCCCTTGAGAACGACAACCGGGAAATCCAGTCGCGATGCGATCTCCGACAATTGTCTCCCTTCGAGCCGGGCTTGCAGCGAGGATTGCGCGTCGCGCGCAGCCGCTTCGCGCAGTGGCGCGGCGGCATCAGACGGGACGTTCGATGAGAGAGACTCGAGCAGGATGCCCGCACACCGCTCGAGCGAAAGAAACAGCTCCCAGCTCGACGCGCTTACGGGCGGACTACGTTCGGGCTTCCCCCTCAGCGCGGCCAGAGCATAACGCCGCGCTTCAAGAAGCTCGGCGACGACAAGATATGGTTGGCGGGTCAGGTTGCTGAGCGCCGCAGTTTGAGCGCAAGCAATGGAATCCAGATCCACGCGAGCCATACTGCGCGCTCGATGAACGTAAGGCTTCCAAGAGTTTGCCATGCAACAACCGGGAGGGTCGCACTGGAAGCGAATCCGTGAACACGCGGACGCGTCCGCTGGACGATTTGTATTGCGCCAACGCGGCCCTCGCGGAGTTGCTGTTCGATTGATCTGCCAACGTCTTCCGGCGCGCGCGTACGCCAACCCGGTACGGTCACCAGGTTCCAGGCAACAACTGTGCGGCCATAGCCATGGTTGTTTGAGGCGGCGACGAGGAACAATCCAAGCTCATGTGCAACCCGCCGGATCTTCGCCTCTTCACGATCGAACTGTGCAAGACCGCGTGGCGCAGCGTCGATCAATTCGATTGCGGCAAGATTTGGCAAAGCATCACTGCTGTCGAGCAGTTGCTTCGTAACCGAGTCGAGACTGCGATTGGGGAGAGCAATGATAGTCACCGGAGGAATACCCGCTGCTACCGCACCGGGCAGCAGGTTTCCGCGCTTGTTCAACAATGCCGAATCAGCTTCGGAGATTCCGAGCACGATCGTCGACATGATCCGGTGAAAACGGCCCTCTACGCCGGTGAGCAGCGACGTTCCGTTACCTGCGCGCGCGGGATTGCTGGACCGGGCAGCAATTGCATCAGTGAACTTCACATGGTCAGTCACGTAGGCGATGTCGAAGCCGCCGGACTGGTGCCAGTCGCGGTTCATTGCCGCACTGTAACTCTTGCGAACATCGTGCGAGGTTCCGGTATGACTATGGAAGTCCACCCTGACGATGTCTGGATTCGTAGCTGAGATCGCAGCCATGGGCCGAGGGAGGAATGCGGCTGCGGCTTCGAGCGCCAATGCCGCTACCAGGAACGCCATGAAGCCAAGCGCGAGTCGCTTCGGCAGGGAGCGCCCAGTCCGTCTGCCCACCAGTAGAAGCACGAGCAACGCAGTGCTTACAAGGAGGGCAGTGGTCTGCTGTGTCGAGAGCAGTGTAAGTGCGTCGAGTGTTCTCGAAAGCGGCGAGAATATTACATACGAGTCAGGCAGATCGAACGTGACGCCGGATTCAATGGAATGTCCCATCGAATCCGTGACGCTGTCGACGCGACCAGGGAGCGCGAGCACAGCGAGTGACGATGCACTTGCCAGCCAGTGTTTGCGGAAAAATCGCATTCGCGCGTTGCCGTGATCGAGGAATAGACTGTGGCCCGGCTACACGAGCCGACATCAAGTCCGCCTAAGGTAAACCCGCTTACCTGGGACTGTAACCTTGAGCTGCTACGCGCGATGCGGCGTCGCCCGCAACCCACATTATCGGCGTGATCTTCCACGATCCATGGATGCGCGCGAACTGAATGCTGTTGACTCCAGTCTCGAACGGTGCGTCGGCTTCGTTCCAGCGCGACTCATAGCAGCTCATGGCGTGCGCCACGTCGCCGCTCACGATCACGTCGCACGAGACCTCGGTCTCGAAGAACGTGTTGTTCCGAAAGAAAGGGTCGCGGCTTGCCTGGTACTCTCCAACCGAAAGAGTTTCCGGGCGGTTGCCATTCGCTTCCCGGTGCAGGACAGTGAGCCTGGCAGAGTCCGTGAAGTGACTTGCGTGTCGGATCCAGTCGCGCTCGCCCGCAGGGCCGGAGATCACACTCGTTGAACCCAACAAAGTATGTAGCCAGCTGCCCCGGCGTTGCGGCATGCCTACAGTCCCATCTCGTCGGCGAGGCGCTCGGAGTAGATGCCCCATCCCTCAGAAAATCCACCCACCGAGAGTGTCCGCATCGCTGGATGCGCGACTGGTGCGCGTGCTTCGGCGATTCGCTGGAGATGATGTCCGGGATATCCCTCGTGCGCGACGGCGTTTGCTACCGACATGCGTTCAGTGCGCGAGAGATTGACGAGGAACTGTGCCGGGCGAGTGCCGCTGTCATTTGCTCGCAGATACTGCGGAGGCAGGCCAGCCTTCTGCTGAAATTCAGGATACGCGACGACGGCCAGGCTCTCGGGCGCAAAGCCCGCAATGCCCATTTCGATGCGTGCTTCCGCGCGTTTCGTCATTGCCTGAAACGCGGGAAGAATCGAGTCACGTGACGCTGCATCAGGGCACGCTCCGCGCCGATCGCTGCAGGCAGCCCTCGCAACGTTTCGAATGCGCGCGAAGCTGTCAGCAACCGTGCTGATTGCCACCGCTATCGGCGCGGGTTGGCCTCTGACTGGACGGCTGCCGATGGATGCTTTGCAGTGCCTGCTAGTGGTGAGCCCCGATTTCAATCGTGTATGTGGCTTTCGGGGTGCATTTGACCGCCGCGTTCGTGGAAGTGAACATTCCTTTCGGGTTGTCCTTCCAGAGCCATACGTGCAGATCGTAGTGCGTGAGGCTTGCAGGCATAATCGGCTCGTGGCCGTCCATTGGACCTATCAGGGTCTGGCCAAAAATCGATGGAGCAGTACCGCCGGCTACCGCGACCGGCATGAACCATTCGGCGCCCGTAAGCACGAGTTTGTCTCCTACCGGCTCGTACAGAAGAACCTGTGGCTTGGTAGCATCGAGCTTGGGGCCGATGTTGGCGGGGTTCAGAAAATGGACACCCATGGCTCCGGGCGGGTACTCGATCGGGCCGTCCTTGGCGCCGACAGGGAAGTCGATGCAGGCCAGGGTCGAGAAATATCCATCCTTGATTGCCGCGAGGGGATCGCTGTATTTCGCGAGTGCGGCTTTGGCAGTCGCGAGGTCATCCGGGGCTAATACCTTGGCGGCAGGTGCAGATCCCTGGGCTGTCAGCGATACCGGCAATGCGAGTGAGAGTGCTACAGCAGGGAGTAGGAGCCAGTAGCGGGATCGAGAGTTCATAAATGATCCTTCGTTGGGGGTTGGCTACAATGTGGCCCCGAGGCGGCAGCGTCAACTCCCGCGACTAGTCATTTGCGAATCCCAGGAGGTCACCGGGCTGGCAGTCGAGCGATGACATGAGGGCGGCAGATGTTATTTTCCGGTGCGCGCCCGTAGCCCAATTGGATAGAGCAGCTGACTTCGGATCAGCAGGTTGGGGGTTCGAGCCCCTCCGGGCGCACCTTCTAACTACGTTTTCTTCGAGACATAGTATGCTCAACGAAGGCGACAAAGCTCCCAGTTTCGATCTCGAGGCCGATGATGGCAGTCGGGTATCACTCGAATCGCTTCGCGGCCGGAACGTGGTTCTCTTTTTTTATCCTAAAGACGACACGGACGGATGTACCAGGGAAGCGTGCGGCTTTCGTGACGCACTTCCGCGCTTTGAAGGACTCAATGCCGATGTCTTCGGTGTAAATCATGGCGATGCGAAGTCACATGCGAAATTCCGCGCGAAGTTCGCCCTGCCTTACCGTTTGCTCGTCGATGCGGATCACAAGCTTTCGGATGCTTACGGGATATGGAAGAAAAAAAAGATGTTCGCTGTGCAATTCATGGGAATCGAGCGAACCACGGTTTTGATCGATACTGAAGGCAGGATCGCCCGGATCTTCCGAAAGGTAAGAGTTGACGGTCATGTCGATGCAGTCGAAAAGGCCGTCAAGGAAATTGACCCGGGTTAGGTTACAGAAGCGCGATAAACGAGCGCGCCACCAATTCCGGAATTGCCATGAGCTACAAGATTCAGCAGCATCGCATTACCCGGCAGGGCGCGAGCTATCACTTCGTCTCCTATGCAGGTCAGCCTGCAAACACGCGCAAGGGCGAAGCAGCAACTGGGCCGATGTGGTACATGATGCGAGCAGGCAAGCGATGGCCGGTGATGCCACAGGTCCTCGGCCAGACTGACGCCGAAACGATGCGCGTTCTCACAACCTGGCTCGAGTCGCAGGGGCTTCCCGACAGCTGAGCCCGAGCCGGGTCTTGGTCCTGTTATTGCCCTCGTAACTGTTTTCGCCGGCTAACGCGCCGGCCATCCACAGGTGAGGCAGCTATGGGAATATTCGACAAGGCAGGATCCATCTTCGACAACGACAAGGAAGATGAGAAGAAAACTGGCGCGCCGCCGAATTTTGGCGACACGACTTCGGGCGGAACGTCGGGACGCAACGCTCCCGCAGACTTCTCCGATGTAACATCGGGTGAATCGAGCAGCGCCCCAACGTCATCCGCGGGCGGCACCTATACAGTCAAGAGCGGAGACTCCCTCAGCAAGATCGCCAAGGCGCAGTACGGCGACGGCACGCAGTGGAAGCGCATCTACGAAGCCAACCGGGACAAGATCTCGAACCCCGACCTGATCCATCCTGGTCAGGAACTCACAATCCCCGATGCGTGATCATCAGGAAAGGAGAAACACAATGAACGGTTTCAGGAACAAGCGAGCAGCTATTGTGCTCGCCATCGCTCTCGTTGCAACTGCAGCGTGCAGCAAGAAGGCCGACGACACAGCGGTTGCAGTTGACACTTCGCTGAGTACGATGCCGCCAGTGACGAACGAGCTTCGCGTCGGTGAGATCGAGATTGGAAAGGGCCTCGATGCCGATAAATCTGTCCGCGACGGCACCGATGACTTCGGCGTGCGTGACACTGTCTATGTCGCAGTGCAGACCAACGGCTCAGGCAGCGGAGCCCTCGCCGCAAAGTTCACGTTCCAGGATGGACAAACGGTTGAAGAGACTTCGCAGAACATCACGCCGACGGCTGATGCATGGCATGAGTTCCACATCCAGAAAGCGACTGCGTGGCCGGCCGGTAACTACAAGGTGGAAGTCATGCTGAACGGAGTCTCAGCAGGGACGAAGGATTTCACCATCAAGTAGCAGCGCTCGAACGTGCAACAAAGGGATGCCGGGTTGGCATCCCTTTGTTGTTCTCACCTGTGAGCTTGTGTCGCGATGACTGGAGACCCCGCTCCGCTCACTTCGGCATAGCAACCGGTTCGCGATGGATCACATTGGCCACTCCTCGGAAACCGGAGCGACGTTTGGGTTCGGAGTCGCGTGGTATATCTCCTGTCTAGAGCTTCGGGACCCAGCTATGACCCGAGCCGACCTCTGCTCATACGATCTGTTCCGGCTCAGTCACTGGTTGAGCGGAGGCCGGTTGGCTAGCCACTGCTCCCCCAAAGCAAAAGACTCCGCGCAGCGCAAGCCACACAGAGTCAATGAATTAAATCACGCGCCCGAAGGGACTCGAACCCCTAACCTTCTGATCCGTAGTCAGATGCTCTATCCAATTGAGCTACGGGCGCAATCATTCTAGCTATTCGCCAGTCGCTATTCGCTGTTCGCATTTGATGCAGGCAGTCAATAGGGTCTGGCTTTCGTGCAAATGGGCGGTACAAGACTCGAACTTGTGACCTCCACGATGTCAACGTGGCGCTCTAACCAACTGAGCTAACCGCCCCTTCCAAAGACGGTCGAGCCACCGAGCGGCAAAACCGCCGCCTGAAACTCTGCGTCCTCTGTCCAGCGTCAGCCTCTGCGTACTCTTGTTCAAGCGGGAAACGGGACTCGAACCCGCGACCCCAACCTTGGCAAGGTTGTGCTCTACCAACTGAGCTATTCCCGCAAATCGCCCGTCTTTTTCACAAAACCGGCCGACCGCCCGAACCGCAGCGAATCAGCCGATGTGCACTACCCGCGCCGCACGTGCAACAATCTAATCGGATCTTCCACCGGTATGGAGGTGAGGGGAATCGAACCCCTGACCTCTTGAATGCCATTCAAGCGCTCTCCCAACTGAGCTACACCCCCGGCAACAAAAACACCTGCAGTTGAACATGTACGCCTGAGATGGAACGCTTGCTCAGGTTAAAGCATAATAAACAAGATTGAGAGGCGATGACGCTTTTTTTCTTTGAGGCCAGAGCACCTGTCTTTCTCTGCGCCTTTGCGCGCTTCTCTCGGCGCCCTCTGCCCGGGCGGAGCCCCTCTGCGCCCTCTTGTTAAGGAACCGAGAACGATATCCGAGGGTAGAAGGGAAGTCAACCAACACCCCTAGCAATTCGCGCCACGGCCGGTAATTTGCAGCGCCCACTCAAAGAATTTGTTGTCATCGAAGTGGGTGTCATGAGACGCTCGAAACAGAGCGAATCACGACATCAAAATCGCCGCACTCGGCTTTGCCGCGTTCGAATAAATACAAGAATCTTTGCAGATAGGACCTGAGGTGTCCACCAATGGCTGAAGTAAAGCGCCGCCGAAAGGCGGCCGCGACCGGAATCGCGCCCAGTGAGCCCGAGCGCGACATCCTCGACCAGTATCTCTATGAAGTGAGCACATACCCGCTCCTCAAAGGGAACGAAGAAATCGAGGTTGCCCGGAAGATCCGTGCAGGTGACCAGGATGCGCTCCAGGAGCTCGTAAAGCGCAACCTGCGTTTCGTTATATCCGTCGCAAAAAAATATCAGAACCGCGGACTGCCCCTCATCGACCTGATCGGTGAAGGCAACGTCGGTCTCCTTACCGCTGCCCGCAAGTTCGACCCCGATCAGGGGGTAAAATTCATCTCCTACGCCGTGTGGTGGATCCGCCAGGCAATTCTCTCGTCGCTCGCGCGGCAGGGAAGAACCGTCCGCGTTCCGCTCAACCGCACCGCCGACCTCTCACGCATCATCAAGGCGAGCGAAATCCTTCGCCAGAAAATGCGAAGGGAGCCAACCCCTGAAGAACTGTCGCAGCTGACAGGTCTCTCAGTCGATGTAGTCCAGTCACTCGCCGCGCTCAACACAGGCGACGTGAGACTCGACGCACCAATGGACCCCGAAGGCGACCGCTCACTCATCGAGCGATTTGTCGCCGACGAAATGCCGGACACCGAAGAAGAAGCGATGAACCGCTTCCTCAACGATGAAATAGAGTCAGCACTCTCTACGCTGCCTCCCCGCGACGCAAAAGTTCTGCGCCTCTACTTCGGTCTCGAAGCAGGACGCGAGCACACGCTCGAGGAAATCGGTTCGATGTTAGGCGTAACCCGCGAGCGCGTTCGTCAGCTGCGCGACCGTGCGCTGAAGCGTCTCCGTGAAGGCGATGTCGGCCGTGCACTCGGTAGCTTCGCTGCCTGACAACTTTTTTTTCAAGTACATGAAAAACCCCGGCCATCATCGCCGGGGTTTTTTTATTGCCTTCAGCATCTCGCTAGCAAGAAGCAACTACGTAAGCAACTACGTAAAAGCAACCAAAAGGGGAGTGGAAGAGTATCGAGAGTTACGTGAGTGCACTTGCCCACACGAGCAAGCTTCAGCGTGGCGATCTTCTCTTCTCTTGGGGAACTACGGATGTAACGACGCGCCGTTCCTGTAGTTACCCCCGAACCCGCAGCATCAGCATTGAAAGACTCGCCATTATCCCTGGACGATCACTCACGCACCTCATTTGCAACTCACCCCACTCCTTTCTTTAGTTGCAGTTCCGCAGTTCCGCGGTTCCGCAGTTCCGCGGTTGCGATGTCAGGGAGATGGATCGCCGTAAGTCTGGATGATCGCCGCCTTTGCAGCGGATGCGAGTACTGCCTGACCGGCCGCACTGGGATGCACTCCGTCGAGACTAATCAACGGTCCGAATGGCGTGGCCGATGTGAGAACAGTATTGAGGTTGAATGCGACACCGTCCTTCACTGTATCGTACAGAACCCCGAGCGAGAACGTCGCGAAACCACCCGCCGTCGCGCGCGATGTGATGTGCGCATTCATCTGACCCGCCAGCGTATTGAGCGACGTAATCTCGGCCGGCGTAAGTATTCCCTCGCGGCTGCCCGTGATGTCAGCGCAACTGAGGTCCGCGGGGCTCTGCCCCAGGAGGGCTCTCGCAGCACCAGTCGCGAGCACCGGAACTATGCGGTGCTGCAGTGACACATAGTTCGGGCTCGTATCACAGTTCGCGTTCACTGATACATTGCGCGTCGCGAATGCCGCACGCTGCGATGCAATCTCAGCGGCGGTGCGAAGCCCCGGAAAATCACGCACGTCTGTCGGCAGAAGCACCAGCAATGCCTGCGCGCTCGTCTGCCTGATGCTCGCAATGATCGACGAATAGCTCGGCGTAAATCCTCCGAGTGATGTTGCGTCGGCGACAAGTCCGCTCAAAGCAGGGAGGAGGTCGGCGGCGCCGAACTCGACCGAAACGAACGTCGGCGACATCGAGCGCATCGCGCTCAGCTGAGTCTGCCCCGAGCCAAGCACTCTCGAGTATATGGGACGCCCTGCACCTGACGACGTCCCGACAGCGTTCGCCGCGGTCGCTCCCGAGATCGCAACATTCTGCTCGGGAAGATTGAAGCCCGGGACGTTCGGCCCGCACGTCGATACATCGGTGATGAGCGAGTTGTCAGCGCGTCGAAGTCCCTGAAGCGGCGCAACGAGCGGTGGTGTGCATCCCGGTGCATCTATCAGTGGAAGCCCGAATTCCGCTCCGATATCGGCCGCAAGCAGAGCGGGCCACGATGTCTGCTGGCTGGCGGCAGTCAGACCGTCACTGGCCACACCCATGCTGACACTCGTCCCCATCGCGACGTATCGGTTCATGTTGGCGCCCGTCACCTGCGGTCCCGGGCTGAGGTCGGCACACGAGCCGAGGCCAAGGAGGCCAAGGGCCAAAAGAGAACTTCCTGCCTTCATTTTGAAGCTCCAACGGGGTTAGGCTGTGCAGCTGAAAAATCGAACAGAATCCCACGCAATCGGCCGACGAGATTAAAATCTCGCAGCGTTCCCCCGGTCACGCACCTGTTCATCGGTTTCCCATAGGCAATCCGCCGATTCAGGAGCTAGTTTGTGAGCATAACTTCCGTTCACCCGCTCCGGAAATCCGACCGCCAATGATCCGCCTGATTGACGTCCACAAAGCGTTCGGACCGAAGGAAGTCCTCAAGGGGTTTACGCTCGAGGTGAACGAGGGCGAAACGGTCGTGATCATCGGCTACTCCGGTACCGGCAAATCCGTTGCGATCAAACACATCGTTGGCCTGCTCGAGCCGGATCAGGGCACGGTGTGGGTCGATGGCCTGGAGGTTCCCGCTCTCTCGCGCCCTGAGCTGTACGCGCTGCGTGCGAAAATCGGATATGTCTTTCAGTTCGCCGCGCTGTTCGACTCGATGACGATCGGCGAGAACGTAGCGATGGGACTTCGAAAGGAAGGCAAGCTGGCGGAGCCGGAGATTATGGCGCGGGTGACAGAGGCGCTCGAGCTCGTTGATCTTCCGAATGTCGAAACAAAGATGCCGGCCGAGCTCTCGGGCGGTATGCGGAAAAGAGTTGGAATCGCGCGGGCGATCGCACGACGGCCCAAATACATCCTTTATGATGAGCCGACGACCGGCCTCGATCCCGTTACCAGCGCGGTGATTGACGAGCTGATGGTCCGGATGCGGGAGAAACTCGGCGTGACCAGCATCGTCATCACTCATGACATGCGCAGCGCATACAGGGTGGGATCGCGTATCGCCATGCTGTACGAGGGAAGCATTCGTCAGGTTGGAACCGTCGATGAAATTCAGCAGACGTCTGACCCGATCGTGCGGCAGTTCATCGAAGGTCGCGCCGATCTCGAGCTGGTAGAGGCCGGTGTCTAAAGAGCCTGTCGCGGAAACTGTCGAGCTTCCGACACTCCTGGCTTACACGCCGCGGGAGCGGGCGCGGACTTTCGTGCGCGCTGCGTTTCCAAAACGTAAATGGAAGATCATCGCGGTGCGCGACATCGCGGAATTCCGCGCGACGCTTCGGCGAACACTGATCGACGCTGTGCTCGTCGACATCGGATCGCCCTCGGCCGCCAACAGTGCGGGCGGAGAAGCAACCGGCGCGCTCGCTGGTCAGGCCGCCGCATCGGGCGCCGACGACACGTGGAAGATCGCAGCGCTCGCGCATGAGTATCCGACGTCACCGTTTTTCGGGATTACGCCGCTCCGCGCAACCGATGCGCCAGCAGTGGCGCGTTGCGCGGGCCTCGAGTTCTGTGACATCCTCGCGGACGGGATCGACGACGCCGCAGCGCGTGATCTCGTTGGCCCGCGCACTTTCACCTCGCGTTTCGTCGCGGCGCTATCGGAACCGCCTCCGGGTCTCGGCCTCAAGACAGAGATGCAGCTGTCGACCTGGCGGGCAATTCTCTCGTCAGCAGGGCGACCGGTGCGCACCGCGTTTCTGGCGAAGGAAGCCCGCGTCAGCCGCGAACATCTCTCCCGGCACTTTTCGACACCCGGCGCGCCGAATCTGAAGCGGGTCATCGATCTCGTGAGAATGATCGGGGCAGCGGAGCTTGCGAAGAATCCGGGCCTCGATGTCCGCGACATCGCCCGGATCCTTGGTTTCGCTTCCTCGTCCCACCTTGCCGTTACGGCTCAGCGCGTGCTTGGTACCAGGCCCGCATCCCTGTCCCGACTGAGAACCGTGGACCTCATCGACAGGTTTACACAGGGTCGCACGCGCTCGCGCGGCTGATACGGCTCAGTTTCCGGGAACAGCAAGCCTGGAAACAATCGACTCGAGTTTCTCGATGCGAAGCTTGAGCTCAGCATTCTCTTTCTCGAGACGCGCCAGCTTTTCCCGATGATCCGACGTGCGCGCTTCGAGTGCCGTCACGGCGGCCATAGTGACACCATCGGCGTCAACCGTCCCGATTGAAAGGCTATCCGTCCCGAGTCCGAATGTCGCGCGGAAGTCCTGGGACGTGGGTCCGATGTGGCGAACGTCGTCGTCTTCGACGAGATAAGTCCACGACCTGATTGGCATGGTCCGGAACCGCGCGAGAATGTCCTCACCATCGACCGGTGCGAAGTTGTGCTTCCGGTTGACGTCAGACGTATTCTGCCAGACACCGGCTGTTGTGAGCATGGCACCCGTGCTGGTGCTGATCACTGCGTTCGACTGGCCCCAGTTGCTTACCGACGCGCCAGACTGAATCGTGACGCCGGTCGACAGGTTGCTCGCGGAAAAAATCCTGAAGCCGCCGCTCGTGCGCCAGTTTGCTGAGTGGTTCACTCCGGCGCGAAGCGTATCGACGCTGGACCGGTCCGAGAATACAAAACTTCCCTGGCGCGCATTTGTGTGCGCGTGGTAGCCCAACGCGACAGAGGCTGCGCCCGATGCGGTGTTGTCCTCCCCTGCAGCGAAACTCGACTGCTGTGCGGCGGTCGATCGAAGCCCGAACGCAACCGCGTTGCTGGCTGAAGCGCGCACGTCTTCACCAATCGCCACCGAGAAGTCGCCGATGTTGGCAGCGTCCCACTGGGTTCCATTGATACGCCCGGCGCGGAATGCGCCTTTTCTCGGGTACCACATCAAGCGGGTCCCGGCGCCCTCGGCGGGGATGCCGCTGCCGCTCCCGTCGCCGTCATATTGGCCGCCGCCGGTGAGTCCGCCGTCGATATTTACGCGAAAAAGGCCCTGGCCTGCCTTGCTTACCGCAAAGGCCGAATCAGGGGTTTGAGCTGCGCCTGAAGAGGCAAATATGAGTGAGGCTGCTACGGTAAGAACGGCGAGTTTCATTGGGACCCGGGAAAGTTTGTTTGTGGAATGACGCGCAACCCTACAATGGCGTCTCGTTTCTGTCAAAGACAGTGGGCTCCGTAAACCACCCAACTTGAATCCACCACAGGCTTGTGATATTTTTCACAAGCTCCGGAACAGGGGTCCCAAAGTCTCCACGGGACCGCTCCGATCCTTTGTAAACCGCTTCCAGCCCTTTCCATCAAAATGGCCACCGAAACCTCTCTCCGACCCGGCGAAATCAAGGACATCCTGCTTCGCGAAATCGAAGCTGCTGACCTGCGCGACCTGGACGTTGAAGAAGTCGGTACCGTCCTCGAAGTAAAGGACGGAATCGCACGCATATATGGTCTCTCCAAGGCAATGTCCGGAGAGATGCTCGAAGTAACAGCATCAGAGACCGGCGAGAAGATCACGGCACTCGCGCTCAATCTCGAAGAAGACAACATCGGCGCCGTCATTCTCGGCGACTACCTGGTCCTGAAGGAAGGCGACGAAGTACGCCGCACATCCCGCGTGCTCGAAGTTCCGGTTGGTCCTGAGCTCATCGGCCGCGTCGTAGATCCACTTGGACGCCCGATCGATGAAGCCGGATCGATCAACGCAAAGCACGCTCGCAAAGTCGAGTCTCCCGCGCCTGGAATCATCGTTCGTCAGCCGGTGAAAGAACCGCTGCAGACCGGTATCAAGGCAATCGATTCGATGATTCCGATCGGACGCGGTCAGCGCGAGTTGATCATCGGCGACCGTGGAACAGGCAAGACAGCGATCGCAGTCGACACGATCATCAACCAGAAGGGCACCGGCGTCATCTGTGTCTACGTCGCGATCGGCCAGAAGAACTCGACCGTCGCATCGGTAGTCGAGAAGCTGCGCCAGGCGGGCGCGATGGAGTACACGATCGTCGTCGTCGCAGGCGCTTCTGATCCAGCCCCGATGCAGTACATCGCGCCGTACTCGGGTTGCGCGATGGCTGAGTACTTCATGTACAACGAAGGTAAG
This sequence comes from Gemmatimonadaceae bacterium, assembly GCA_031426255.1. Lineage (GTDB taxonomy): Bacteria > Gemmatimonadota > Gemmatimonadetes > Gemmatimonadales > Gemmatimonadaceae > UBA4720. Next base: position 58,813 of record JANPKW010000075.1, on the reverse strand, counting down.
CCGACGCTTTGCGTTTACGACGATCTTACCAAGCAGGCCGCCGCATATCGGCAGCTGTCGCTCGTTCTTCGTCGTCCGCCGGGACGTGAGGCATTTCCCGGCGACGTTTTCTATCTCCACTCACGCCTTCTCGAGCGGGCTGCAAAGCTGCGCGAAGACAATGACGTGGTGGATGGCGAGAACATTCTCAAGCCGGGCGGATCACTCACGGCGCTTCCGATCATCGAGACGCAGGCCGGCGACGTTTCAGCGTACATCCCGACCAACGTCATCTCAATCACCGACGGACAGATCTTCCTCGAGGCGGATCTCTTCTATTCCGGCGTTCGCCCCGCCGTGAACGTCGGAATCTCCGTTTCCCGAGTTGGTGGAGCTGCGCAGATCAAGGCGATGAAGTCAGTTGCCGGCCGCCTTCGTCTCGACCTCGCGCAGTATCGTGAGCTTGAAGCGTTCTCATCATTCGCATCTGACCTCGATGCCGCGACGAAGCGGCAGCTCGAGCGCGGTGCGCGCACTGTCGAGCTGCTGAAGCAGCCGCAGTATCGCCCGATGTCGGTGGAGAGCCAGGTCATGGTCATTTACGCCGTCTCGAACGGTCACCTGGACCAGATGCCGGTTGCCGACATCAAGGGATGGGAGACCGGATTCCTCGACTATGTGAACGCGCAGTATCCGCAGGTGGCCAACGAAATCCGTACACAGAAGGCGATGTCGAAGGAAATCGAAGCCGACCTGAAGCGCGCGATCGAGGGATTCAATCAGTCGCGCGGTTCGGGCCAGGCTGCGTAATAACAGATGGCCAAGGGTCGTGAGTTAAAGGGGCGAATCAAGAGCGTCGAGAATACGCGTAAGATCACGCGTACGATGGAGATGGTCGCCACATCCAAAATGAAAAGAGCAGCGGACCGCGTGCAGTCGGCGCGTCCGTATGCGCTGAGTCTGGCAGAAGTCATCGCCGGCCTCTATTCGCCTGACCTCGCCGAGCGTTTTCCGCTCCTGAGACAGCCGGCGAAAGTTTCGCGCGCGGCAGTGATACTGCTCACATCCAACCGCGGACTTGCCGGAGGATTCAACTCCAATCTCATCAAGGAAGGCCGCAATCTGCTGCGCCGACTCGATGATCAGGGAGTCGACACGCAGCTTCACATTGTCGGGAAGAAGGGAATCGGCTACTTCAAGTACATCGGCCGACCCATCGCCTCGACTCGCATCGATATTACAGATCGGCCGACGGCGGAGAACGCGTCGGAGCTGATGAACGACCTGATCGACCAGTTCGTCAGCGGAACCATCGACGCCGTCTACGTCGTTTTCGCGAAATACAATTCCGCGCTCTCGACGCCGCCGGTATCGGAGAAAGTTCTCCCTGTGACGCCGCCAGAGACGAAGGGTCCGCGTCCCGATTACCTCCTTCATCCATCAGCTGAAGCGATTCTCACCGAGCTGCTTCCGCTCTACGTGCGCAACTCCATGTATCGGGCGCTCGTGGAAACTGTCGCTGGCGAGCAGAGCGCGCGCCGCACGGCGATGAAGAATGCTACTGACAACGCCGGCGACATTCTGAACGTGCTTCGCCGCACATACAACCGCGCCCGCCAGGCGCAGATCACGCAGGAGATCGCCGAAATCGTCGGTGGCTCCGCGGCACTCGAGGGTTAATAAATGGCAACCGCCGTGAAAGCTGAGAAGAAGAACATCGGAAAAGTCGTCCAAGTCATCGGACCCGTGCTCGACGTCGAGTTCGAGTCAGAGAATCTGCCCGAGCTTTATAACGCGATCACGATCAACGCCAAGTCGGACGGTGGTGCTGACATTCGCGTGACTTCTGAAGTCCAGCAGCACATCGGGCGCAATCAGGTCCGCGCTGTCGCGATGTCTGCGACTGACGGCGTCGTGCGCGGAATGGAAGCCGTCGACACCGGTGCGCCCATCAAGGTGCCCGTCGGTGCGGCCGCTCTTGGCCGCATCCTCAACGTGCTTGGCGAGCCCGTGGATAACGGTCCCGAAATCGGACCGGAAGTCGAGCGCTGGGCGATCCACCGCAAGGCGCCTGATTTTGCGAACCTGGAACCGAAGACGGAAGTGTTCGAGACCGGCATCAAGGTCATCGACCTCGTCGCCCCGTTCGTTAAGGGTGGAAAGATCGGGTTGTTCGGCGGAGCAGGCGTCGGCAAGACGGTCATCATTCAGGAGCTCATCAACAACGTCGCCAAGGGACATGGCGGCAAGTCGGTGTTCTGCGGCGTCGGTGAGAGAACCCGCGAAGGAAACGATCTCTATCTCGAGTTCAAGGAAGCCGGAATTCTCGACAAGGTTGCGCTCATCTATGGTCAGATGAACGAGCCGCCGGGAGCGCGCCTTCGCGTAGGTCTCTCGGGTCTCACCGTCGCCGAATATTTCCGCGATGTCGAGAATCAGGATGTGCTCGTGTTCATCGACAACATCTTCCGCTTCACGCAGGCAGGCTCCGAAGTGTCCGCACTTCTTGGCCGCATGCCGAGCGCCGTCGGTTATCAGCCGACACTGGCAACGGAGATGGGCGACCTGCAGGAGCGCATCACTTCAACGAAGACGGGATCGATCACGTCGGTGCAGGCGATCTACGTGCCTGCTGATGACATCACTGATCCTGCGCCAGCGACCGCATTCGCTCACCTCGACGCCACAGTCGTTCTGTCGCGCGCGATCACCGAGTTGGGCATCTATCCCGCCGTTGATCCGCTTGCATCGTCGTCGAGAATCCTTGACGTTCAGTTCCTTGGCGAGCGTCACTACAGCGTCGCGACTTCAGTGCAGCGCGTCCTTCAGCGCTACAAGGAGTTGCAGGACATCATCGCGATTCTCGGAATGGACGAGCTCTCGGAAGAGGACAAGCTCGTTGTGGGCCGAGCGCGCCGTATTCAGCGCTTCATGTCGCAGCCGTTCGCAGTTGCCGAACAGTTCACTGGAATCCCGGGCAAGTATGTCAAGCTCGAGGATACGATCTCATCGTTCGAGCGACTGGTTGCCGGCGAGTTCGATTCACTGCCGGAGCAGGCATTCTTCATGGCCGGCGGAATCGACGACGTCATCGCGAACGCGAACAAGATGGCGCAGGGTTGAACGGCTGATGCTGACAGTTTCAGTAATCTCTCCCGAGAGCGTCCTGTTCGAGGGAGAGGTGTCATCAGTTGTCGCGCCGGCGTTCGACGGCGAAGTAGGCATACTCGAGAATCACGCGCCGATGATGACGCTGCTGGGCAAGGGTTCGCTCAGGCTGTCTGGTGGCGCGGGCGAAAAGCGCTTCAATATCGAGGGTGGCTTTCTTCAGGTAGTCGAGAACAAAGTGCGAATCGTGACGGAGAAGGCCTCGGCAGCCTGACCTTTTCACGCGGTACGGAATTAGCGGGGAGACCTCATGCGGGGTCTCCCCTTGTTTTAACGCTCCGGAATAAAGAATACGGACTGAGTTGAAATAGACTCAAACTCCACCGCTTCAGACTCGATCCAGATTCCTTCCATACCTTGCCCCGCAATGCGTGGCAGGCCAACGTAAGAATGATGACCGATTCAACACTTCCCCCGATTCTTGTAGTCGACGACAACGAGGACAACGCTCATATCATTCGCGATTATCTCGAAGCGCGAGGGTACCCGATTCACGTCGCATACAATGGCGACGAGGCGATGGAGCTTTTTGCGCGTGAAAAACCCCGGCTCGTGCTGCTCGACGTGATGATGCCTGGACGCGACGGATGGCAGGTGTGCCGCGAGATGAAAGCGAGTGAGGGCGGACGCAAGGTCCGCGTAGTAATGGTGACGGCGCTGCAGGACTGGACGGATAAGCGGCAGGCAATCGAGACAGGAGCTGACGACTTCGTGGAGAAGCCGTTCGAGCTGGCCCGCCTCGCAATGGTCGTCGAGCGCAATGTTGCCCAGCTCGCGGAAAAGACCTGACATTGCCCAACTATAGGAGGTTGTTCCGCGGCTCGCAGCCAAAGATGGCAACCGTAGCGCAATCGATCGATTCGATGCGGCAGTCAATTCAGGATCGAAAAGAGCTGCTCGTCATCTATTTCAACTTCGACCGCTACACCAAGATCGAAGAGATCTACGGCTGGGAGAAACTCGACGAAGTCCTGGAGACGACGGCGCAGTCGATTATCGAGTTCATCGCGGATACGCCGTTTGCCGCGGCAAGAGTGATGGTGAACTACAACAACGACGATGACTTCGTTCTCTTCCATGTTCCGCGGGCCGAGGAGACCGTCCCCAGTGCGGATGTCATAACCGAGATCACGGCGAGGCTTCACCAGTTCATCGCCAAGCGCATCGAAGACGATCATGGAGAGGACATCGCTTCACTCTTCGACACGTTCGTCGGACATCAGCACATTCACTACGATCCAAAAATCAGGCTCGAGCGACAGATCTATCGCGCGGTGCGCGACGCCGCGAGCTCGTCCAACTCGATCGAGCAGCGTGAATTTGGCCGGAAGGCAGCCGACCTTCGTGAAACGCTTCGCACCGGTGGACTCTATATCGACTACCACCCGATAGTAGTAACCGAGACTGAGGAGATCTTCGGTTACGAAGCTCTAGCGCGCGGCACGATCAAGACAATGCGGCGTCCCGAGGTGATGTTCGAGGTGGCGGGGCAGACTGACATGATATGGGAGCTCTCGCGGCTCTGCAGAAACACCGCGATCTCGGGAATGAAAAAGCGACTGGAGAAAGATCAGCTGCTTTTCATCAACGTCGATCCACACGACTTCACGGATCCTGCGTTCACCGAAACGGATATGGATGTGCCCGATCCGTCGCGAGTCGTCCTCGAGATTACGGAGCGGACCGCCATCCGCGACTATCCCAAATTCCGCGGCAGGCTCAAGGATTTTCGGGAGCGCGGCTACCGTTTCGCCGTAGATGATGCGGGGAGCGGCTACGCCGGCCTTGGCTCAATCGCGAATCTCGAGCCCGACTTCATCAAGCTCGACATATCCCTCATCAACTGTATCGATGCGAACTTCATCAAGCAGAGTCTCGTCGAGCAGATGGTTGGTTTCGCCAACAAGCACAACGCGATGGTAATCGCCGAAGGTGTAGAGACGGCCGAGGAGTATGCGACCGTGAAGCAGCTTGGCGTGCATCTGGTCCAGGGCTTCTATCTGCACCCGCCCCCGGCGCCTCGGCCTGAGGTCATGGTGCCCGAGCCGGTGATCCCGGAGCCGGTCCCATCCCCAATGAAAGCAAAGCCTGCCGGGACGGGGAAAAGCAGTGGGACTGCCCCCGGCTCAGCCCGAAAGCCCCCCGGGAAGGCCAGCCGCTAGGCCCGTACTCCGGTCACCACTTGTGGGTTGTCTAACCGGAGGCGGAGTGTATCATTCCTCTCTATATTCTTTTTCGCGCCTTGTGCGCGCCCATGCCCGGCACCCAGCCGCATGGGACTCTGGACCCACCACCCGTGGAAGCTCAAAATGAACTATCGCAGCGTCACTCGCATCTCCCGCACTCTGGCAGTCGCCGTCCTCGCACTCGGATGCTCGGAGGACTACAACTTCACGGAACCAGTCGTGAACCTTCAGGTGACGCCGCAGTTCATCGGGATCGATGAAGGAACAACGACCCAGCTCCAGGCCACGTTCAATGGTGCGGCTGTTCCCGTCACGTGGTCGACCGACAATAACGCAATCATGACAGTATCACCGACCGGACTCGTGACCGGCGTCTCGGCCGGCATCACCGCGGCTATCGCAACGCTCACATCAGACCCGACGCAGAAGCGCTCGGCCAGCATCACGGTTGTCTCGCTGCCGATTCTCGCGAACGCCGTTGCGAGGACGGGCCTCTCCAGCAGCGGTGCACGCGGATCATTCGTGGTCTACAAGGTCATCGTCCCGGCTGGCAAGACCCGCCTGACGGTTCGCATGTCCGGCGGCACAGGCGACGCGGATCTCTTCGTGCGCCGTGGAACGAAGCCGACTGCGGCGACGTTCGACTGCTCCTCGGAGTTGGGCGGTAATGACGAGCAGTGCATCATCAACAACCCGGCAGCCGACACGTGGTTCGTTGGCGTAATGGTTTGGGATGCGTACGCAGGTGCGTCGCTCACCGCGACCTTGATCCCGTAGTTGCAGACTGCTTGATATAAAGGCCCCCGCAGCGATGCGGGGGCCTTTTTTTGTCCTGGACAGCTGGTAGTTCACGCAAACAAGTCCTGGATGAGCTGAGTCGAACGATCGGCGCCTCCGAGCCCGGCTTCTACAACTCGTCGGGCTGACTGACCTGCGCGCTCGCGTACGCGCTCGTTAGTGAACCACGCAAGGAGTCTCGCAGCGATATCGCCGGTCCCCGGGCATCGCATTGCCCCACCGCCGGCAACCAGGAGGTTCGCATCGCGGTTGTCAGCGTGCCTCGGTCCCATCAGCACCGGCGCGCCAAAAGCGGCGGGTTCGAGAAGCGAGTGCAGTCCCGCTTCGTGAAAGCCGCCTCCCACGTAGGCAGCATCAGCAAGTCCGTATATGTCGCCAAGAATTCCATACTGATCGACGAGAACCACATCTGTTGGCTGACTGACGGGATCGCTCGTTCGCGACAACGTAAGGCCGGATACCCTCGTCCACTTATCGATCGCGTCCAGGTGTTGAACCGATAATTCGTGCGGTGCGATAATCAGGCGCACGCCGGGGATGTCCCGCCTCACCCTCATCCACGCCTCGAGAAGAGGCTTTTCATCGCTTGGCCATGTCGATCCGGCAACCAGCGTCAAACGTGAATCGCGATGGCGCGCGAGCAGTGCATCACGTTTTGTATTTGGCGCGGTCGCACGTCCCCAAACCTGATCGTATCTGGTGTCGCCAGTGACCGTCATCCGGTCGCTGCGGACACCCATCATCAGCAGCCGCTCCGCATCGGAGGGTGAGATTGCCCCGACAGTATCGAGCGAGCTGTATGCTTCACGCAATCCGAGCAGCGCGATCTTCGAGCGGCGTCGTGATGATTCCGGCACCGTAGCGCTGAGCAGCCCAAGTTTCACCCGACGCTCCACCGCACCGGCGGCAAGCACCGGCCAAACATCGAGCTTGCTGAATATGATGGCTGTCGGGCACAGAGCGTCGAGCGCACGCTCCATTTCGTGCGTGCCGTCGAACGGCAGATAGTCGAAGAATGCCGCTCCGGTTGTCGAGGCAAATCTTTCCGCGCTCGGAGAAAAGAATGTGTATGCGAGCTGAACATCAGGTCGCAGCCGGCGGAAGCGTTGAATGACAGGTAGTGCCTGGAGGCCCTCTCCGACCGAAGGCGCGTGAACCCAGAGCAGCTGGCGCGATACGTCGCGGTTCGAGAGTGCCCAGGCTTCGTATCTGTTGAGCAGTCCGCGCCTCGCGACGATCGCGCGCATCAGTTTCGATTTCCCGCTCGCGGGCGCGAGTTTTACCGCGAGCCGGCTGACTGCGCCGGCCGCATCGTAGGGAAAACGGACGAGCGGATGCATGGCGCGGTCGCTAGATGATCACTGCCGGGCGCCGCTAGCCCTTCTGTCTCTTGCGATAGCGGAGTCGATCACGGGCCGCATGTCGCTGAACGGCACCGCCCCTGCCATCACCTGGTCGCCAATGAGGAATGTCGGCGTCGACTGCACTCCACCTTTGGAAGCCCTGTCGCGATCGGCAAGTATGAGTGGAAGCATCGCATCGGATTCGAAACACTGCGCCCATTGGGTGCCATTGACGCCGACATAGCGCGCAATTGAATCGAGCACTGGTCGCGCGTCCGGCATTGCCGCCCACTCTGACTGTGACTCGAACACAGCATCATGGTATTGCCAGAACTTGCCCTGCACGCCGGCGCACATCGCGGCGCTGGCGGTCGGAATAGCATTGCGATGCTGGCCGAGCGGGAAGTTGAGGAATGCAACTCTTACCTTGCCCGTTCGTACGTATTCATCGATGAGCAACTTGTATGACTCCGCATGCCATTGACGGCAGAACGGACACTGAAAGTCGCTGGCAATCACCACCCAGGTCCGTGCCGTGCTGTCGCCCGCAATGCGACCACGATCCGCGGCAATCCCAAGCGGATCCGGCGCATTCAGCGCGCGTGCTCCCTGAGCGGCAGCAGGCGTATCTGCCACAGCCGGATTGGAGCTCGGCTGATTGCAAGCGGTTGCGGCCATAAGTGAAAACGACACCGCGGCACTAAGTTTGATTGTGTATCTCTGCATCTGCTAAATAGGTGGCGGCTCGAGGGTTGAAATCAAGGGCGGAGGAGTGATTCCCGGATCAGGTTTTTCGCGCTGGGGCACGATCGCGCGTTCATTAGGACGGCTCGCACTTTGTGCCGCCATTTTTTTACCGTTGGCCGGCGTGGCGCAGCAGCCTGCGATTCCGCAGCCAACTGGCTTGGTCAACGACTTCGCGCGCGTGCTGGACGCGGCTTCTGTCGCGCGCCTCACGCGTATCGCTGAGGACGTGCGCACCAAGTCACGTGGCGAGATCGCAATCGTTACGCTGCCGAATCTCGAGGGAAGGGAGGTCGCGGACGTTGCGCTCCGAATAGGTCGCGAATGGAAAGTCGGCAAGATCGGCGATCCTGGTGACCCTACAAGGAATGCCGGCGCCGTGATTCTGCTGGTTCCAAAGGAGACGAATTCGGATGGCAGGGGCCGGTGCTTTGTCCTCACGGGGCAGGGAACCGAAGGCTTCATCACCGACGCCACTGCGGGAAGCATCTGTCGCTCGGCGACTCCGTCATTTGTCGCTCGTGATTATGCCGGGGGGCTCGAGCTCGTCACGCTGCTTACAGCGCAACGTTTTGCGAGCGAGTTCGGTTTTACTCTCGATACGGCGCTGATTCCGCAGGAGCCGCTTGTCCGCCGTGAGCGACCGAGGTCCGGCGGCGGCGTTTCACCGGCCATGCTCTTTTTTATCTTCTTCGTTGTGATGTCGCTGCTCAGCAAGGCGAGCCAGCGCGGGCGCGGTGGTCGGGGACGACGTGATGGATGTGGCGGTGGCGTACCCCTGATCATTCCCATGGGTGGCGGCGGATTCCACTCGCGCGGTGGGGGATTCGGCGGCGGCGGTTTCGGTGGCGGTTTCGGAGGTTTTGGTGGCGGCGGCGGCTTCTCGGGCGGCGGTGGAGGTTCTTCATGGTAGAATCACAATTGCGGGCGGGTCACACATGGCGATGACACTGGAGACGCTCGTCTCCCAGCTGAAGGGTGTCTATGGGGAGACGTTGAGGTCCGTACTTCTATATGGTTCTGCCGTGGCCGGCGAACACCTGAAGAAACGTTCCGACTACAACGTGCTCGTCGTGCTGGATGCGGTGCCGCTGGACAGGCTATCCGCTGTCGGGGCTGTCCTTCGTTCGTGGGGGGAAGCAGGGAATCCGCCCCCGATGATGTTCACCATGGCCGAGTGGAAGTCTTCAGCCGATGTGTTTCCGATGGAGTACGCGGACATTCTCGAGCGTCATCGCGTCCTTCACGGAATCGATGTCACTGAGGGAGTTGTCGTATCGCGCGCCGACCTGAGGCTCGAGGTCGAGCAGCAGGCTCTGGGTAAACTGCTTCATCTCCGACGCGCCGCGATGGCTGCGGGCGACGACAGGGGAGGGCAGCTCCGGCTGCTCGAAGAGAGTCTGAGCGCGATCATGGTCGTGTTCCGGGGTGTGTCGCGGCTTCATGGTGAGATCCCACCCCAGGACTATTCAGTGCTTAGTGTTCAGGTCGCGGGTCTTGCCGGCTTCGATCCAGGGCCGGTACATAGAATCATCGAACACGTCAGGGGCAACAGGAAGGTCGACAAGACCGAGGCAGGAACGATCCTCGCCGGTTATATGGCCGAGGTGGAGGCACTGGTGGTGCATCTCAACAGTTACACGGCATAAACTTTCCATTCAGCAGTACGTAGGTTACACCGACACTCAATGAGGCTAGCAACAATGAAACGCCGAATTCTCGCCCTTCTCGCCCCATTCGCTCTTGCGGGATGTGGGTACAACCGGATTCAGACGCTCGACGAGCAGGCTTCGTCGTCGAAGCAGCAGATCGAGGTTCAACTTCAGCGCCGGGCCGACCTGGTTCCCAATCTGGTGAATACCGTAAAGGGGTATGCGGCTCACGAAGAAGGGGTCTTTACTCAAGTTGCCAATGCGCGCGCGGCGCTTGGTGGTGCGATCAGGAGTGGTGACCCGGCTCAGCAGGTAGCGGCCGACGCTCAGCTGACGGGGGCCCTTGGGCGCCTGCTTGCTATTTCCGAGGCGTATCCGCAGCTCAAGGCCGACCAGCAGTTCCTCCGGCTCCAGGATGAGCTGAGCGGAACGGAGAATCGTATCGCCGTATCCCGTAGTGACTACAACGCCGCGGTTCGGGATTACAACACCTATATCCGGGGATTCCCCCAGGTTCTGACGGCCAAAGTGACGGGTGCCGCGACGCGCCCTTATTACGATGCGCCGGCCGGTGTCGAAGCCGTTCCGACCGTGGATTTCAAGAAGAACTAGATCGTATCATGATGGCGTAATGGGCGGGACAGCCCATTACGCCCCTTGGATCAAGGGAATAACGGTTCGTCCCTCGCCCTTGAATCCTCCTGTTCCCATCCCTACATTCTCAAGACACATCCCTAACAGGCTGCTGATAGCGCCGTTTGGGCTTCTCTGTTTTTAGTCGGACCGCAGGGTCCGTGTTTGTCTGTCTGTAAGGGACTGGAAACGAACCTGAATTCGAGTGACAGGGGCCGCGGTGCATTTGCGCGGCAACCCACACGTAGAAAAGTGACAACGCGCGCTTTCGCATCAGAGCGAGGTGTGTCGTCTGTCGTTCCAGTCGACCCAGATCGGCCGCGCTCGCAGATGGCGAGGCGCGGGATGTCAAACCTCAGAGGAGGGATGCGATGGCAGAAATAAGTCCTTAGCAGGGTTCGGAGCCCGCATCTGACACCTCTGTCCCCTTCCGTGACTACGCCGGAATCTGCCTCAGGTTTCAAACTGCCGGGTGAGTCAACAACACCGCACGAATTGAACGATCTCGGCCTCTCTGTACGAATACCGAGTGAGCCGAACCACAATTTCCGAACTTGAGGTAAGCATGATCAACATCAGACGAGTCGGACGGCTGTTTTCTGCCGGACTTGTGATCCTTGCGTCGTTCGCGACCGCATCGAGCGCACAGGCCCAGGCAGTTGTCAGCGGCCGTGTCACCGACGCCGCCGGGAACGGAGTTCCGGGCGCAAACGTCGTCATTCCGAGTCTTGGTCTCGGTGTCGGCGCGAATACGAGGGTCGATGGTACCTACACGATCACCATTCCGGCCGCATCGGTCGGACGCTCAGTGGTAATCACGGCACGTCGCATCGGCTTCGCGCCGATCAACCGTGACATCACAGTCACCGCCGGCACACAGACCCAGAACTTCCAGCTCTCGCAGGATGCGACCCGCATCGACGACGTCGTCGTCACCGGTGTTGCTGAAGCCACTTCGGCGAAGAATCTGACGATCTCTGTCGGTCGCGTCGGCGAAGCACAGCTGAAGGAAGTTCCGGCGGTTTCGCCGGCTACGGCGCTTGCAGGTAAGGTTGCCGGTGTCCGCGTCTCGTTCACGCAGGGACAGCCGGGCTCATCACCTGCTATCCGCGTTCGTACATCGACTAACCTCGGTGTTGGTGGACAGGAGCCGCTCGTCATCATCGACGGCGTTATCTCCCACAACGGACTTGCTGACATCAACGGAAACGACATCGAGTCGATCGAAGTTCTGAAGGGAGCCGCCTCGGCGAGCACCTACGGATCTGCGGCGGCCAGCGGCGTCGTTGCAGTGACGACGAAGCGCGGCAAGGATTCACCGGAAGGATCGGTGAGCTTCCTGACCCGTAACGAAATTGGAACGAGCTCAGTTGAAAATTACGTTCCGCTTCTCGACAAGCACCCGTACCAGCTCAACTCTGCAGGCCAGTTCATTCTCAACTCGAGTGGAAGCCGCATTCTCGAGACCGACCACTACACTGATAACGAGTTTCCGGCAGGCACGTGGCGCGATCAGCTGAAGACCAATCTTCAGTCGGGCCGCACCGTAACGAACTATGCCCAGATCGCAATGCGCCGTGAGAACACGAACTTTTCAGCGTCATTCGCGCGTGACACCGACCGTGGTATTCTTCCGCTGCTCGAAGGATTCCGCCGTCAGAACGTTCGCCTGAACCTCGATCAGGGGCTTGGCAGCAAGGCTGACGTATCGGCCGCTGTCACTTACGGCTTGTCGTTCAACGATCAGGTTCCGAGCGTCAGCTCAGGATCCGGATCTGCGTTCTTTTCGCTCCTGCAGTCGCCACCTGACGTCGATCTGCAGTTCCCGAATGCACTTCCGGGCTGCGACAGGTCGAACCCGACCGCCGCGCTCTGCGGCACGCGTTACTCCCCGGTTCTGCCGCCTTCGGCAGCCGGTGGAACGGCCCGCGGCAACCCGCTGCTCGACCTTGCGCAGCGCAGCTACAATGACCGTCGCGAGCGGATCATCGGCTCGTTCTCGGCTCGTTACCGCCCGTTCGGCTGGCTGACCTTTGACGGCAGCTACGGTACGGATCGTTTGAACAACCGTACGACGAACTTCCTCGATCGTGGACTTGTTGGTACGAATACTGTCGTTCAGTCCGAGTCACAGGGATCGCTGCGTCTCGATCAGGACAACAACCAGGCGTCGAACTCACAGGCGAGTGCGCTTGCGAGCTTCGGACTTGGAAAGCTGAATTCGGCAACTCGCCTCACGTATCAGTACGAGGATGAGCGTAACACGACATTCTTCACGTCGACCGCAGCGCTCAAGGTTGCATCGGTTCCTGACCTCCAGGCTGGCGACCCCACCACGCTTCAGTCGAACTCGACGATTCAGAATATCCGGACAATCAACGGAAGCGTCGTTCAGAACTTCAACTACGGCGATCGCTACCTCGTCCAGCTCGTTGGACGTCGCGACGGTTCGTCGCTATTCGGGGCGGCGAACCGGTGGGCGAACTACTATGCGTTCTCCGGAGCATGGAGAATCACTGAAGACTTCAAGATTCCCGGCTTCCAGGAGCTGAAGCTCCGCGCTGGCCGCGGAACGGCAGGTCTTCGTCCGGGCTTTGCCTACCAGTACGAGACGTACTCGGTATTCGCTGGCACGCTGTCGAAGAACACCGTAGGCAACAAGGACCTCGAGCCCGCGCTGCAGACCGAGAATGAAGTTGGAATCAACGCCAGCTTCCTCGATCGCTTCGACCTCGAGTACGTAAAGTCTGATCGACACACTGAAGGCGCGTTCCTCCTTGTGCCGCTTTCGCTCGCGCAGTCGGGCGGATTCACGGCGCAGTGGCAGAATGCGGCTCGTATCGGTGGTCGTACGTTCGAGCTCGCGCTCAACACGCGCGTTATCGAGCGCCCGAACCTGAGCTGGAACTTCACCCTGACGGGTGAGCGTTCACGTCAGAAGATCGACGAGCTCAACCGCGCTCCCTTCCGCGTTGGTTCGACCTCGCAGAACCAGAACATCTTCTTCTATCGTGGCGGCGAAGCACTCGGCGTGATCTACGGCCAGCGCTGGGCACGCACGATCCAGGAGCTTGCTGATAACCCGCTCAACGCTGGCAAGGACCTGGCTTCCCTGTTCGAAGTGAATGACGATGGTTTCGTCGTCACGAAGGGAACGCGCGGAACCGTCAACGAGCGCGCGATCAAGTATGTCAATGCTCAGGGCAGCGACAACGTGATCATCGGAAACGTGAACCCGGATTACTCGTTCGGCTTTGCGAACACGCTTCGTTTTGCCGGCTTCACGCTTTACGGCCTGCTGGACGGAACGCGTGGTGGTGACATCTACAACTTTACCAAGCAGTGGATGTTCCAGGATCAGCGTCACGGCTCGCTCGACCAGAGTGGCAAGGCGGCTGAGAACAAGAAGGCCATCGAGTACTACAACGTTGGCTTCTACAACGCACTCGAGCCGAACAGTTTCTTCGTCGAGGATGGCAGCTACGTCAAGCTCCGTGAGCTTTCCGTCAGCTACAACTTCGGACAGAGCCTGCTCAACTCGGTGCGCTTCCTGGGTCAGGGTCGGAGCGTGAAGGTCGCGCTCATCGGCCGCAACCTGAAGACATGGACGGACTACTCTGGCTTTGACCCAGAAGCAAGCTCGAACGGAGATTTCAACTTCCGTATCGACGGCTTCCGGTATCCGAGCTTCAGACAGGTCACCGGCCAGATCGAGATCGGCTTCTAACCATCAGATCGGGACCGGCATGATGCCGATTGGCTTCGCGCCGGCTCCGATCACCTGGACATAAAAAACAATCATGAATTTCAGAAATCGATTCGCAACACTGGCTGGAAGCGCGGCAGTTCTCGCGTTCGCCGGTGCCTGCAATCCGGATCTCGAGGTCACGAACCCGAACGCGCCTGACGTTGCGCGTGCGATCGCGAGCCCGGGAGACGTCCGTCAGCTGATCGGAAGCTCGTACAACACCTGGTACCTCGGCATGCAGGGTTGCGCCGGTGGTGCCTGCGAGCCGACGCCTGGCGTCGCGACAGACGTTATGGCGGATGTTGCCACAATGGCGTACGGAAACTTCGGAGCGCGCTTCAACGGACAAGAGCCGCGCCTCGCCTACAACAACAGCTCATCGGCCGGCGACGGCACTGTAGCGCGCGACCCGTACGACGCGATGTATGGCGCACTCGGCGCAGCGAACGACGGCCTCAAGGCAATCACTCGTGGCGTTCGTGTTGCCACTGGTGCGTCAGCGCCAGACGAAACCCCGCAGTTCCAGGCATTTGCCTGGATGGTTCAGGGGCTTTCTCTAGGCTTCGAGGCGCTCGTCTTTGACAAGGGCTTCGTAGTACTCGAGGACACCCCGGACGCGACGGCAGCACTCGTTCCGTACGGCACTGTCAACGCTGCGGCAGTCGCCAGCCTCGACAAGGCGATCGCTGCGGCGGCAGGCAAGAGCTGGACAATTCCAGCCGAGTATACACCTGGCATGACGCTGACCGCCGCGAACTTCGTGAAGATGGCCAATACGATGGCTGCGCGGCAGCTCGCGTACGTCCCCCGCACGGCCGCGGAAAATGCGGCTGTGAACTGGGGCCGCGTTCTTTCATACGCGGACAAGGGAATCTCGACGGGCACAGCGTTTGATCTCCGGATCCAGGGAGACGGCGGCAACAGCTGGTTCGACCTGTACAAAGGTTATGTAGACCTCGAGAGCTGGGTTCGTGTCGACCAGCGCATCATTCAGGAAGCCGACCCGACGCAGCCGCTGGTGTTCACATCGGCGACTGCACCAGCGCGCGCAACGCCGGCCGACCGTCGTTTCGCGAGCGGGGCTCCGGATGCTTCAGGCAACGTGAAGACGCCGGGCGCGGATTTCTGGTACAACCAGAATATTCCGTACGCGGTGGCGCGTGGCGTGTATTTCTTCAGCAACTGGAGCCATGCTCGCTACATCGATCACTCGTATGAAGTCGATGCTCCCTTCCTCACCGCAGTTCCGTACGTGCTTGCCGCTGAGAACGATCTCCTGATCGCCGAAGCGCTCGTACGCACGAATGGCGACAAGAATCGCGCTGCGACATTGATCAACAAGACCCGCGTCGGCCGTGGCCAGCTCACACCTGTAACGGGCGCGTCGTCCAACAACGACCTGCTTGGCGCGATCTTCTACGAGCGCGACGTCGAGCTGTGGGGAACTGCCTCAGCACGTGGCTGGTTCGACCGCCGTCGTATCGATCAGAATATCACCTACAACGGACTTCCCATCGGCAACATCTGGGGCTTCCGTGGTGGCTCGAACCTCCAGAAGGGAACCCCGCGCAGTCTGCCGGTTCCTGCCAAGGAGCTCGAGACCCTCGCAATTCCGGTCTACACATTCGGTGGCAACTCGCCGAACCCGGTTTTCCCCGAGACCTGATCTTCTCGATCGCTTGAATAAAGAGAGGGCACCCCGAAAGGGGTGCCTTCTTCTTATTTTCTGGTTTTGACTCGTGCCCGTCGACTGCGTGGACTCAGGTCTCAAGCCTATGCTTTATTTCAGTATGTGTTTCTGCCTCGTGCCCGAGGTCTGTCGGTGAAAGAAAACATAGGCTTGAGACCTGAGTCCACGCAGTCGACAGGCACGAGCCAAACCAGAAAACAAAAGAAAAGCCCCGGTCGCAGAACGACCGGGGCTTTTTCTGTACAACTACTGAAATAGATCAGCCAGCGTAACGCATGTTACCGCAAGCGATCAGAGCGTCAGTACCACCGCGTCTGTCCCGGTAAATGTCAACATGGTACGCGCCACTGCTTGGAAGCTCGAGCGGCAGCGACGTCGTAACCTGCGCGCGCCCGCCACCACCAACGTTCAGCTCCGCAAAGTTAGACATCGGCAACACCGGCAGTGCAGGCGTGCCACACGAGCCCGGTAGGATTGCCCATGCGAGTGTCCGCTCAGAGCCCGTGTATGTAAACACGACGTTGATGTTCGTAAGCGACGCCGCTGCACCCTTTGTCCATGTAGCCGAGCCGTAGCTGCGATCGCGTGAGGTTGCAGTGACTTCACCGCGGTTCTGAGTCACCGACTGGATATTTGCGCTCCAGCGTGCCCCCGTTGATGCCGCAGCGTTCGTCGATGTGCTTGGCGTCGGAGCTCCATCAACCGGCGTGGCCTTTGCGCACCCCGACAGCAAACCAAGTGCGCTCGCACCAAATGCGGCAAGGAACAGTCTCTGTTTCATTCTATTGAATCCTCTTGATTGTTGCGTCAAAAACTTCAGACGCCGGATGGGCCCTTCATCTGATACCCCGCGGACTCGCGAAAGTCAAATGAGAGATAAAGAGGCGCTTCGCGCGGGCAGAGGGCGCAGAATGCCCGGATCAACGTTACTCCTTTGGGAACAACGGGGAAGCCTTTGTCACTTTCCATCCCGCCGGATCGAGATCGGTAAATGATTCAAAGCGCTGTGCGTGCACACTGCCCGGAGCGCCAAGCCGCTGCCAGAGCTCCTCGGCACGCTGGGGCATGAAAGGGGCGATGCATACGCACTGCCTCGCCAGCTGGCGCGCGAGCGAGCCCAATGTCCGGTCGAGCTCCGCAGTCATCGCCTCGTCGGCGGCAAGTTTCCACGGGGCCTGTCGATCGACGAACTCGTTTGCCCTGCTTACCGTTCTCCAGATCGCCTTCAGGCCTTCGTGAAGCAGGTAGCCGTTCCCGCCGTTCATCGCCGAATGGTAAGCCGCGATATCAGCGGCGTCCGCCTGTTCGGTGGCCTCGTCAATCCCTTCCGGGACAATTCCGCCGCGGTACCGATCGATCATGGATATCGTGCGGCTCGCAAGATTCCCGAACGCGTTCGCGAGCTCGGAGTTATACCGCTCCTCGAAACGCTCCCACGCGAAATTACCATCGGCATCGAACGGGACCTCACGCAACAGGAAATATCTGAACGCATCAGGGCCGAAGCGATCGATTGCCTCTGCCATGTCCAGCTTCACTCCCGCTGACTTGCTGAACCTGTCTCCGGCGAGCAGAACGAAGCCGTGAGCCCAGACATGTCGCGGAAGCTCGAGTCCGGCGGCCATGAGCATCGCGGGCCAGATGATAGAGTGAAACCGGGTTATATCCTTGCCTACGATGTGCAGATCCGCCGGCCAGCGACCGGTGTAACTGGCAGCAGGGTATCCAGTCGCGGTGAGATAGTTGGGCAGTGCATCGAACCACACATAGGTCGTCTGGGTTTCCCCATCGCTCGACGGACGCGGGAAGGGCACACCCCACGAGAAGCGCGACCTGCTCGCGGAAATATCTTCGAGTCCCTGGTCGAGAAGCGCGAGCATCTCATTGCGGCGGCTCTTCGGACCGAGGAAATCGCCATTGTTCAAGAGCTCCCGCAACCGGTCGCTGTATGCAGAAAGCCGGAAGAACCAGTTCTTCTCTGCAACCCACTGCAGTGTCCGCGTCGAGTGCAAGACACACTTGCCCTGCAGGATCTCGTTGTCCTGCTTGAACGACTCGCAGCCGACGCAATACCAGCCCTCGTATGCGCGCTCATAGAAGTCGTCCGGCGAATGCTCGAAGACCTTTTCGATCAGCGCCTGGACCCCGTCGCGGTGGCTGCTCTCGGTCGTTCTAATGAACTGATCGTAGGAGATGGACAGCCGCGCCCACACTGCTTGAAAGCGCCCCGCTACCTCGTCGACCAGCTCCTGCGGCGTTACTCCGCGATCGGCAGCTTCGGATGCGACTTTCTGCCCATGCTCGTCCATCCCGATGAGGAAATGAACATCGTCGCCGAGCAGCCGGCGGTAACGTGCGATTGCATCGGCGCCGATCTTCTCGAACGCATGCCCGAGATGCGGGTCGCCGTTCGCATAATCGATCGCAGTGGTTAGGTAAAACCTGGCCAAGTCTACTTCTCTCCCGGCTCTGTACCGCGTCCACGGCGTCCGCCGCGACGTCCCCGTCTTCGCCTCACGCCAGCTTCATCCTTGTCACTCGTCCTCGCACCATCATCGGGATCGAGCGAAACCAGCGACTCGGACGGCTCGGCCTCGATTACAACAAGTTCTTCTGCGACTGCGATCTCGTGCTCGATCGTATACTTGAGCTCCGGCGATATCTCGTAATACGCTTCATTGAAGTCTTCGTCTGCCGGGATGTCTGCTGGAGGAATGACACCGTTGGCGACGTCGGCTACGTCCTGGTTGAAATCGGCAAGAGCCACTACCCGAGTCTCGCCCTCGACATTACGCAGGGTTACCCGCTCGCGAAAAATGTCGATCGCAAGAACTTTCTCCTCGCCTTTCCCTGTGACCACGACTTTTCCTTCCTTCGGGAAACGCTTCCTGCTCTGAACGTAGAATTCGTGCTCATATCGCAGGCAGCACATGAGCCGCCCGCACGCTCCGGAGATCTGCGCCGGATTCAACGACAAGCGCTGGTCCTTTGCAACACCAAGGTTCACAGGTCGCAGCTCAGGCAGCCACGATGCCGAGCAATACTGTCGACCGCACCTTCCGATACCGTCGAGCCGTCGCGCTTCGTCGCGAACGCCAATCTGCTTCAGCTCGATCCTCGTATGAAACAGCGATGCCAGATCCCGTACGAGATTCCTGAAATCAACCCGCTTGTCAGCCGTGAAATAGAACGTCAGCTTCTTGCGATCCCATTGCCACTCTGCGTCGGTGAGCTTCATTGCAAGCCCGTTGGCGCGAACCCTCTCAGTTGCCTTCCTGCGCACATCTTCGTTCTGCGCTCGCAGCCCCTCAGCGGTTGCCTTGTCGCGCGAGTTAGCGACACGAAGCGCCTTACGCGTCGGTGCAGAGGTCCCGCACCCATGCGCGCAGCCACCGTTGCGCTTCTCGGCAAGCTCTCCGAGGGAATGCACAACGCCCAGATCTTCGCCACGATCTGCATCGACGATTATCGAAGAGTTAAGAGCGGGAGGATCGGGATAGTCCCACAGAAAAAACTCTTTTCGGTTTCCCTTGAATGCGACTTCAACGAGATGAGCCACTATTCAGTCCACTGTCCGAGTCGCAGGAATCGCTGGCGCCGCCGGCGCACGAGTTTTTCGGGCCGGAGCTTTCGAAGCTCCTCGAGATGACGGTTCAGCGTCTCGCCGAGAACCTTTGCTGTCGCAATGTGATCGGTGTGCGCGCCACCCGGTGGCTCCGGCACTATCTCGTCGATTACGCGAAGCTCGAACAGATCCGGCGCCGTGATACGAAGAGCGGCAGCAGCCTTCTCGCGCATCTCAGGGCTTTTTCCATCCTTCCAGAGAATCGTCGCACAGCCTTCAACCGATATCACTGAGTAAACCGCATTCTCGAGCATGAGCACGCGATCCGCGACTCCAAGTGCGAGAGCGCCGCCGGACCCGCCTTCACCGATCACCGTCGCCACTATAGGTACAGTCAGCTGGCTCATCTCGAGAAGATTTCTCGCGATCGCCTCTGACTGGCCGCGCTCTTCAGCTCCGATTCCAGCCCATGCCCCCATCGTGTCGATGAAAGTCAGCACCGGCACATGGAATTTTTCCGCCAGCTTCATGAGGCGGAGCGCTTTGCGGTAGCCCTCCGGATGTGGCATGCCGAAGTTGCGCTTCAGCAGCTCCTTGGTGTCGCGGCCGCGCTGCTGGCCCATCACCATGATCGTCTCATTGTCGAGGCGTGCCCACCCGCCGATGATTGCAGGGTCATCGCGAAACGCCCGATCGCCGTGCAGCTCGATGAAGTCTGTGAACACGAGGTCGATCAGCTCGGACGTAAAGGGCCGGCGCGGATTGCGCGCGACCTGCACCCGCTGCCAGGGGGTGAGGTTGCGGTAGATCTCCTCTCTCAGCTCTACGAGTTTCCTCTCGAGCGGAGCAAGCTCACCGGCGACATCCATCTGCCGCTCGCCGGCAAGTCGCCTCAGCTCCTCGATCTGTTTCTCCAGCTCGACGATCGGTTTCTCGAAGTCCAGCGTCTGGGTGGATGTGGCCACCTATCTGCTCCCGCGTTGCAGGCGCACCGATTCATCGCCGAGAAGGGATCTCAGCTCGCTGAGCACGGTGTTGTTGACGGCAAGCGTCAAACTGCGGGAACGGAGAGTCGCCCGCAACCCATTGCCGTCACTGTAGTCGACTTCCAATGGCACAGTTCCCGGATATGCCTCGACGATCGAGCGGATCTCCTTCATTACTGCCGGGTTCCGTGACGGATCCTTGACGACCCTGATTGCGATCATCACCTGGCCATTCGCGCGCAGGTCTGTGAGCTTCGTCACTGACTCGGCCACGAACGAAGGGTTGTCCGCGTCCTGGTCTCGACGTGCGTAACCGCCTTTCAGGAGAATCGGGACATCGGTCTTCACCTGCTCCGAGAGGGCTGACCATTTTTCCGGGAAGACGAGCACTTCGCCTGATCCTGAAAAATCCTCGATCGTGAGGCGCGCAAACTCGGAGCCGCTTCGCTTGCTCACCTGCCGCTTGATCGCAGTCACTACAATGCAGAGCGCCATGGGGTCAGGGCCCCACTTCCCAAGATCCGCAACCTTGTGAGTCGCGAACAGCTCGCACTCCGTCGTAAATGGCTCGAGGGGATGTCCAGACGTATAGAAGCCAAGAATCTCTTTTTCCTTTGCAAGCCGCACCGATTCACTCCACGGTGCGATGTTCGGGAGCATGGGCGGCGCATGCGGCTCGGACTCGCCATTTGCCTGCGGCGAACCGAAGAGCGAGACCTGGCCCGAGGCAATCTCTTCCTGTTGCAGCGATGCTTCGCGCAAAGCGGAGTCGAGCGCAGTCATATACTGCGCCCGGTGGCCGCCAAGCGCATCCAGCGCGCCTGCCTGAATGAGCGCTTCGAACACGCGCTTGTTGCAGACGCGCAGGTCGACTCGCTCCGCAAGGTCGAAGAGGGAAGTGAATGGCGCCGTCTGCTTTGCGACTATGAACGAGTCGATGGCAGACCTGCCGACATTCCTGATTCCGCCGAGCCCGAAGCGGATCTTGTTGTCGCCTATTACGGTGAACTTGTAGCCTGACTCGTTCACGTCGGGAGGCAGCACCTCGATTCCAATCTCGCGCGCCTCGTTGATGTATTTCACGACGCTGTCGGTATCGCCTATCATCGCAGAAAGCAGCGCGGCCATGAAGTCAGCGGGATAATGCGCCTTGAGCCATGCCGTGTGAAACGAGATGATCGAATACGCAACCGAGTGCGACTTGTTGAAACCGTACCGGCCGAACGTCTCGATTTGTGCGGCGATCTCTTCGATGATCGCGCGATCGTACCCGCGATCAATTGCCTTTGATACGAACTTGCCGAGCTCGGCCCTGATCAGCTCCGGATCTTTTTTGCCTACCGCTTTTCGTAGCACGTCGGCTTCGGCGAGCGAGATGCCCGCAAGCTTCTGCGCTATGCGCATCACCTGCTCCTGATAGGTGATGACGCCGTAGGTCGTGCTGAGAATTTCCTCGAGCTCGGGAAGCGCGTAGGTGACCGCTTCTTCGCCTTTCTTGCGGCGGATGTAGACCTTGTGCATCCCGGCATCGAGCGGGCCCGGGCGCATGAGCGCATTCGATGCGACGAGATCGTCGAACCTGTCGGCACGCATGCTCTTGACCATGTCGGTCGCGAGGCCGGATTCGAACTGGAACACACCTGCCGTTTTGCCCGCGCGAAGCATCTTGAACGTTGCCTCGTCCTCGAGCGGAAGGGTATCGAGGTCCGGCGCAGTGCCCGTGCGCGCTCGAATCGAAGCGAGTGTGTCCTTGATGATCGTGAGCGTCGTCAGGCCGAGGAAGTCCATCTTCAGCATGCCGACCTTCTCCAGCGAGTTCATGTCGTACTGGGTGACGACAATGTTCTCCTCGCCCGCACCGCTACCGCGTGATCCTTGCGTGCAGACGGGCACGTACTCGTCGATCGGGCCGGGCGCGATGACGACTCCTGCAGCATGCACGCCTGCATGACGCGAAAGTCCCTCGAGCTCCATCGCAAAATCGAGCAGCTCGCGGTAACGCTCTTCTTCCTTATATAGCTTGCCGACTTCCGGCACCTTGTCGATCGCCTCCCTGACAGTCAGGGAGAAGTTCGGCATGTTCGGAATAAGTTTCGCGAGCGCATCGGTCTCTGACGGCAGGAAGCCAAGAGTGCGCCCGACATCCTTCACGGCTGCGCGCGACTTCAGGGTTCCGAACGTGATAATCTGCCCGACCGAGTCGTGTCCGTACTTTTCGCGAACGTAGTCGATCACCTCACCTCGCCGCTCGTCGTCGAAGTCGACGTCGATGTCCGGCATCGACACGCGCTCCGGGTTCAGAAAGCGCTCAAAGAGGAGATCGAACTTGAGTGGACAGACATCTGTGATGCGAAGGCAGTATGCGACGAGGGAGCCGGCGGCCGAGCCGCGTCCGGGCCCGACAGGAATGTCCTTGCTTCTCGCGGCCGCGATGAAATCGGCGACGATGAGGAAATATCCCGCGTAGCCGGTCTTGGTGATGACACCGAGCTCGTAGGTCAGCCTGTTACGCACTTCCTCAGACAGGTCCTGGCCGTAGCGCATGTGCGCGCCTTCATTCGCAAGGCGAACGAGCAGGTCGTTCTCTGTCGCCACCCCGGGCGGAAGTGGGAATGCCGGAACCTGATACTGCTTGGACAGCGAGATATTCGCTTCTTCACCAATGCGAAGTGTGTTTTCAATTACGTCGGGCCGATCGGGAAATACCTCGCGAATCTCGTCGACGTTCTTGAAGTAGAGACCTTCGTCATAGCGCATGCGGTCGGGAGACTGGTAGTCTTTCCCAAGACCGATACAGAGCAGCACGTCGTGGGCGGCGTGATCCTGCGGACGGAGGAAATGCGCGTCGTTGGTCGCAACGAGCGGGATCCCCATTTCATCGGCGAGCTTGAAGACGCGCTTGTTGAGCTCGGCCTGCCCCGGGGTGCCGTGGGCCTGCACCTCGAGGTAGTAGTCCTTGAAGGTATTGGCATACCACGATGCCGCCTCGCGTGCCCCCTCCCAGTTGTCGGTGAGCAGGTGCGATGCAACCTCGCCGGCCATGCATGCTGAAGAGACGACAAGCCCCTCGCGATACCGCGCTAGGAGCTCCCTGTCTACGCGCGGCCGGGAGTAGAAGCCCTCAGTGAAGCCAAGTGACGAAAGCTTCATCAGGTTCTTGTAACCGGTCTCGTTCATCGCGAGCAGAACGAGATGGTAGTAGGGCTTACGGTTACCTTCCCGTTCCTTGAGGCGACGGTCTCCTGGGGCGACGTACGCTTCCATTCCGACGATTGGCCTGATGCCGGCCTTTTTTGCTTTTTCCTGAAATTCCCATGCGCCGTGCATGTTGCCGTGATCGGTGATCGCGAGGGCGGGCTGCTCGAACTCGAGCGCACGTCCGATCAGGTTATCGATCCGATTTGCGCCGTCGAGGAGGGAATACTCCGAGTGGCAGTGAAGATGAACGAAGGACACTCAATAAGAATAGGCGGGGCAGCTTTTCTATGATAGCGTTCCGCCGGTTGAAACCACGAAAGGGACGAACTGCATTCTGGAAGGGACGGGGTAAGCAAACCGTCATAAAGGTTCTTGCGGACTAGAATCCCCGCTAACACATTGTGAATGAGTCTCTAGCGGAGTCCTTACAACTCGCTGGCGACCAGCTATCCCACTCAGGCGATAGCACAATTCTTCATTCGGAGGCACGAATGGGACAGAACCTGGTTAGTCGAGCAGTACGCTGGACGGTTGCTGTGGGGGCGATAGCATTGCTCCCTGCAATTGCCCAGGCGCAGGAGCCGGTGACGATCACCGGAAGAGTTACGAGTACTTCAGGTGATCCGCTCAGAGTTGCAAACGTCGGTATTGGGACGCTCAATATCGTCGTGTACGCGAACGTCGATGGCACCTATCGCCTCGTCGTTCCTGCTGGTCGTGCAGCATCGCAGAGTGTTGCGCTGACGGCCCGCCAGCTGGGGTTCCGTGCGTCGACCGCGACCGTTGCGCTTCGGCCCGGCACCAGCCTCGTTCAGAACTTCAGCCTTGCCCCAGACCCGCTCAAGCTTGACGAGGTCGTGGTTACCGGAGCAGGAACTGAGAGTCTGGTAGAGCGTCTGGGAACCGCGCGCGCTGCACTGAGCGGCGAGTCGCTCAAGAAAGCGAACGAAAGCAACGTGATCCAGGCGATTGCTGGAAAGGTCCCGGGAGTTCTCACCAATCAGTCGAGCGGTGACCCGACGGCATCGACCGCAATTCAGATCCGCGGTGCGAAGACTTTCGGCGCAAGCCAGCCGGTCATCATCGTTGACGGTGTGCCAGTCAACAACGCGACGCGCCCGGGACAGAACGCAGGCGTTCTCTCCGGTGCACCGATGACGAATCGTGCATCTGACATCAATCCCGAGGACATCGAGTCCATCGAGATCCTGAAGGGTGCAGCGGCGACGTCTATCTATGGCGCGGCCGCGGGTTCTGCGGGCGCCATCCTGATCACGACGAAGCGCGGCAAATCAGGACAGGTTCAGTATTCGCTGCGGTCTACGTATCAGCAGGACAAGCCGGTATCGTCGATTCCGACCCAGCGCCTCTACGGTGTTGGCAGCAATGGAGTCTCGACCGCGTGTACCGCTGTCAACTGCACGATCGCCTCAGGTTTCTTCTCGTGGGGCCCGGCACTCGCAGCAGGCACGCCGACCTACAACCATGAAAGCGAAGTCTTCGAAACCGGCCGCGTGATGGACAACACGCTCACGATGTCGGGCGGAAGCGAGCGCACAACGTTCTACCTCTCCGCGGGAAGCCTCGACCACAACGGCTTCATCGTTCAGGACAACGATTTCCTCAAGCGCTACACGTTCCGCGTAAACGCGGGACATTCGCTTGCCGATAACCTCACGGTGGGCGCGAGCGCGTCGTACGTACAGACAAGAAGCGGTGGTGTTGATCGCGGCAACGCAATCAATGGTATCGGTCTGGCCGCACTTCGGCAGCCGCCTGAGTTCAACGCCATGCAGTACCTCGACAGCGCAAGCGGGCTGCACCGGTCATGGCGCTTTCCGAATCCGGGTCCGACAGCGTTCACCACGAACCGTGGATTCGACAACCCGTTCTACGCGATTAACGAGAACGAGCTGACGGCGGAGACGGGTCGCTATTTCGGCAACATCAACGCGAACTGGAAAGCGATGCCGTGGCTTCAGGTCAACTATACGTTGGGCGGCGACTACGCGAGTGATGACAGGATGAATGCATTTGGTCGTTCCGCGTCAGGTTTGCCAGGCGGGCAGATCGAGCGCTGGCAGTTCTATGATCGAATCATCGATTCGAACCTGAATGCGACTGCCACGAAGGATTTAGGCAACAGCATCAAGACCAGCTTCACGCTGGGCCAGAACCTCAACGAGACGTACTTCCGCCAGATCAATGTCGTTGGTCAGACGCTGATTGCACCGCGGCCGTACAAGCTTGCGAACACAGTGGCCCGGACGGTTCCGAACGATGCAGAGACGCGTCGCCGGATCGAAGGCTACTTCGGACAGGTGACCGCTGATCTTTATGACCAGCTCTTCCTGCAGGCACGTATCCGTAATGACGGAAACTCGGCATTCGGAATCGACAATCAGCGCGCCTGGTACCCCGGTGCCCAGGCATCGTGGAGCTTCACCAAGTTGGTAAAGTTGCCCGAGTCGATCGTCAGCTTCGGCAAGCTGCGTGCGGCGTACGGCGAGAGCGGACAGCAGCCGCCGCTTTATGCGACGCAGGACATTTTCACTACAGCAGCTTTTGCCGACTTCAACCCGGCCTCGATTCAGGCGCCGACCCTCAACGGCATCGGCGGAATTTATGCCGGCGCGGTTCGCGGTAACGCCAGCATCTTCCCTGAAAGGGTGAAGGAGCTCGAGATGGGTGCTGACTTCAATCTGTTCAAGGGTTACACCGATCTGTCGGTGACCTACTACACATCGAAGTCGGAAGATGTCGTCTTCCAGGTTGGACTTCCTCCGTCAACCGGGTACACGGCAGTCAACCTGAACGCGGGTGCACTGTCGAATAAGGGTTGGGAAGTGACGAGCAATTTCCGCCCGATTCAGCGTCGCGACTTCTCGGTAGAGATCGGCGGCAACTACGGCCGGAACCGGAACATCGTCACGAGCCTGGGCGCAATCGATGCTCAGCTGAACGGCACCGTCGCGCTTCCGACCGCCGAGAACTGCGGTGCCGAAGCAAAGCTCCCGCGCTGTGAGACTGGAGTGGGCAATGCGTTTTCCGGACAGACGACCCACGTGCAGATCGGCCGCCCGCTAGGCACCTGGAGGGCAACTGATTTTGCGTACTGCGGACGAGGCCTCACAACGGTTTCATTCGGTGGTACCTCGCACAACGTCGGCGCGGCCTGCGAAGGCAAGCCGGACGGCGCGCTTTATATCGCCGCAAACGGTTTCCCGATTACCGATCCTACAGTTCGTGCGATTGGTAACCCATGGCCGGATTGGACGGCGGGACTTTCCGCAAACGTCCGCGTGAAGGGAATTGAAATGAGCGCATTCCTCGACCACCGTCAGGGCGGAAACGTTCTCAACATGACGCGTGCATCGATGTATCAGTACGGCACGCACGCTGATACCGAGATCCGTGGCCAGACGCGGACTTTTGGTAAGGATATGCTTTGCCACAACATCACCTGCGACGTTCTCAATGGTGAGGTTGTCGGGCCAGGCGCGGGAACGGCGGTAGTGATCGGCGAGGGATGGTTCAGCGCCGGTGCGCTCGGTGGCGGCCAGGGAGCGACTGGTGGACCGATCTCACAGCGTCTCGAAGACGCGACCAACACGCGCCTGCGCGAAATTTCCATCGGATACAACTTCACCGGCGCATGGATCAAGAGTCTTGCAGGAATGCGTCAGGTCGACGTGAAGTTCTCTGGACGCAATCTCAAGCTGTGGTCCGACTACAGCGGTTATGACCCGGAAACGAATCTCGGCGGTGCAGCCAATGCAAACCGCGGAATCGATTTCTTCAATGCGCCGCTGGCTCGCGCGTGGGTCATGTCAGTCACACTTCACCGCTAGCCGGGGATATCGACAATGAACAGACACGCAAAAACGGGAGTTGTCGTCACGCTTGCGCTATTCAGCGCAGGCTGTGACAGCTTTCTTCAGGGGAAAGGACTGACTGAGAACCCGAACCAGGCGACGGAGGGCACGGCGCTTCAGCAGCTCATCGCGATTCAGGCGAATATGTCAACGCGCCTCGAGGGCCAGATGGCCCGATCGGCCGGCATCTACACTCAGCAGATCATCGGCAGCAACAACCAACAGCTCCAGTGGGCGACGCAGTACGGTCAGACGGAGAGTGATATTCCGGCTCACATGAGCGCGTTTTACACCGGCGCAGGGCTGCTCGGTATGAGAAATGTGCAGGCGGCCGGCGTCGAGTCCGGCGACAAGTTCCTCGAAGGTATCGGCAAGGTCTGGGAGGGGTTCGCATTTGGAACAGCCGCGTCGGTGTGGGGCGATCTGCCTTACAGCGAAGCGCTGAATCCCGAAGTTCTCACTCCCAAGCTCGATCCGCAGGAGACGATCTACCAGCAGGTGCAGTTGCGCCTCGACGAGGGGATAGCCGCGCTTCAGGCTGCGTCCACCACTGGCAATTGCGAGACGGCAGATCTGATCTATTGCGCGTCGGTAGGA
The DNA here is from genome assembly GCA_031426255.1 of Gemmatimonadaceae bacterium. Lineage (GTDB taxonomy): Bacteria > Gemmatimonadota > Gemmatimonadetes > Gemmatimonadales > Gemmatimonadaceae > UBA4720. Next base: position 30,651 of record JANPKW010000075.1, on the reverse strand, counting down.
CCGAGAGCCGCGCAGGTCGCCCGCTGGACTCGTGCCGCGAACACACTCAAGGCGCGATTCCATCTTCACCTCGTCGAGCGCAATGGCAACGCTGCGTACACGGCAGCTCTTGCCGCTGCGAACAACGGCATCAACGAAATACCGGCCACCGCGGCTGATGCACATCATGGCCGCGGAGCGGGCGACTTCCGATCCTTTCATGGAAGCACGCTCGACCAGGATGGGAACATCTGGGCTGAGTTTCTGACATCGCGGGCGGATCTCGTTGCGGGTAATTCGTTGATCCAGATTCTCAAGACGCGCAATGACCCGCGTCTGGCGGCGTATTTCACGCCGAACCCAGCCGGAGAGTTTGTTGGCCATAACCAGAACAACGTTGTTGTCGGAACCGGCGCCGCGGCTACCATCAACACGACGGTTCGTCGCGCGTTCAACTTCCGCCAGCCGCTTGTAACCTGGGCCGAGAATCAGCTGATCCTGGCTGAGGCAAAGTTCGTGTTGCAAGGTGCGGCCGCTGCGCTTCCGCATGTCAACGCGGTGAGAGCGGCAGTTGGAATGCCCGCCCTTGCAGCCGTGACGTTCGAGGATGTCATGCTCGAGAAACACATCGCCATGTATCAGAACATCGATGTGTGGTCGGATTACAAGCGCACGTGTTTCCCGAGGTTAACGCCGTTCGGAACGGCGACCGAGGTTCCTGGTCGTCTGCCATACAGCTCGACAGAGCGTACGGCAAATCCGAACATCCCACTCCCGTCAGCGTATCCGACGGGAACGACGGGTCCGGCTCCGCTCCGTAACTGGAACGATCCGAACGCCTGCCCGCGTCCGTAATCTGAATCAGGGTGTCGGTCTGCCCGGGTGTATACCCAGGTAGGCCGGCATCGCTGGTCGGATAGTCGCAAACAAGTCGAACGCAGGAACAGTAATGACAATCCGAAATTGTACGAGAGCGGCAGCGGCGATTACATCGTTGCTGCTTGCTGCTTGTTACACACAGATCCCTTTGGAAACTGCAGTACCGGCGCCGGCCACGCGCATAGTGGCAACGGTAACCGACTCGGGCGCTGTTGCGCTCGGCAACGCAATTGGGCCGGGGGCGCTTGAAGTAGAGGGTGTGGTCGAGGAGGCTACTGCCGATTCGTGGAAACTGCAGATGCTGCGAGTAGACGACCGATTCGGCAAGTCGAACGTCTGGCAGCGGCAGGTGGTGAACTTCCCGCGCTACACTCTAACCCGTCCGGAAGTGAGGCGGCTCGATAAGACTCGAAGCTGGCTCGCTGCAGGTGGAATTATTGCTGGTGCATTCCTCTCCGCGCAGGCATTCTCGGCAATCATCGGCGGTGACGGCCCCGATAACACGCCGGTCCCGCAGGCCATTCGCCTGATTCCAGGCGGAGTTCGCTAAGAGGTCAGCGCTCGCGACCCAGCGACTGATCTCTCCCCATTCGAGTCCAGATTACCACGACTCCGCAGCGTGCGTTAAGCGCTGCGGAGTTGAACTGCGGCGGAATCTGCGATGCTCCGGCATATACCTCCATCGCCTCCACTGCATCCGGGTCGATGAACGTATTGATGGACATGTCAGCGGATACAGGGAACGGTGAGCCGTTGAGATAATACAGGACCGGACATACTCGTGTGGCGGTACGTCCTGTCTGCACTGAGAATCCCTGCCCGTTGCGCGCGGCCTGAAGCTGAAATCCCGGAACACGTCGCAGCACGTCCGTCAGTCCACGCGGCGACATTTTGGTGATCTGCTCGCGCGTGAAGTACCGTCCCTGTCCACGCGCCCGGCGTTCCTCGAATCCCTGCAGGTGAGGGTTGGGAGCTGCCGTGATGTTCATGGTATCGAGCTGCAGCGCGACAATCGACAGCTGCATCAGAATGTCGACAGTCTCGCCCGCTGCGATCTCGACAGGCTGCACCCTCGCGGTGTAGCCGAGCATTCTTATTTCGAGTGAATACTTGCCGGGGGCGATCGCCGGCAGCTTGAATGTGCCAGTACCGTCTGTAACCGTCTGAAGCTGCGTACCGAGCAGCCGCGCGTGCGCGTTTCGGAGCGGTGCCTTATTCGCGTCGATCACGTGGCCGGTGAGGGCGCCAGGCTGTTGCGATGACGCAACCGTGGCGCTCGCAGGAAGCGCCAGAATAACGAACAGGAAAAAACAGCTGCTCTTTGCTCGCATGCCCTCGCCCGGACGGAGGCTGGGCGCGCCGGTTATTCGGCGTGCTCAATACTTTCGACCTCCCTTGATAATACCGGCGGGGAACGGTGGCGACAACAAGGTATTGCGGTGAAAATGACCAGCCGCATCCACTCGTCCCACGAGGGCTGCGGCTGGTCACACGGGGAGTTTTATCGGGGCCGGATCATGTGGTCAAACCGCCACCGATCGCGTCACCGTGTATTGATGACAATTGCGCCGGAGATCCCTTCAGAGCCCACATCGCGCAACACAGTCGCCGCACGCACCGCGTCGTAGTACTGCATGCCCTTGATACCACCGGCGCTCAGCGTTCTCAATGCGTCGGCAGTTCCAAGCCTGTTGCCGTCGAGGTACACAAGCAGGACCAGGCCGGTAACCTGTCCCCCCCCAATCGATGCAACTCCGCCGCTCTGGAGCCACCGAGGGCGCAGTCTTCTCACGAGATCCAGAGCGGTGCTTGCACCCTGAGTCGCCTCTATCTCAGCCGCGGTGATGCGGTCAGGCGAGCTTTCGCTGACGCGGGATGCCGAGGTGCCGGACGAGGCGCAGGCCGCCGTCAGCGAGAATACCGCTAGTGCGGTTGCAATTGACAGAGTACGACGCACTGAAGCCTCCGTTCGGTGTATGGATGTCGTGCAGGCGATGCAACCATAGCATGTGTGCGGTTCGCCCGCTACTATGTTGCCGTCCGGTAACCGGCGCGCCACGGAGGGAGACTGAAGCAGGTTCTGCCGTGTTTTTTTGCATTGATTGTTCTGGCGGGGACGGCGCGTGCTCAGTCGAGCATCATCGCCGGCGTTGTCGTCGACTCGGCGGGGTTGCCTGTGTCCGGGGCGGAGGTGCTCGTTTCCGCTATTGGAGCGAGTGCGATCAGTGGAGACCGTGGCGAGTTTCGTGTTTCCGCACCACCGTCGGGAAGCGTGGTTATTCGCGCGCGGAGGCTTGGCTTTCGGCCTGACTCGGTCGCCGTCAGGAGTGTGAATGGCGCCGCTGGTATCATCGTTCCGATGAAGCGCGTGGCCGCGACGCTCGCGCCGGTTGTCGTAAGAACGAGGCGCACTGATTTCACGGGGCGTCTCGCGGGTTACTATCAGCGGCTCGACCGGAAAAGCAGCGGCTACTTCATCACGCGCGCGCAGATCGATGGAGAGAATCCGCGTACTCTCAGCCAGCTGCTGCAGCATGCGCCGGGCATGACGGCGTTTCGTGGGCGGGCGGGTACACAGGGTGTGCGCATGAGGGGGCGACGCTGCTGGCCTCTGGTCTGGCTCGATGGCACGCCAATGCCCTCGGGTGAGTTCGATCTCGATGGCATTCCGCCAAACACGCTCCACGGAATCGAGTTGTACCTCGGCTCTACAACGGCTCCGTCGCGTTATAGCGCCAACCGCGACCTGTCGAGCTGCGGCACGATCCTGTTGTGGTCGCGTGGTCCTGACACCGATCCGATTACGCCGCGTCGCGCTCCGGTGAATCTCGAGTCACTGTTGGCTTCGCTTGCGGTGTATACCGCGGAGCAGGTTGACGCTCCGGCGATGCTGGCTGCCAGGAGCACGCTGGAGGTCGTTTACCCGCCGGCGTTGTTCGCCGAGAAACTCGCGGGGGCGGTTATGGCGGAGTTCGTCGTGAATGTGGCTGGCAGGGTTGAGCCGGAAACATTCGGCGTCGTCAGCTCGACGAATCGCCTTTTCACAGAGGCGGTGCGAAAGGCCGTCGAGACGGCGGTGTTCACGCCGGCGAAGCGAGGAGGGAGGGCTGTGCGGCAGATAGTTTACCAGCCTTTCACGTTCACCCCGCCGGGCGGAAACGAGGCCGGCCGGTAGCACCGAAAGGGCTTCCTGGCCCTCCTGAAACAGGACCGTGGCTTCACCGAGACGCAGTCCTTACGAAGAGCTTGCGGAAATTTTACAAGCGTGCATATTGCTCAAACCGAGCCCCTATCTGGACGGCGTCAGCGCGTCCTGTCCGCTGGCTGAAGTTGCAGTTGTGGTTACGCCATTCGACCAACGATACCTGAACGGATTTCCGTCGGGCGCGTCCTGAAGTCGCGATTATGTACGCGCCAGGTTGCCGCCTGATCTTAGCTGTTATTGACACTCTGCACGACATAGAGAAGAGCAGTTCCGTCGCGGTAGTTGTTTGTAGTTGCAGTGCAAAAAACGTCGAATCCCCCACAACCTGCCGGAGGGCACCCCACGCCAATACTCCACGTCAGCCGCCACTGTATTGCGGCCACAAACCCCACGAATCGCAGTGAGCCGAACACAGCAGTGCAAATGTTGGTTCTCGTAAACCTTCTGAGGCAAGCATGACGAAACTCTTACGTTCTACGAAGCTCTTCCGATGGGCAGCAGCGGCGCTGGTAGTCGCGATGCCCATGGCAGCGCAGGGTCAGGGCGCTGTAATCACTGGACGCGTCCAGTCGGAGCAGGGACAGCCGCTCGCCGGCGCGAATATCCTAATCACCGAGCTCAACGTGTCGATCGGCACGAGTGCAGCCGGCACCTTCAGCGTTACCATCCCCGCGGCGCGTATGCGCACGGCGCCGGTCGTCCTTCGCGTTCGCGCGATAGGATACGTTCCGCAAAACCGGCAGATATCGCTTACTGCCGGAAACCAGAACTTCAACTTCGATCTTCGCCGCGACGTAACGCAGCTGAGCGAAGTCGTCGTCACTGGTGTCACCGCGGCGACCGAGAGCATCAAGCTCCCGTTCACGGTGTCGAAGATCGATGAGAGCCAGATGCCGGTGCAGGGGTCGAACCCGATCGCGCAGCTCCAGGGAAAAATTCCTGGTGCGATGATCGTGAGCGGCTCGGGACGCCCGGGCACGTCGCCTTCAGTTGTGCTGCGTGGCCCGGTTTCGCTGAACGCGACGGGCCGCAGCCAGCAGCCGCTCTATCTCCTCGACGGCGTACCGCTTCAGGGTGGATTGCCTGACATCAACCCGAACGACATCGAGAACGTCGAAGTCGTCAAGGGCGCTGCCGCAGCCTCTCTATATGGAGCGCGTGCGGGCGCAGGCGTGATCAACATCACCACGAAGACCGGCAAGACTGCACCCGCCGGCGTCAAGTTCGGTGTCCGCACCGAGATCGGAGCGGGTGATGTCGAAGGCGCGTTCCCGCTTACCGAGCGCAGCACGCTCCAGCTCACCCCGGACATGGGTCGTTTCTGCAGCAGGGAGGTCGCAGGTGGATCTCCGTGCGCACGGTACATTGACTGGGACAACGAAGTCTCGCGCATCAACAACTCGGGTGAAGACTTCTCGTTGCCGCCGCAGCTTTTCCTTGGCGACTTCGGAATTTCGAGCGCCCCGACTTATCAGTCGTTGACCGGTCAGTTCAACGTTTCGCCATGGCCGCGGTATCGTGATCCGGTTGCACAGCTGATCACGCCGTCCGGCTACTCGAACTCAACGATCGACATGCGCGGCAAGGTGAGCAACACGGGTTTTTATGCCAGCCTCGCGAACTCGCAGCAGCAGGGCGCAATTACAGAGCTCGAAGGGTTCACGCGTAACTCAGGCCGTATCAACGTCGACCAGCGTTTCGGCGACAGGATCAGCGGCAACATCAATTCGTATTACAGCGAGACGACGGATCACGGCGCACAGCTTGATGAAACGGGTTCAGGCGGACCGTGGTTCACGATCACACGCGCGCCCTGGATGTCGGACATGGCGGCCCAGGACAACCTCGGTCGCGTGAATGTTCGTCATAATCCGCTCGCACAGTCGCAGCAGAACTACAATCCGCTTTACGCCATTGTCTACAACAAGCGTACCGACAAGAACACGCGTTTTGTTGGCGGCGGTTCTGTTCGCTACACACCACTCGACTGGCTCAACGTTGAAGGTGCAATGGGCTACGATCGCTCGACGGGCATTTACACCCAGCAGCGCGACCGAGGCTGGAGAACTACCGCTTCCGCACCAACCACGTCGGCCGGCTTCATCGGGAACGGCAGCTTCGACAATGCATCGCTGTCCTCGATGGTCAGCGCAGCGGCAAACCGCACATTCTTTGGCGACCTCATCGCCACAGTCACGACACGCTTCCAGTACGGCGACCAGACTATCCGTGGTCAGGATCTCAGCGGTGTGAGCCTCGTTGTACCTGGCCTGGAGACGGCCGACGCGGCAACGCTCAACTACTCCATCTCCTCGACGAGCCAGACCATCCGCGACATGGGAATGTTTGCCGGCGTGGACTTCGACTACAAGGACCGCTACATCCTCGGTGGACTTATTCGCCGGGACGGAAGCTCCCTATTCGGAGAAGGCAACCGCTGGCAGACGTTCGGACGTGCATCGGCAGCATGGATCGCATCACGCGAGTCATGGTGGCCGGCACCGGATGCGTTGAGCCTCTTCAAGGTTCGTGCTTCGCATGGATCGACCGGACAGCGCCCGCGCTTCAGCGCTCAGTACCAGACATTTACGATCGGAACGGGTGGAACGCTCACCCCGAATACTCTCGGAAACAGAAATCTTCGCCCCGAGATCAACACGGAAACCGAAGTTGGCGCCGACATGGAATTCTTCAATCGCATTGGCGTCAATGTTTCGTACGCAAAGGCGATTATCGATGGACAGATCCTGCCGGTGAAGCCGCCGACAGCGTCGGGCTTCCAGTTCCAGTGGCAGAACGCCGGCGAGATCACGAACCAGACTTGGGAAGCGACGCTGAGCGTTCCACTTGTTCAACGTAAGAACTTCAACTGGTCGTCACGCATCATCTGGGATCAGACGCGGTCGGTCATCACTCGCCTCGACGTTCCCGAGTTCATTGGCGACGTCGTTGCGGCAAATACGTACCCGCTCTTCAAGTTCCGTCAGGGCGAGCGTATCGGAACGATGTACGGCACCGATTACGTGAAAAACTGCAGCCAGCTCCCGGGGAACTTCGCAAGCCAGTGCTCCATGAACAGCAATGACGTTGCTGCTCAGTACCGCCCCAACAAGGAAGGCTACATTGTGTGGCTCGGTGCGGGGAACCAGGAGACAGAAGGCATAACGAAAAACCTCTGGACCGCCCAGACGGGACTGAGCAACGGACCGTGGGGCAACAACACGAACTGGGGCATGCCGATCACGCTGCGTGACTCGGTGAGCAACATCGCGTTCGTGCCGATTGGGAATGGCATGCCGAAGTATCACTGGGGCATGTCGCACAACGTTGAGTTTGGCCGCTTCAGTCTCTACGGCCTGCTCGATGCCTCAGTCGGACAGAAGCTCTGGAACATCGCCTATCACTGGTCGCTTGGAGATCTGCTCAGCGGCGACATCGATCAGGCCGGCAAGTCTGTCGAAGAGGCCAAGCCGATCGGTTACTTCTGGCGTCGCGGTCCCTCGGCATCGCCGGGTGGAAACGCAGGCATCGGTGGATTCTACGATGCACTTGGACCGAGCACGTATTCGGTCGACGACGCGAGCTACGTGAAGCTGCGTGAAATGAACGTTGCGTTCCGCCTCGGCTCGATCGGCGGACGTGGCGACTGGAAGGTTGGAGTTGTTGGCCGGAACCTGAAAACGTGGAGTGATTTCCGCGGCTTCGATCCGGAAGCCGGGAACAGCACGGGTGCCCTCAACTCGTCAGCATTGACGCCGGTTGCAGGCTACCGCTTCCCGAACCTCCGCACGTACACGGTTCAGCTCTCGACTTCCTTCTAAGAAACTACGAATCAGGAAGGGCGGGCCGTTCGCAATGAACGGTTCCGCCCGACCTTCCCCACTTCTGTTAGAGAGGTAATTGATGTTTCACCGAACCTCGGTAAGGTCTCTCGCGGCTGTGTCGATGCTCGCGCTGGCAAGCGCATGTGTCGAGAATCCGCTTGAGGTCGACAACAAGAACAACCCCGACGTCGATCGCGTATACGCTTCGCCGGTCAATGTCGAGACTTCGATCTCGCAGTTGTTCAAGAATCTGTATAACGGCCAGTACAACAACGCCGATGCAGTCTGGGCGCAGTCGATGTCGATGTCGTTCGAGAGCCATTCCCAGCTCGGCAACTTCGGCATGGGAACGCGCGCTGCAATTCCACGCAATCCAATCGATAACTCGATTGGAAATGGTCAGGCGGAAGGAAACTTCCGTGACTTTGATCACCTGAGCCGCAATGCAAAGGGTGCAGCAAACACGATTGCGGCGATCAACGGCTTCGCTGCGAAAGCGCAGTCGATTGGATCGCCAGCACGCGATGCACGCGCGAAGTCGTTCGCGTACTTCGCGCTGGGTTATGCCACCGGGCAGCTCGCACTCTTATACGATTCAGTGGCAATCGTGAAGCCATCGCAGGCTGTCGACGAGGTTCCGCCATATTCGGGTTATGCAGCGGCGGGTGCGGCTGCTCTCGAAGCGCTGGACTCCGCAATCGCGATCGCCAATAGCGCGAACTCGACAGTCGGCACCAATGGATGGCCGATACCGGCTGACTGGATGTCGACCCCGGGTACGATCGACAAGGCGACGTGGATCAGGATGCTTCGCTCCTTCAAGGCGAGGTATCGCGCTGGTATAGCACGTACGCCTGCAGAGCGGACTGCCGTTTCATGGCCGACAGTCATCGCCGATGCGACAAATGGCGTCACTGCTGACATCATCGTTACTGCAAACGCAACGACTGGATGGGGCGCTTCGTTTGTCCAGCAGGCCCGCGTGTCGAGTGGCTGGAGCCAGATGACGCCGATGATTCTCGGCATGGCTGACAGCACGGGAGCATACGATGCATGGCTCGCGACACCGCTTCAGTCTCGGACCCCGTTCCTCCTCCAGACCGCCGATCAGAGATTCCCGTCCGGAGCCACTCGGACGATTCAGACCGCAGTGACTGGAACCGGCAAGGGTGGTCCACCAACCGGCAGCATTCTCTACTTCAGAAACCGTCCAGTCGGTGACGACACTCCGGCCGAGCCGTGGGGCAACTGGTATTACGACAACTGGCGCTTCTGGGCGATTGGCGCGGGCGGTGGCAATGGACCGTTCGTGCTGCACTCAGTGACCGAGACAGACATGCTTGCAGCGGAAGGCTACCTCCGCACAGGAAGCGTAGCGCCGGCAGCCGCTTTGATTGACAAGACACGCATTCGTTCCGGCCTCCCGTCGGTCGCAGGCGTAACGACACTGACACAGCAGGTTCCGGGTGGCAATCAGTGCGTTCCGCGCGTGCCGCAGGGTCCGAATTTCGTGACGACTGCTTGCGGGACGATTTTCGAGGCAATGAAGTGGGAAAAGCGTATCGAGACGAGCTTCACGGGTTACGCACAGTGGTTTGTGGACGCTCGCGGTTGGGGTGATCTGACGCAGGGAACTGCGCTTCACTGGCCCGTTCCGTATCAGGAATTGTTTGCACGGCTTCTCCCCAGCTACTCGGCCGCGGAGCGCGCGGTGCGCGGGACCTACGGATTCTAGCCTGGGTGATGAGACTTGATTCAAATCCGGAGGATTCCGGCATGCAGCAGAGTGGCGTTTCCGAGGCGCGGGCAACTGCGTTTCGGAAGCGCCGTGCGCGGCCTCGCGTTTTTGAGGGTGCGGCGCTGATGCTGCTTTCCGGGATTACGTCCGGTTGTTATTCCACCGGTCCCGCGGCTCAGGTACCGACGCCCGGCCAGGTTCTCGTCATGGAGCTCAATGACAACGGCCGAGTCGCGCTTGGTGCAAACATCGGTTCCTCAGCGACGAAAGTTGAAGGACTGCTCGAATCACGTACCGATTCAGCGTACGTCGTGAAGGTGCGGTCGGTGGTCTATATGAATGGTTCGAGTCAAAGGTGGACTGAAGAACCTTTGACGATCCAATCCGATCTCGTGAGGGAGCTGCGTGAGCGGAAGTTTTCGCCGACACGTACTGCCTTGTTTGCGGCTGGATCAGTCGGAACGATGGTGGCGTTCATTGCTACCCGCAGCCTGCTCGGCTTAGGAAACCCCGACCGGGACAAAAACCCGGGAGAGGGAACCGAGCAATGAAGGTTTCGACACAAAACATTTCTGTAATCTCGATACTCAGGATTTCAACGCTTTCTTTCGGAGCTCGCTAATGCGTTTAACAAGAATCGCAATGCTCGCTGCTGTGCTCGCCGGGGTCGGGGCGTGTGACAGCGACGAAGTAAGTACGCCGACGCTGCCGCCTCTTGGCTACGTCCGGTTCATCAATGCAGTCGCCGATACGCTTGCGGTCGACATCAGGGCGATCGACCAGGTCGAGTTTTCGCCTGTTGTGAGCGACCTTCGGTTCAGGGGTGGTACAAACCATCAGCCGATCGAGGCAAAGTCGCGCAAGTTCCGCGTCTTCGCCACGAGCCGCAACATTGCTGTCACCCAGGTTCCACTGCTCGATGCGACAGTTGACGTCGTAGCCGGCAGCCGAGTGACTCTCCTTCTCGTTGGCAATGCCCGCGACAAGAGCTCGCTCAAGCTCGTGCAGATCAATGACGACATAACGGCGCCGCCCGCAGGAATGATTGCAGTGCGCGTCGTCAATGCAGCAACCGGTGCAATCAATGGTTACCTGGTGGCTGCTGCGACCGATGCAATCGGCGGCACGGCGACTGCGGCAAACGTCGGAGCGCTTGCTCAGTCGGCGTACGTGACACGCGCGGTCGGCAATGCCGCGCTGCGCATCACGGAAGCTGGCTCTGTTACACCGACAGCCTCGGCGGCAGGCCCTGTGGCGACTGTAACTGCCGGCGCACTGCCCGCAGCCGGCGTCAACAGCGAAGGCACAAAGTTCTCGGTGTATTACTTCGCGCGTGGTGTTGCGGGTAGCAACAACAACGCGATGGCGACGCCGGGCGCAGTGTGGTTTGTAGACAGGAACCCGGCTGACTGATTTGCCGGATGAGCAAAAAAGCGCGCCCTCTGAAAGGAGGGCGCGTTTTTTTGGTGCGTAATCCCGTAGTTTTGTGTGAACCCAATCCAAGACCCCTGGTGCGAATCCGAAAGCGTTTTGTCGCCACCGCAGTTGTCGCATTTCTCGTCCTCCTTCTGGTGACACCGACCGGGTGTTACCTGAGCCGGGCCGCGTGGGAGGAAGGGAAGATCCTTGCACGCCGTCAGCCGATAGCCGAGCTGGTCGCGAGCAAGTCTACAGACTCTGTGGTACGCCGCAAGCTTGCAATCGTGCTTGCCGCGCGAGAGTACGCCGAGGACTCGATCCGGCTGCTTCCCGAGAAGAGTTTTACTACCTATTCGAAACTCGAACGGGACACGCTGGTACTCGTTCTCTCAGCAGCTTATCGCGACAAGCTCGAGGCATATACATGGTGGTTTCCGATCGTCGGGCGTGTGCCGTACAAGGGTTACTTCGATTTCAAGGAGGCGGCCCGTCAGGCGAAGTCGTTTGAGGACCGTGGGTTCGACGTCGCACTGAGACCCTCCGCCGCGTTCAGCACACTCGGATGGTTCAACGACCCACTGACTAGCACGACGCTCGCGCGTGACACTCTCGAGCTCGTCAACACCGTCATTCACGAGGTCACTCACAACACCTTCTATGCCCCGGGTCAGGCCGTATTCAACGAGTCGTTCGCAAGCTTTGTTGGCGCGCGGGGCGCGGCGGCTTTCTTCAGGTCGCGCCGGAGCCCGGAAGCGGCTTCGCGCGTAGATGCCGAGTGGGAAGATGACAAGACTCTTGGTGATTTCTGGAACACCCTCGCCGCTACGCTGGATTCGGCTTACGCCGCGCATCCCGACAGCAGGGAGGCTCGAATTGCAGCACGCGATACGATTTACATGAATGCGCGGCGCACACTCGTAAGCGACATCGGGCCTCGCTTGAAGACCATTGGGCCATTCTATGTGCAGAGGGTCCCGCTCGACAATGCGTCGCTGCTCGCGCGCAGAGTTTATGCCAAGGACCTCGATCTATTCGATCGCGTGCACGCGAGGGAGGGAAAAAATCTTCGGCGCTCGATCGCGCGGATCATCTCGCTAGCGCGCTCGGACAAGAAGGATCCTTACGCGGCGCTCGAGCGGTGGCTTGGTCCCCCCGCGAGCTAGAACAGCGAGCGCCTCCCTCTGACTCTGACTCGTGCCTGTCGACTCCGCAGACTCACGTCTCCAGTCTATGCAGTTTTTCAGTATGCGGTTCTGACTGATGCCTCGGGACTGCTGGCTCGAGACTCAGCGGCATCAGACCACAGCCGTGAGGCAAAGGCGCATACTGAAAGACTGCATAGACTGGAGCCCTCAGTCCACGCAGTCGAGAGGCACGGGTCCAAAGCGGTGGATACTATTTGGAGTTTCCCATTCGGGTCCATACAACCACAACCCCACAAAGCGACCGCAGCCCCACCGAGTTGAACTCTGCCGGGATCTGCGAGGCGCCGCTGTACACTTCGATTCCCTCGACAGCATCGAGTTGAACGAAGCTATTGATCGTCCCGCCCGACGCGACAGGCAGCGGCGAACCGTTCAGGTAATAGCGAACCGGGCAGCTGCTGTTCCTGCTTGTCCGCCCCGACTCGACCATTGAGCCGTCATTGTGCGGTGACGTCTGCAACATCAATCCTGGCACTCGCCGGAGAACATCGGAGATTCCGCGCGCATTCGTTTTGAGAATCTCGGCTCGCGTGAAGAACCTGCCTATGCCTCGGACACGCCGCTGCTCGAATCCCTCGAGATGCGGGCTCAGCCGCGCAGTCACGCTGACCGTGTCGAGCTCAACGGCTGCTCGCGAAAGCAGGAAGGACACTGTCACCATTGCACCGGCGGCCACATCGACTAATTCGGCCTTCGCCGCATAACCAAGCAGTCTCAGCTCTACCGTGTGCCGGCCCGGCGAAACTCCAGTAAGCGTGAACGTACCGTCGGGCTGCGTTTCAGCCTCGAGCGCCGTGCCGGTAAGCTTTACCTGAACTCGCGGCAAGGGCGCGCGGTCCGAATCAGTAACCTTCCCGGTGAGCGTACCGGTTGCCTGTGCTGTAACTGTGCGCCCGATCACGAACAGGGCGACGACCGCGATAGAGAGCAGCTTTGCGTATCTCATGCGGCGGAAAATACACCAGGGACCAGCTCAGGCTAGGAGAAACGCCCTCGCAAGAGTGCCCGCAGGTCGAGCAGCGGGGCCGGCGGCGCGTGCGGTGCGTCAGGCGGTTTCGCACCACCGTTAGTTCCCACCGCGACTCGCTCCATTCTGTCGCGCACCCCTCGGTCGATGAAGCGCGAAAGCTGGTCGAGTGAATAATCCGACCCACGGCGCGTCGAATACGCGTTCAACGGATACGTCACGCTCAAATAATTCTTCGCGCGAGTCATCGCCACGTACATCAACCGGCGCTCCTCGTCAGTCTCCTCTTCGCTGCGCAATGCGCGCGCTGATGGAAACCACCCATCGACAGCCCAGATGAGGAACACCGCCTCCCATTCCTTGCCTTTGGCCGAATGAGCAGTGCTCAGCACAAGACAGTCATTTTCCTCAGACCCTGCCGCGCCAGCGAGATCCTGTGACGCCTGGGGTGGCTCCAGTGCCAGTGCCGACAGAAAAGTAGCGCGGTCAGGATATCCTGCAGCAATTGTCTGCAGCTGATCGAGATCGGAAATCCGCGGCTCGGCCTTGTCGTAACGCTCGCGTAGAATCTGGTCATACAGCCGGCGAACCCGTGAGATATCTGCGGAAACCTTCGCTTCATCGGCCAGACTTCCAGTGCGCAGGTCGTCAAGGAGCGTCACCAGCGACTGATGCGCCGTGCGCGCTCGCGGTGGCGGACTGTATCTGCCGAACGCAGCTGACTCCCAGGCGGCGCTCGCCATCGCGTCGATCGCCGAACGGGCAGTCGCGTCGCCAATTCCGGGCAGCAGCAGCAGTATGCGATACCAGCTTACCTCGTCCCTCGGGTTCTCGAGGATCCGGAGGAATGCCAGTACGTCCTTCACGTGCGCAGCCTCGAGAAACTTGAGTCCTCCCCATTTCTCGAAAGGGATCTTGCGGTTCGTCAACTCGATCTCGAGATCCGCCGACATGTACCCGGCGCGGAAGAGCACAGCGATCTCACGCAGCGGAATACCTTCCTCATGCAGCTCCATGATCCTGTCGACGACAAACTGAGTCTGCTGCTGCTCATCCTGAGCTGTCACAAGCCACGGTGACTCACCCGGCAACCGCTCCGTCCACAGGTTCTTCGTAAAGCGCTCGTTCGCACGCGAGATCATCGTGTTGGTGACTTCGAGTATCTGCGGCGTCGACCTGTAGTTCTGCTCGAGCGCCACGACGCGACAGCCCTCGAACTGTTTCGGGAATCCGAGGATGTTACGGAAGTTCGCGCCGCGAAAGCTGTAGATGCTTTGTGCATCGTCACCAACGACGGTGATGTTGCTGTGCTTCCGGCACATTCCGCGAAGTATGCGCGCCTGCAGCACGTTGGTGTCCTGGTACTCGTCAACCAGCACATGGTCGTAGAGACCTGAAATCTTTTCGGCGAGCTCTGGCGACGCCTCGAGCATCAGCGCCCAGAAGAGAAGGAGGTCGTCGTAGTCGACGAGGTTGCGCTCCTGTTTTCTGACGGTGTAATCGGCAAAAACCTTGGCGAAGTCCTCGAAATATTCGGTGAACTGGGCGTATTCCTCCCGAATGATTTCCTGTACTGGCATTCCTGTATTGATGTGCCGCGAATAGACGTAGTGCAGCGTCTCCTTCTTCGGGAACCGCTTTGACTTCTGGGCGTAGCCGAGCTGTGATCGCGACAGCTGCATCAGGTCGGCAGAGTCGCCCTGATCCATTATGGTGAAATCCTTGGCGAGTCCGGCGGCCTGGCCAAAACGCCGGAGGAGCCTGTGCGCCGTGGCGTGGAACGTCCCTCCATGTACCTTCCTGCTCGTTGCCCCAACCAGGCGCTCTGCCCGCGACAACATCTCCTGGGAAGCGCGACGGGTAAACGTCAGCAGCAGAATCCGGTCGGGGCGAACGCCTTTCTCGAGCAGGTGGGCGACCCGGTAGACGAGAGTGCGGGTTTTGCCCGTGCCCGCTCCGGCAATGATCAGCAGGGGACCGTCGCCGTGCGTCGCTGCGGCCGCCTGCTGGGGGTTGAGGTCGGCGGCAAGGTCGCGGGGACCCTCTGGGTCAACAGCCCTTTCACGGGCCGGATACACGCGTGTCGCCGGTGCTTCGCTCATCTTCGGAAATATATGTCGCTTACCCGAAAAGCTCCCGAAGATTTTGGGCGTGCTTGAACCCCGGGGCTAACGGATCTGACGGACTACAACGGATTCGACGGATCAAGCGAAAGGGTTGCAGAGATCTTTCGGGTGGCATCAACCGGTTCGAGCGAGAAAACCTCCCCAAACATCTCCGCTGCCACTGCACCGACCGAGTCGACGCTCAGATCAGACGGGAGCGCATCGCCACGCAGCTGAATCTCCTTTTCGATCGACGTCATCTCCACATCCTGAATCCCGCACGGCACCATCATGTCGAAGTACGATAGATCGGTGCTGACGTTGAGGGCGAAGCCATGCCATGTCACCCAGTCGCGGGCATGAACCCCGATCGACGCAATCTTTCGCCCGCCTGTCCAGACGCCCGTGTATCCGGTGCTGCGCTCTCCCGGGATGGCATAGCGACTGAGAGTCCTGATGATTCCTTCCTCGACCTGCCGCAGGAACCAATGCAAATCCTGCTTGTGTCGCTTGAGGTCGATGACAGGATAACCTACCAGCTGGCCAGGTCCGTGGAAGGTGATGTCACCACCACGCTCTACCTCGAAAAGCTCGACCCCTCGCGCGGCAAGAAGCTCGGGAGCGGCCACTAGATTTGCCTGTTTCGCCGAACGACCCAACGTGACGACAGCGGGGTGTTCGACGAGCAGCAACACATCCTGAGGGATGGCACCACTGATACGATCACGCGCGACCGACCGCTGAAGCTCGAGCGCCTCGGCATACCGCATGTTGCCGAGGCGGGCTACCCAGAGCTGGCGATCGTCTGCCACTTAGGTGTGGAGCACCCGCCCGAGCGAATCGAGACATGCTTCGGCTACGGCTTCGGAGAGCGTCGGATGTGCATGAATCGCGAGATCGATCTCCTCGACGGTGAACTCGTTCTCGCGAGCGACAACGATTTCGTGCAGCAATTCGGTTGCATGCGCGCCAATGATGTGTGCGCCCAGTATCTCACCGTACTTTGCGTCCCGGATGATCTTGACGAATCCTTCGGTTTCACCCGACGTGCGAGCGCGGCCGTTGGCGGAGAAGGGAAACTTGCCGACCTTGTAGTCGAGCTTTTTCTCCTTGCATTGCGCCTCCGTAAAGCCGATCGACGCAACCTCGGGATGGCAGTAAGTCGCGTTGGGAATGTTGCCGTAGTTGAGAGGGTGCCCATGGTGACCCGCGAGAACCTCGGCGAGCACTACACCCTCGCGTGATCCCTTGTGCGCGAGCATCGGCGGGCCTGCAACGTCACCGATTGCGTAGATGCCCTTCGTCGTCGTCTCCATCTTTTCGTTGATCTTGATGAAGCCCTTATCCGTCAGCTGGACACCGTTCTCCTTGAGGCCCAAGTCTTCCACGTTTGGCGCGCGGCCTGCTGCGACGAGCACCTGCTCGACCTCGATGTCCTGGTTCTTGCCCGCGACTTCCAGTGTCATGGTCACCGAGGTCTTGCCGATCTTGACGTTGCTGATTTTTGCTCCAGCGAGAACTTCGATCTTTCGCTTCTTGAACGCCTTCGTCAGCTCGGCTGAGCAGTCAGCGTCTTCGAGTGGCAGTATCGTCGGTGCGACGTCGATCAGCGTGACCTGGGTCCCGAAAGCGTTGAACACGTCGGCGAACTCGCAGCCGACGGCACCGGCTCCGACAATCGCCATCGTTTTCGGCGCCTTCTCGAGCACAAGAACTTCATCGGAGGAAAGAACCGTCGTCTTGTTGAGCTCGAGTCCTGCCTGCGGGAGCCCCTTCACGCGGGAACCCGTCGAGATGACTACCGCTTTCTTCGCCTCGTGCTTCTCCTCTTTCCCGTCAGCCAGCTTGACGGTTACCGAGTTCTTTCCTGCGAGCTTTGCAGTTCCCTTGATGTGGGTGACCTTGTGCTTCTTGAAGAGAAAGTCCACGCCCTTTGAGTTCTGCGTGCTCACGGCGCGCGAGCGCTTCATGGCCACGCCGTAATCGAAGCTCGTTTCCCCGACGTTCACTCCGAACTCGGCCGCCTTCTTTACCTTTTGCGCGAGCGATGCGGACTCGAGCAACGCCTTCGCCGGAATACATCCCCACAGCACGCACGTTCCGCCGAGGCCTTCGCGCTCGATCACGGCGACTGAAAGTCCGAGCTGGGCTGAGCGAATCGCGCCAACGTAGCCCGCCGGTCCGCCGCCAATGAAAATCACGTCGAATGATGCCATTTGCCTTTCAGTTAGTAGTTAGATGACCAGCAGGAGGGGATTCTCGAAGTAGCGCTTCACCGTCAGCATGAACTTCGCCCCGACCGCGCCGTCGACCACCCGGTGATCACAGCTCATCGTCACGCGCATCTTCTGCCGGATGACCATCTGGCCGTCGACCGCGACGACCTTGGGCTCGACGCCACCGACAGCAAGTATTCCCGCTTCGGGCGGATTGATGATCGCCGTAAAATGCTCGATGCCGAACATGCCGAGATTCGATACGGAGAACGTCGAGCCGGTGTACTGCTCCGGCGTCAGCTTGCGTTCCCTCGCAAGTCCGGCAAGCTGCCTGGCCTCTGCCGAGATCTGTCCGATAGGCTTTCTGTCGGCGTCGAAAATCACAGGCGTGATGAGCCCGGCGTCGGTTGCGACCGCCATCGCGACGTGGACTCGATTGAAGTGACGGATCCGGTCTCCCATCCAGTGTGCATTTACTTCCGGATGATCTGAGAGTGCCTGAGCGACCGCCTTTATGACGATGTCGTTATAGCTGATCTTGTAATCGTCCCCGAGTTCCTTGAGCTGCGCGCGCATTTCGGATGCACGCTCAGCGTCCCATTCCGCCGTGAGATAGAACGTTGGAACGGGGCCGATCGACTCGGTGAGCCGGCGCGCGATCGTCTTCCGGATCAGCGTGAGCTGTATGTCCTGGAAGTCGCCGTCGCGCGAGATGAATCGGGGAGCGGGCTTGGGCGCACCCTTCGCCGCGGCTGCGGGCTTCGTTGTCGGCGCCGTGGCGGCTTGCTCAATGTCCCGGCGAATGACTCTGCCGTTTGGTCCCGATCCTTTAACTAAAGAGATATCGATCCCCCGCTCGCCAGCAAGTCTCCGCGCTAAAGGAGAGGACACGGAGCGTGTAACGGCGGAGGACGCAGATTTCACAGAGGGCGCAGAGGTACTACGTACAGCTCCGAAGCCAGACGCGCGCTCGGGTGCAGGAGGTTGCGCGGACAGAGCCGCCGCGGCCGCAGGCGCCTTCGCTTCTGCGGGCGGTGGCGCATCTTCGGCTTTCGGTTCCGCGGCTACCGGCGCAGGTGCATCAGCCGCAGGTGCATCTGCCGCAGGTGCATCTGCCGCCGGCTTCGGCGCAGCACCGGCAATCAGCGATTCGATGTCTTCGTCAGCACCCGCGATTACCGCCAGCAGCGTACCGACCGGCGATGAATCACCCTCAGCAGCGATGCGCTTGCGTACTATCCCATCGCCACGGGCAACCAGCTCCATCACTGCCTTGTCGGTTTCGACTTCAGCGAGGATGTCGCCCGACTTCACGGCGTCACCTTCGTTCTTGAGCCATTTCACGAGACGCCCCTCTTCCATTGTCGGAGAGAGCGCCTCCATTACTACCTTGGTGGCCATGGGTTGTTAGTCGAGGTACATGACTTTCTTGATCGCCGCTATCGCTTTCGGCGCATCGGCCTTCGCCGCCCTTTCGAGATTCTTCGCATACGGCATCGGCACGTCAGCCTGGTGAACGCGGATGACAGGCGAATCCAGATCGTCGAAGCATTCGCGCTGAATGAAGTCAACCACCTGCGCGCCCACACCGCAGATTTCCCAGCCCTCTTCCAGCACTACGGCGCGGTTGGTTTTCTGCACGGACTTCGCAATCGCCTCGACATCCATCGGCCGGATCGTCCGAAGGTCAACGATGTCCACAGAAATGTTTTCCTTCGCCAGCGTGTCAGCGACCTGTTGCGCAACAAGCACCATCTTGCCGTGCGTAATGATCGAGCAGTCGCTGCCTTCACGCTTGACGTCCGCCTTTCCGATCTCGACGAGATGCTCGCCGTCTGGAACCTCACCCTTGGTGTTGTAGAGCATCTCGCCTTCCAGAAACACCACCGGGTTGTCATCGCGAATCGCTGCCTTCAGCAATCCCTTCGCGTCAGCTGGTGTCCCCGGAGTCAGAACCTTGAGTCCCGGAATGTGCGCGAGCCAGCTCTCCCAGGCCTGCGAATGCTGCGCCGAAAGCTGCAGCGCCGAGCCATTCGGGCCTCGGAAGACCATCGGCATCGGGAACTGTCCACCCGACATGTACAACATCTTCGCCGCGGCGTTGACCACCTGATCGAGTGCGAGCAGCGCGAAGTTCCACGTCATGAACTCGATGATCGGACGCAGTCCCACCATCGCGGAGCCAACGCCGATTCCGGCAAAGCCGAGCTCGGTAATCGGCGTGTCCACAATCCGCATCGGACCGAACTCGTCGAGTAACCCCTTGGAGACCTTGTACGCGCCATTGTACTGCGCGACTTCCTCTCCCATGAGGAAGACGCGCTCGTCGCGCGATAGCTCTTCGCGAAGCGCCTGCGTAAGCGCGTCGCGGTAAGTGACGACTGCCATTTTATCAGCTCGTTGTGTCTACGAGAACGTCGGTATACAGCTCCTCGAGCGAAGGCTCGGGGCTGGCATCGGCGAAATCCCAGGAGTCCTGTACGATTGCCTTCTGTTCCTCATCCATCTTTGCGAACTCGCCTTCGGTAAGCTGCTCGTCGCGCCGCATCCGATCATGGAGGAGCAGAATCGGATCCTTCTTCATGTTCTCCTCCAGTTCTTCCTTCGATCTGTACGTTCCGCTGGCTGCATCAGACATCGAATGACCCATGAAGCGCGAAGTGCGCATCTCGATCAACATGGGCTTTTTCTCGGAGCGGGCCCTCTCGACCGCACGACCCATCGCATCACGCACTGCAAACACATCCTGCGCGTCAACGGACTCGCCAAGCATGCGATAGCCTGCCGCACGAACGGTGACGTCCTCGTTGGCTGTCGAACGTGAGATCGCGGTGCCCATGCCGTAGCGATTGTTCTCGATTACAAAAACTGCCGGCAGGTCCCAGAGAGCCGCCATGTTCAACGCCTCGTGGAATGCGCCGATGTTGACAGCCGCTTCGCCGAAGAAGCAGACGCAGACCTGGTCACCACCGCGGTACTTGATCGCCCAGGCAACACCCGCCGCGAGAGGAATGTGCCCGCCGACAATACCGTGCCCGCCAAGAAAATTCACGCTCTTGTCGAACATGTGCATCGAGCCACCCTTGCCCCGCGAACATCCATCGATGCGCCCGAACAACTCGGCCATCACGCTGCGCGGCGTTATCCCCCGCGCTATCGCTTGCCCGTGATCGCGATACGACGTCACCACGTAGTCGTCAGGGCGAAGCACCGACATCGTCCCAGCCGAGATCGCTTCCTGTCCGATATACAGGTGACAGAATCCGCCGATCTTTCCAAGAGCGTACGCCTCGGCGCACCTCTCCTCGAAGCGGCGCTGCAGCAGCATTGACCGCAGCAACTCCTTGCGAACGTCGACATCGGCATCACCAGGCATCGGAGCGGTGTTCTGTTCCTCTGACGGAGCCGACGACTTCTCGTCTTTCTTCTTGGCCATTCGTTGTCCGGGTGTCTTGTCGGGCGATAACGTGTCGGTCATACGCCCGCTGCCTGTACCTGCTCCCAAGCGTGGTAACTCGATCGCACCAGTGGGCCGGACTCGACGTGACGGAATCCCATTTCCATTCCGATATCGTAAAGCCGCCGGAACTCGTCAGGCGTGTAGTACCGGTCGAGGGCGATGTGATTGTCAGAAGGCCTCAGATACTGGCCAAGCGTGAGAATGTCGACGTCGACGTCACGCAGATCGCGCATGACAGTCACTACTTCTTCCATTGTCTCGCCCATGCCGAGGATCATTCCCGTCTTTGTCGGGATGTCGGGTGCAACGCGCTTGGCGAGGCGGAAAATTTCGAGAACGCGCGGGTAACGTCCACCCGGGCGTGCCTTCTTGTAGAGTCGAGGGACAGTCTCTGTATTGTGGTTGTAAATCTCGGGCCTGGCTTCGAGCACCGCCGTGATGCTGTCGACGTTCCCCTGGAAGTCGGGTACGAGAACTTCGACTGAGCATCCCGGGACGCGCGCGTGGATCTGCCTGATTGTCTCGGCGAATATGTAGGCGCCGAAGTCAGGAAGGTCGTCGCGATCGACAGAGGTGATTACTGCATGCTGAAGCTGCATCTGCGCGATGGCCTCGGCCACGCGGTCGGGCTCCGAGATGTCATATCTTGGCGGACGACCGTGAGCCACTGCGCAGTAGGCGCAATTGCGGGTGCAGACATCCCCAAGGATCATGAAGGTGGCGGTGCCGTGCTCCCAGCATTCGCCGACGTTGGGGCAATGCGCCTCTTCACATACCGAGTGGAGGTCCAGCTCGCGCATCATCTGCTTGAGCCGCAAGTAGTTAGGTCCGCCTGGCGCCTTTACCTTCAGCCACGAAGGCTTCCGCTCGGGAAGCGGCTCAGCGCGATGCCGGCCCATTATCTGGTATAGCACGTCGCTCATGTGTCCGGGCAATCTAACCCGAAAACCGCGCCGGGTGAAATTGGCTAAGGTCGTGCGACACAGCCTCTTCCGTGACCAGCTCGGCCACCGTCTCACCCGTGAGCGGGGCCATCAGAATCCCGTTCCGCGAGTGTCCGCAGGCATAGATCAATCTCCGGTTCGCTGGGTCTCTGCCGAGTATCGGGAGCATGTCCGGGGTGACCGGCCTCAACCCTGCCCATGATGCATTGACAGGGCTCACTGACAGGGCAGGCGCTATCTCCTCCGCAGCAGAACGCACCTTCGCGAGCCCTTCTGGTGTCGTTGTGGAGTCGAAGCCAACATTTTCCATTGTGCTGCCAGCGATGATCGTTCCGCCTGTTCGAGGAACGAGGTAGCCACGCGGGCCGTAACTGACGTGGCGGAGGCCGATCGCATCGTAAGAAACGAGCTGCCCCCTCGATGGCATGACGGCTGTCAGATATGAGGCGCCGGCGATCTGGGAAGCCCACGCTCCCGCGGCCACGACCAGGTATCCGGTTGTAATGGAAGCGCCGGATCGGAGGCTTACGGTCACTGAAGCATCAATCGCGGTAATTCCTGTTACCGCATCTCCAACCGGCGTAATGCGGGGCTCGCGACGCACCAGCTCCTCGAGAGCAGCAAGCAGCACGACGTTGTCGACAGAGCCGTCACCGGGGTTCAACAAGGCGCCGTGCGCATGGCCCAGGGTGGGCTCGAGATCCCTGAGAGTTTCACGGTCGATCCAGGACGCCTCGGGAGGAGCCGTTTTGCGAAGTCCGCTGACCCCTTTGGATGACAGCGCAACCTGAAGCACACCAAGCGTATTCAGCGGCACGCGGAGGCCAGTGTGTTCGGCAAGGTCTTCGAGATACGCCGGATATAAGTCGCGAGCGGCAAGAGCGAACCGATGCGCCGGGCCCGACGATTTCTCGACCGAGGGTGCGAGCATGCCTGCGGCCGCGACTGACGCTTCACCGCTGCGCGGATTACCGACGAGGGCTACGGTGAGGCCCCGGCGTGCAATCGCTGTTGCTGAGCACAGACCAATGATGCCCGCGCCTGCGATGACAACATCCGGATTCCTCACGCGAACGCAGACAACCTGATGCCGCACATCAGCGTGAAACCCGGAATGCCCGCGTCACGTAAGATGATCATCCACCGTTTCGGAGAAAGATCGATGCTTCGCACGATTCTCATGACAGGCATTCTGGTGATGCTCGGCATCTTTGCGCTGGGCTTCGTCTTCAAAATTTTTGGCGGGCTCATCGGCCTCACGTTCATGCTGCTTGGCTTTGCGATCAAGGCGCTGATCGTTGGCGGAATCGCTTACCTCGCGATTCGCATCGCAAGTCCGGAGACCGCGCGGAAGCTGCGCGAGCGCTGGTCAGGTACGAGCGTCGACAGGTATTAAGCTCGAAACTGGGTATGCAAACTCAAAACTGATATGCAAACTCAAGACTCAAAACCATAACTCGGGACTTGCGACTAAGGGCTTTGCCATAGGAAACCAAGGGCCCAGTTTCGAGAAAAAGCCCAGTTTCGAGATTAAACATTTTCGAGGCGATCGATGATCGCCCAAGTCAACAAGGGCACCATGATTTCATGGTGCCCTGTTATTTCATAGCCCTTTCCTCCGGCCATCACCGGCCGCGTGACAACGTTCATTCTCGTGCGGTAGTGACGCTGCATGTCGAGATCACACGTCGTGAAATCAGTCGGTCTGCGGTCGTTGAGGTTGCGCGCGATCGTGAGCGCTTTCAGAAAGACCTCAGGCATGATCACCGCGCTTCCGAGATTGAGAACAACTCCACCGCCGTGCAGGCGTGGCAGTGTTCCGGCGAGTCTTCTGAAGTCGCGGTGACTTGTGTCACCGATCGCAGCACCATTGGCAAGCGGATGCTGATGAATTATCTCGGCTCCAAGCGCAGCATGAACCGTAAGCGGTACCCCGAGCCGGTGCGCTGCCAGCAGCAGCGACATTTCACCGTGCGCAAGATCCGGCTCGTCGACTAGCGCTCTTGCGAGCGACTCTCCCATTCCCCATCCCTGCTGCATTCCACGCGTGAACGCTTCGTTCATCCCGCGACCCGTTTCTTCGGCCATTCCGAACGTGCCGTCCACGAGCCCGCGGGCAACGTCTTCCGATGTGGCGCCAAATCTCGCAATCTCGTAGTCATGGATCGCACCCGATCCGTTCGTTGCGAGATGGCTGATGATCCCGCGCTCCATCAGCTCTATGAGCAGCGGCGCGACGCCGGTCTTCACGATATGACCACCGAACATTACGACTACCGCGTGGCCACCCCGATGCGCATCGACGACAGCCTGGACAACCGAGCGGAAATCGCCCGCGACAAGCACGTCAGGCAATGCCTTGACGAAGGCGCTGAACGAGCGATCGGCGCGCGGCGGCGATGCGAACTCTTCCGTTCTCACCTTGTTCGGCCGACGCTCGATGGGTACTGTACGGACGCGGGACAGGTCAGCTTCACCGGCCGCATACGCGGATTGCCCGCCTAGCGGCGGTTCGTCGCCGGGTCCTGAGGAGGAGTGTACGATGTCAGGTAAAGGTTGAGGGAGCCGAACGAAAGTCGCGATTTCACCTGCAGAAGCTTGCGCGAACTATCGTCAGAGAGCCAGACCTCCGCCTGTCCCTTCTCGGAAAAAATTCCGGAAGTCTTGATTACCGGGCGTATTACAATCGCGTTGAACGACCCGGCCGGAACGGTGATGCGCTCCTTTCTGAGCACAGTCAGTCGCACCGGATTGCGATCCGGCATGAAGTAGCGATTGAAGTCGTACGTTTCGCCAACCTTCAGCGGAATCGTGCGTACGAAATAAAGGAATGCGCCCTCATCGAGCGGCTCAGCGACAGTTTTTTCCGTCTCCGTCTTCTGCCGCGTGCGCTCGATGTAGATACCGCGCTCCGGAATGATCTCGAAGCTCTGAGTTCGCCGGCGCGTACCCTCCTCTATCTGACGGATGAACATCAGCGAATGAAGATTTTCCCTGTCGATCCAGCTCTGGTAGACGTCGTTGACACGGTAAAAAAAAGTACCGCCCTGAACCGTAAACTGCGTGTGGTACGCGCTACGGCCGCGAACACTTTCGACTCCAACCAGCTCGAGCGATCCCGTTCCGACGCGAACTGCGCCGAACCGAACCTCGAATTTCGATTTTTCCCCGACTCCGAACGGGACCGATGCGACATCGGGCCTGACGACCGGAAAAGCTGCTGCCGGTGACTGAGCGACAGCACTTCGCTGCGAGGAACCGGCGAAGGCTGCGGCCGCGGAGATCGCAAGGATCGCCGCGCGCCTTGCATGGCCCCTCATGTAGATGCCTGTGCCTGCGCCGCCCCGCGATTCCCGGGAGCCTGCTTCTCCGACTGCGCCGGCGGGGCAGGGGGTGCAATACGCCGACCGCGCACTGTTCGCCCGAAACGGAAAATGTTCATCGCGTCAGCAAACGGCCTGACGCGGCTGGCGCGCGTGCGCAAGTCGTATCTCCGCTCGATCGTAACGCTCTCGACGCGACGCGCCACCGGCATCGTCTGCATCAATAATTCAACATTTGCCGACCAGCCATCGCTGGTAATCAGCGGCTTGTCGCCAAGTGACTTGAACAGGTCGCGAAGCAGCGAGATGCGATAGAGCCTGAACGAGGAATACGGATCACCAACGCCCTGAATGGAAACCGAAAACCTGAGGGCCCACGGCGCGAGCTGGCGCAGGCGGTGCACTCCTTGTGGCTCGCCTTCGGTTCCCCGATCCGCCAACACGACATCGGCGCCGCCCTCAAAGCGCTTCACCAGCTCAGGAAGGCTCTCGGGCTGGTCCGTGAAATCGCCCTGCATGACAATCATCGCATCGCGACGCGGATATTTCGTGCGTCTCGAAGCTTCGCGGGCAAGAATCTCCAGCGCCTTTCCGTATCCCTTACGAGTTTCCCCCCGTATTACCGTCAGCGGGGCGACTTCGGCGTACGGCGCAAGCACCTCCGACGTGCCATCGGTGCTCGCGTCGTCGTAGACAAGAATCTCGTATTCGCGCGAGTAATTCTGAAACACCTTGCGGATGCGCCAGAGCAGTACGCCGATGGTAGGAGCTTCGTTGTGCGAGGGGATGCAGATGTACAGCAAGTATCAGCCTGGGTCCGGGATCTGGGTGCGCCGCAAGATAGATGACACCTGAAGGCTGTCGCTACCCTCGCAGCACGCGGTGATACACCGCTTCCACTCCTTTGGTCATTTCAAGAGCGTCAAAGGATTGCGCCCGTCCTGCGGCCCCTTTGCCGAGGCGGTCTCGCAGTTCCGGCTCCAGGATGAGGCGGGTGCACGCCCCGGCGAAGGCTGTTACGTCACCAGCCGGCACCAGAATCCCGCTTTCACCATCTTCAATGACCTCAGTCAGGCCGCCGACCGCAAATGCGAGTGGTGGTACGCCAACAGCCATTGCGTCGAGCACCGCGGTCCCCAGCCCCTCAGCCCGCGACGGGTGAATGAGTACATCGAGACCGGCCACTGCGGGCGCGATATCGGCAATGAATCCCGCCCGCCATCCCGGTATTCCGGCAAAACTTGCCGACCCTGACGAAGCTCCGCCCAGCATGACGATGCGTGCTCTGGACCTCGCGGCCTCGGGAAGGTGGTTTCCAAGCGATTCCAGCAGGTCGACTCCTTTCTCCGCCGTCATCGCGCCGACGACGCCCAGCACAACGGTATCCTCAGTCCACCCGCGCTCACCGCGCCAATCTCTTGGAGTGACCGTCCCCGTGGGCAAAGCGATACCCGAATGGACTACATCGATCCGCTCTCCATCGATACCTCCGTCGACCATGGCAATACGAACCGCGTGAGAGATCGCGATGAATCGTGCGATCCTTTCGCCGTACTTGAGCCGGGCCGAGCGCGGCGTGAAGGGGACTCGACGGGTGACGATGAGGGGGACGCGATTTTGCCCGAGCAGCGCCAGCATCGAGAGGGCGTGCGAGCGTGCATCGTGCGCATGAACCAGGTCTGCGTTCCACGCGCGGACTCTCGCGCGGATTTTCTGCGCAGCCCGAAAATCCCAGTCAGCGCGCATTCTCGTAGCGGCAACGGCCAGCCCGGCCGCCCGAGCCCTGTCGACCAGTGGCGAATGCGGCACACCGATCAGCAAGGGCTCGTGCCCGCGGTCCCTCAATCCAGTTGCGAGCAGAAATGCCTGTCGTTGTCCGCCGCGCCAGCTTGCTCCCGAATCTACGTGTACGACCCGAAGCCTTTTCACCCCGTGCTGAGTCGGTCGGCGAACGCCGTGAAGAGTCCGCGATCCCAGGGGTCAGGTGAGTCGTTCATCTCTTCGGGATGCCATTGAACCGCAATTACCCACCAGCCCGGGGTAGTCGATTCGAGCCCTTCGATCACTCCATCGGGCGCAAAAGCAGTAGGGCGGAGTCCCGGTGCAACTTTTTCGACACTCTGGTGATGAAAGGAGTTGACGGAAATCGAAGTCGATTCGATTGCGTTCGCGATGAGAGATCCTTCTTCGATTTCTACCGGATGAACACGCGATGATCTTTCATTTCTGGGATTGTGCTCGAGAGCGCCGGGAATCTGACTGGGAATGTCCTGGAACAGAGTCCCGCCTAGCGCAACGTTCAGAAGCTGAGGGCCGCGGCAGATCGCAAGGATCGGCTTGTTGAGCTCGCGTGCTGCTCGAACCAGTGCGATCTCGGTGTTATCTCTTGCAGCGTTCACTACTCCACATTCGGGAAGGCGGGGTTGTCCGTAGCGTGACGGATCGACATCTTCGCCGCCTGTGAGAACTAGGCCGTCCACTCGCGAGAGGATCGCGCGCGCTGCGGTGTCGCTGGAAAGCGGGGGCACGATCACTGGTACGAGGCCTGCACTCTCGAGGGCCCGGATGTACGCGCTGTTGAGCCGGACGCGATGGGCTCCGCCAAGCGAGTTGTCGGACGTCGATGAGACAGCGACGGTAATGGAAGATCGTGCGGCGCGATCAGGCCGCGATCCACTAACACTTTGGGCAAGTGTGGATGACAAGTTGAAATCCGTTGGGTTCAATTTTCTTCTCGCGGGGTCGGCGCTGGCTGCGCCGGTTTTTGCCGCTGCTCAAAGTCTGGATGGGGCATCTGTGCCCTGCAAGGGCCAGATCATCAGTCGTATCGAGGTAAGCGCGCGACCGCCCTTCGAGGTGAAGGGCTCAGGGTATCAGCGGCGGCTCACTCGACAGTTGACTGATCTGCATGCGACGACCAACCCTGGCATCGTCACGAATTTCCTCGCGCTGCGCCCAGGCATGGCATGCAGCGAGATGCGACGATCAGAATCCGAGCGCCTTCTTCGCGCTCAACCCTATCTCGCTGATGCGACGATCAGCGTTTTCCCTGATGATGCGGGCGGCGTCTATCTGTCAGTCGTAACTGTCGACGAAATTTCCCTGCTGATCGGCGGCGGCGGCTCTGGCGCCACTCCTTATCTCCGAAGCGCCAGACTCGGCGAAGAAAACCTGTTGGGAGAGGGGATCTCCGTTGTTGGTCAGTGGAGATACAGCGAAGACTTTCGCGACAATTTCTCCGCACGGATTCTTGACTACCAGTTCCTTGGACGGCCGTGGCACATGCGCGTCGAGGGAGCGCGCAATGAGCTCGGTGGCAACTGGGAGATGGAGCTCAGTCATCCGTTCTTCACTGATCTCCAGCGGATATCGTGGCGCACCACCGCTGGCTCGCGTGAGGACTACCGGTACTTCCGCCGCCCGGAGCAGCTGCCTGCGGCAGTCATGCTGCAGAGATCATTCGGCGACATTGGGGGTGTGGTCAGGATCGGGCCGCCGGGGAAACTTGCACTCGTCGGTGGCTCGATTTCGTACGAGGACGAGATGCCCCACGACGAGGCTGTGCGAATCCTCAATGGCGAGACCTCGGCGGATACCTCGAGTATACTCAGGGATCTCTACGGCCGTCACAGCATTACGCGTATCAATGCATTGGCAGGTCTTCGTGACATCAAATACCTGCGCGTCACAGGGTTCGAGTCATTGGACGGCAATCAGGACATGCGCCAGGGCTTCGAGATCGCAACAGTGCTCGGCCGGGGCGTTGGGTTGTTCGGGGGCATGGAAAGCGACGTATTCGCGTCGGCAAATGTGTATCTCGGTGCAGGCACGCCGGCGGCGTTCGCGGCACTCGAAACAACCTTCGAAGGGCGCCGGCATTCGGACTCGAACCGATGGGATGGAGTGCTTGGAAGCGGCCGCTTCGCCACATATCTGAAACCCGCGCCCCGGCACACTTTCCTTACAAGCCTCGAGTGGAGCGGCGGGTGGAGGCAGCGCATTCCGTTCCAGCTCACGCTTGCCGACAGGGACGGCGGGCCGCGCGGATACCGTGATTCGTGGCTGGCAGGTGGACGGCGCGCGGTGCTTCGCCTCGAGGACCGGATATTCATTGGTCATTTCAAGGAACTCGCGTCGGTGGGTATCGCGCCCTTCGCGGATGTGGCGAAGCTCTGGCGGGGCGATGTGCCGTTTGGCGTGACCACCGACATCAACGCGACTGCAGGTTTTTCGATCCTCGCGTCAGTCCCGCAGCGTTCGCAGAGAATGTGGCGGCTCGATGTTGCGTATCCGCTCGACCAGAGCACCGGCGCCCGCCTTCGTTTTCGCTTGGTGAGTCGTGACTTCTCGCGTGTGTTCTGGAAAGAGCCGGGGGATGTCAATCGCAACCGTGAGCGATCGGTCCCAACCTCCGTGTTCAACTGGCCCTGATCGCGGGTCCCCCACTGAGAACTGCACGGGGAAAGGAGGTGTTGAGGCCGCGCGAGGAATCGATGGTGGACGTCCTCGATTGGTGATCTTTTCTTGGGCACGGCGCCCCACCGTTAAGGCATGACAAACCTTGATCGTGTAATGCATAGCGGTGAAGCCGATGAGTTATCCCATCGTATTATTGGTTCCGCTCTCGAAGTTCACTCACAGCTTGGTCCAGGGCTTCTTGAATCGACCTATGAAGAGTGCCTCAGCTACGAGCTGAGCCAGCTAAAGATCCCATTCACCCGACAGCTGCTACTCCCGATCCAGTACAAATCCCTGACGCTGGAGAAAGCGTACAAGGTCGACTTGCTTGTCAGTGGCCAACTGATCGTAGAGCTGAAGGTGATCGAGAAAGTCTTGCCGGTCCACAAGGCGCAACTCCGGACCTATCTGCGACATGCACGACTTCGAAGAGGGTTGATCTTCAACTTCAACGAGGAAAGCCTGAAATCCGGAATCCATCGCGTTACGATCCAGCATCTCCTTCAATAACTCCTGGCACTTCAAAAACTCCTTTCCCTGCGTAGTTCAGACCATGCCTGTTTGGGACAGTGGCCCGAACTACACGAGGAAAGGAGGTTTAGAAGTGCCAGGAGTTATTGAAGGGGATGCCGGTATTGCGAGCGTCATCATCGATCCACGAACCGCGATCTTTTTTAGGGGAACTGCGGAACTACGCCAAAGCATGGCCAGCCTTGATCACACACGCCCTGCGGGCGGACCGAAGTTAAACCCTAAAAAGGAAACGTTTGAAGCCCCGGTTCGTCGCGTGACAACTCCGGCATCTCCTTAAATAATTCCTGGCACTTCAAAAACTCCTTTCCCCGTGTAGTTGCAGTCAAATGGACATGAGAAACGCGAGGCCTATTACAGATAGCAAACAGCTACCGCTCGTGGCTAGCGATGGTCGC
>JANPKW010000074.1:0-6402 GCA_031426255.1 Gemmatimonadaceae bacterium | reverse complement strand
GCGGCTTGAGGAGCCGACAGTTTTCAGAGAATCTGGCATAGTCGCTTCTGACGTGACTCGCAGGTTTACGGAGATCGTCGAGTTCGCCTTTTCTCGATTGCTTACCGCCGATCCGAGTCATCTGATGACGTCGTCAGGGCTTGAGGCGCACGCGTCGGTAGTCACTGTTGATGTCTTAGGCGATCTGTCAGATCTACTTCAGCGCACCAAAGCAAGCGCAGTAAACTTCCGCTTCCTAAGCTCGAACACAAATAGCATCGTACGCTCTGGCGAAATTACGGAGCCAAGATTGGTCGGCTTCGCCGAATATGTGAAGTATGCCCGTGCCATCTATTCCGCAGAGAAGGACATCAGCGTCTTGGGAAGAATTGTTGAGCTTCGATCACGTAACCCAAGCGGCAATAACAACCACGTCTTGATTCGTGGTGTCGACAGTGACCACAATGTGGTCCTCGTGGCTCTGAAGCTCACGCGCGCGGACTATGCCTATGCCAGTCAGGCACACACCGCGGGTAAGTCCGTTCGCGTGCTAGGTAAGGCACGAGAGATGAAGACTCAGCTTCGGGTCACTTCTCTGGAGTCCTTTCAGGTAATTGAGTGATGCCACACAAATTCGGTGCGCAGCAGATACGATCATCGTCGTCCCGCTGAGGCTCGCAGAGTCAGCGTTTTCTCGGCGTTATCCGTGATCGATGACTGTGACTCTGCGTTGCTGCCGAGGCGTTTCCCGCCGCTCAGCGCGGTGCTGATCGCACCTGCCACGCTGTCAGCCATCGCTTTCCGGGCGTCGTCAGCCAAATGCGCGTACCTAGCAGTACTTCGAAGATCTTTATGCCCGAGCAGCTTACCAATGAGGAATAGCGAATGGCCCTGCGCTGCGGCCGTAGACGCTACACTGTGGCGAAGATCGTGAAGTCGGACCCCATCGAGTCCAGCCGCGTGTCGAACGGAGTACCATAGGCGCTGGATCTCTTGCAAAGGCTTTCCAGAGACCTTCCCGGGGAATACGAACTCTGAGTTGGTAAGCCGAGGCTGACCGGCGATTAGGTCGAGTGCGGCAGCGGAGAGTGAGCGGACACTTCGCCCGGCCTTCGTTTCATCGAGGGTGGCTGTGTTGGTTTCGAAATTGACGGCGTCCCACCGTAGCGTGAGCGCCTCCCTTTCGCGCCAGCCGGTTAAAATGAGAAGGCGCAGTGCGGCGACAGCGGTCGGGTTGGCGGGTTGCGCTTCAGCCGAGAACATCCCCGCGTTCCGGGCTCGCTTGCTGCTGGTCGGCCTACGATGCTGCGGGGCCGGTTCGAGCCCCTGCGTCTCTGCGATCCGGAGGGCCTCGCCGAGTCTCGCTGTCTCTTCGACGGTTAAGAAGCGCTCGCGCACTTTTTCGGGGTAGCGTTCCGTCTTCATCGCCGGGTTCTGGCCCCCGAAAACTTCTTGGCGTTCAAGCCAATAGAAGAATGCCTTGATGAGCTGGACGACTCGATTCGCGTTGGTCGGGTTCGCCCGCATCGATCGATGAAGCTCTGTCACATCCTTGCTGGTAACCCGCGCTACCGGCAGATGTCCGAGTGCTGGCAGGATGTGGAGTCGGCCGAGAATCTCGTAGTTATTAAGGGTGCCTGGACGGCGTAGGTCCATCCCATCCTGCAGATAAAGCGGGAAGAGTGAAGCGACGGTCTCATCTTGAATCGCCCGGCGCTGGTCGGCCGCTGTCATCGCGGGATCTTCGCCACTGGCAATTCTCGCCAGGAGATCCAGAGCCCTTCTCCGCGCCTCATCAACCGTGAGCGGGCCATACGCTCCGATCGTCATCCTTCTGCGCTTCTGATGCAGTCCAGGGGCGTAGTACGACAATACGAACGAGCGCGATCCACTTGGCTTGACCCGAACGCCGAACCCCTTCGCCTCCTTGTCCCAGACGAACACGTCGCTCGCAGGATCGGGCTTCAGAGCGTCCACCGTTCGCTTCGTAATCTTGCCGCGCATTTCGGTTGTCCGGTTGAGGGGCTGCTGGTTACCTCAGTAGCCGTGGTAACCAGCGGGTAACCAATACGGCGGAATTTAGCGAATGCGACCGGAACGCGCGGGAATCGCTTTCCCTCTACGATAACATGGTTTTGGAATCCTGCGGAATCATCTGCACGCCGTGGCGTCAAGCTTCCCAAGCTGAAGGTCGCGGGTTCGAGTCCCGTCTCCCGCTTTGGCAGTACTTGGTATATAACAAGTTGTCATGGAGGGCCCTGTCGAACTTGGCAGGGCCTTTTTGTGTCCTGTGCACGGTCACCCAACGGGTCACCCGAACCTATATCTTCGCGAGAAAGAACGATGAGCAAACATCTTCGTATGCCGAACGCGTCGTCTGATCCGTCTCCGATCACCCACATACCGTACGAGCAGGCTCTTGTGATTGTGGGCGCCAACGGTTCCGGCAAATCGCGACTGGGATTGTGGATCGAGCAGAACGCTCCGACGCTCAACAGTCCGCGTCATGACACACGAAGTGTTCGCAGGATCTCAGCAAACCG
The DNA here is from genome assembly GCA_031426255.1 of Gemmatimonadaceae bacterium. Classification (GTDB taxonomy): domain Bacteria; phylum Gemmatimonadota; class Gemmatimonadetes; order Gemmatimonadales; family Gemmatimonadaceae; genus UBA4720. Next base: position 3,880 of record JANPKW010000074.1, on the reverse strand, counting down.
CTCTACCCGGCTGAACGATGGTGCACAGCGCGCAGCTCGCGAAGACGCAGAGCGCTCTCTCGAGCGTGGAGGGTCCGGACCGATTATGCTCGCGAACTCCAGAATCGCCGAAGACGGCGTAATCGGAACTCTAGATGACTTTCTTCCGGTCCTCACTGCTCTATTTGCGGACCGCGACGCAGAAGCCATTGCGATGTACGGATCTGTTCCGACTGGCGAGCCGCAGCTCATGGTACGAAAAGAGAGCAAGCTTGAGCAGCTTCAGCGCCTATGGGCGGTGCTGATGCCAGGTCGGGAAATTGCTGTCGAGCAATACAGGCTGCTTGCTCGGCGTGGTGGTTCGCACGAGTACTCGGCGACGTACATGAGTGACGGCGAGCGGACAGTGCTTTACTTCATCGCACACGCCCTCCTCGCGCCGCCAGGCGTGACGCTTCTGATCGATGAGCCAGAACTGCACCTTCACGAATCAATCCAAACGCCACTTTGGGATGAGCTGGAAGCGGTACGACCGGATGTTGGGTTCATATACATCACGCACAATTTGGCATTCGCCGCCTCAAGGACACGTGCTTCGTGCGCAATTGTTAAGGGAATGGAAGTCTCAGGTCCAACATGGGACTGGCAGATCGTACCGCGGGATACTCAGATACCAGAAGCGATCGTGCTCACGGTACTAGGCTCGCGCCGAGATACGATCTTCGTCGAAGGTACGGCAGGAAATCTTGACGAAGAGCTGTATAGGGCTGCGTACCCGACGCACTTCATAGTGCCTGCAGGTAAGTGCGATTCGGTGATTCAAGCGGTGCAGACCTTTCGGACGCACGCTAGTTTACACCGCTCTGCAGTAGTCGGAATAATCGATCTTGACGACAGAGACGACGTCGAGCTGCGAGCCCTAAGAAGTCAAGGCGTGCTTGCGTTAGGTGTGGCACAGGTCGAGAATGTTTTCGCGTCTGAGCCCGTGTTTCGGTATGTCGCGACCCAACTCACTTTCGACGAAAGCGACGCGAAGGCGAAACTGTTGCAAGCAACTACTAAGCTATCGGGCATACTGACCAGTCAGCGCGATTTGATCATTTCGAAGCGCGCGTTGCACAGCGTGAAGCGTAAGTTCAGAGGCGCATCGATCGTCAGCAGGAATGATGGCGAGTTTTACTCTGGAGTGCTCAGTAGCATCATTACTACGGATGCGACCGCTGCGTATCTCGCGGCAGCAAAGCTTGTTGACGACGCGATTGCATCGGCGTCGCATGCTCAGATCCTGCGAGCACTGCGAAACAAGGGCGCGGTCGGCGTGGCGGCGAGCGTTCTTGGTGTGTCGCTTGATAATTACCGTCGCATTGCCACTACTGGCGTGAGAACGTCCGCCAGTCTAAGAAATGCTTTGATGGGCATACTTCCTGATCCGAGCAGGGGAGCAGCGACGCTCGAATAATTGGGCGGCGCGAGCACGCGTTACACATTGACGCCCCTGTGACGCCCTTCCGCAGCCTTCGGTGTGCGCTTGTCTCAACTGCTCCTCGCTCTGATCACTGATCAGCCGCTCACTCGCGAGGAACGCTGGCAGCTCGCCGTGCTGATCCTGCGTCCATTGCGTCAGGCGAAAAGAGTGCGGTAGCCTCCGCCGACTTTATCCAGTCACAGTGGCATTTAACCCGTGCCCGGGACGCGTTAGGGGTGCGGGACGTCCTCGGGTCTGGTAGCTGCAGAATCAGCTACGATTTAGAAGACAACTCTGCAGATGCTGTCAGTTAAACCTGTCCACTGATGCCTTTACTACTGTCGTTGCGAGAGCCCGTCATCTCCCGCCTTGTCGAGCGGCTCCTCAAGGAGGTCATCAAGATCTTCGGAGGAATCGTCGACCTGCGAGTTAAGGTAGGCGTCGTCGATAGCTGTGAGAAAGTGCTCCTTGTGCCGTTCATCAGCAGAAAGGCCAAGCAAAGAGTTCCGAATCTCCACGAAGAGCCGGCTGTACAGGTATTCCATAGCTTCCGTCCGCTCGCGACTAAGGGCGAGTTGCATTCGATCTGTAACGTGATGAATTGCGGCGTAAAGCATTAGCGCGGCTCCTGTAAGGCCCGACGCCTCACGGCGGGCGCGCAGCTTCTCACACATTGCCGCCCTCGTTCGGTCATCGTTGAGAAGCGAGAGCATCTCCAACCCACCGACGTCTAGAGGCATGACGATCTCGCCATTCGGCTGAGAGAGCATCGCTTCGGTGTGCCCAGGCGAGCGAATGAGCGCGAGGACCGCCGCGCGATCTTCCGGCGATGCCGCTGCGATAAGGTCGCCAACAAGGAAATTCACCAGTTCCGCACAGCTATGAGTTGACGACATTCCATCAGTGTGCATCTCAAGAGTGCGCAGATGAAGGTTCGTGTTCACCGAGAGCGCATAACCAGCATCGCTAAAGCCGAGTAGCCACCATGCTAGCATCGCACTCGCCTCTCGAGCTGCCGCCTCTTTCGGCGAAAGGGGGGCGGGCTTCTGGAACAGTCGGCGGATGGCATTCAGCAAAAGTTCTCCACGGCGCGGGTTGCTTTCAACATGCACCCTATGGTCGTATGCGTCGAGTCGATTACCGGACAAATGCGGTAGTACTCCGGCAGCGCCTGAAACGACTGAAAACAGCATCAAGACAATCTGATGGCGGAGACGAGGCGATAGCGGTTCGTCGTTGACTACGGCGCGGAACATTCCGGCGATGCGTACTTACCGAGATGCGTCGTGGCGTCCTTGAGGCGTCACCAGCGACGCCCCACCCCGCAAGACCCTCGCGCTGCAGGGTAATCGGGTTTGCTTCCGCTATCGAAGTATCGCGCGATAGGATGAACGGTGCGAAAATTGACCATTAGCCGAAAGAGACCCGAAATGGTGTTCGGAGTGCCCATTGCTTTGCAGCGCAGCCTGCTCGTTCTGACTGTATTTGTATCCGCCAGCTGTGCGAGCACGCGACGCTTCGTGCCGCCTTATGCAGCGCTTTCTCCGAGAACCCCGACTGCGGTAGATGCGCCGTTTGATTCAACGTGGTCTGCTGTAATCAGCTATTTCGCCCAGAACAGCATCGCTATTCGCACCATTGAGAAGGCGTCCGGCATCATCGTCGCTGAGATGGCCTCTGCCAGCCTCCCTACTCGCATGGTTGTCCTCGACTCTCTTGGCCGAACCCAAATGTTGCGGCGCGGAGTGGTTCTGACGAAGCCGGTGTATGCGGACTGCGGATCGTACGCAACCGGAGTGAAGGATGCTCGCCCTCTTGCGATAACTCAAGCGTCCTTCAACGTCTTTGTCACGCCGTCATCTGGTGGCTCTGCTCTACGTGTCACAATGCGCTTTTTGTCGGAGTATCCGGAGAAGGAAGGCTTGTTTCGAATGGTACGAGTTGAGTGCGTATCCACTGGTCGATACGAGTCCGAGATGGAGAAGATTATTGAGACGGTGACGAAGGTCGGTAAGTGAGCTGCGCTTGGCTCGTAAACGCGTCGTGCATTTTGTAAACGGAACGACGATCGACTCTGTAATGCACAGGCACGACGACTTGCCGCCGAGTTGACCGGCTGCTGTCCTTCTTGTCCATCGTCGTCGTCGCCTTGCAGGTCCGTCATTACTTGATTCGCCAGGTCTGCCAGCAGAGTCTGCGCCACAACGAGCGAGAAGCCAGTTCGTCACGCCGCGGCGGTATCCGCGACGACGATGACCTCCAGAATGCGGTGCTCGCTGGCTTCTCCATCTGATCTGGTGGGGGGCCGTGACCGTTGCGATCAACGCCGCCTTCTGGCTCATGTCATGGCTCCGCTGGGACGAGAGCTACGTCGAATTGGGCGCATGGTTCCTGCTCCTTGCGGCGGTGCTCATCGCGCGTGCATGCCGCAGATGG